>CAZDHU010000125.1:0-5143 GCA_964505355.1 uncultured Myxococcaceae bacterium | reverse complement strand
CGCCCGCTCGAGGGCGGGTGCGACGTCCTCGACCCGGTCGACCCGTTCGCCGTGGCAGCCGAGGCTGCGCGCGACGCCGTCGTACGAGATCGGATCGAGCTCGATGCCGCGATTCTTCCAGTCCGCAGCGCCGTATCCCTGATGGCGGTACGCGGTCTTCTCCATGCCCCAGGCGTCGTCGACGGCGACGATCACCACCACCGGCAAACCCTCACGCGCGGCGGTCTCCATCTCCATCAGATGAAATCCGGCAGCGCCATCGCCCGTGATCAGACAGACCGGACGCCCCGGCGCCGCGAGTCGCGCGCCCATCGCGAACGGCAGACCGGTGCCGAGGTATCCCATCTTCACCGAGTACAGAAAGCTCGGCGAAGACAAGACGGGATGAAAGGCGACACCGGTCAGTGTCGTGTTGCCGCCGTCGAGCACCGTGATCACGTCGGGCGGAAAGAACTGTCTGACCGCCATCACCAGACGACCCGGGTTCATGCCCGTCGTGCACTCGGTGCCGAGGTAGCCGATGCCCTGCTTCATGGTCTCCGCGCTCTTCTCGCGGTGACGGGCGAGATCGGGCGGTGCTCCGCGGGGGGCGAAGCGGGTGCGCACGGCGGCGAGCAGTGCGGCGAGCGCGCGCTTCGCGTCGGCGACGATCGCGAGGTCGACGGGGCGATTGAGGCCGATCGACATCGGATCCGAATCGATCTGAATCGTCGTCTGTCGTGACGGGTCGCCCCACATCGGCGGTCCGCCCCAGCCGTCGTACTCGCCGAGTCGCGCACCCACGACCAGCACCACGTCGGCTTCGGCGCGGGCCAATCCCGCGCCTCCGAGATCGAAGGGATGGAAGTAGTGAGGGTGGTTCTCGGGAATCACGCCGCGCGCGCCGAGGCTCGCGCTGAAGCTCGCGCCGAGATGCTCGCCGAGGGCGACCAGTTCGCTCGACGCATCCGCCCACGAAACGCCCTTGCCCGCGTGCACGAAGACGCGCGGCGATTTCGAGAGCAACTCGGCCGCGCGCTCGATCCGCGACGGATCGCCTTCGCCCATGTCGAGGACGCGGTAGCGCGATGCCTCGTAGACGGGGGGCAGCCGCGTCTCGTCGATCGTCTCGGCCAGCAGCTCGTCGGGGATCGCGAGGTACGCCGGTCCGGGCCGGCCGGTCATCATCGCGCGGAAGGCCGCGCGCACCATCTCGGGCAGTCGCTCCCACTGCCGCACGGTGGCCGCGTACTTCGTGATCGGCCGCGCCATGCTTTCCGTGTCTGCCGCCTGCCACGCGCCGCCGCGATTCGGGTCGGTCTTGAGACGCGAGCGCAGCGACCCGATCGCGAGCACCGGATGTCCTTCGGCGTGCGCGCTGACGACACCGGCCAGCATGTTGCCCGTGCCGCAGCCGGGATTCCCGATCACTGCGGCAGGCCGGCGCGCGATCCGCGTGTAGCCCTCGGCCACGTGCACGGCCGCCTCTTCGTGGTGCGCGTTGACGTATCGAATGCCGTACTTCGCGGTGTGAAGGACGATCGGGATGTGCGCGCCGTCGATGATGCCCGTCAGCAGATCGACGCCCTCGGCGGCCAGACAACGAACCAGCAACTCTCCGACGGTGATCCCGGACATCGCGTTTCCTCCTCGCGGGCGGCGACCGGCGCGCGCAGCCCGGGAGGTGTACCCGAGCCGGTGACGCCGCGCCCCGGGGCCCGGCGAGGGGAGGCTGTCGGCCAGCGACCGCATCGCGGTCGCCCACCGATCCGCGGTGCGACGAGGCGGTGACCAGCCGACCGGCGAAGTCCGCGGGGCGCTCCGCTCGAGGCCCGGCGCGCGGAACCGACTCGGTTTTCCCCACGCTGATCGCGCGCCGGCGTCACGCGCATCGCGGCCGGCCGGGCGGCTGCCGAATCCTCTCGATTGGGTTTGAAACCATTGGACAGGATGGGTCCGGCCCGGCGTACAATGCGGCCGCCGCGTCGTCTCGTTGCCGTTCCTTTCCGGCGTGCCTTGCGGGCTCGCCCGCGGGAGGAATCTCTCATGACCACGCACAGGGATGCAGAAACACACTTCGCTCCGGCCGCCCGTGCCGCTCCGGCCGATCTCGAGAAGTCGATTCAGCTCGTCAGTCACAATCCCGTGATCGACGGCGTTCTTCGATCGTCCGGCGGGCTGGTGGCGATTCTCAATTCGCAGCGCCAGATCCTGACGCTGAATCACCGGCTGCTCGACTTCATGGGGATCGACGATCCCGGTACCGCGCTCGGCATGCGTGTCGGCGAAGCCGTCGGATGCGTGCACGCGCACGAGATGCCGGGCGGCTGCGGCACCACCGAATGGTGTTCGACCTGCGGGCAGGTCGTGGCGACGATGCTCGCACTGCAGGGAAAGGACGCGGGCGAACACAGGTGCGCGCTGCGTCTGCTGCGCGACGGCGCGCCGCGTGACCTGTGCCTTCGCGTCGAGGCGCAGTCGATCGAGTTCGACGAACAGCGATTCGTTCTCGTCCATCTGCAGGACATCTCGCAGGAGGAAACCCGCGCGGCGCTCGAACGCTCCTTCTTCCACGACCTGAACAACACGATTCAGTGTCTGGTCGGTGTGGTCGAGTGGCTCGCGACGCCGCGGTCCGAGGCGAGCCTCGCCGATGCACGGACCGAGCTCGGGCTGCTGATCGATCGTCTGGTCGAGGAGATCGCGATGCAGCGTGCGCTGGTCGGCGTCGACCCGGGGACTCGTCCCTCGACCCGCCGCACGCTTTCGGTCTCACGGATCCTCGGCGACCTCGCGCGCGAGCTGTCGAATCATCCCGCGCTGACCGGAAAGACGCTGCAGCGTCTCGATCTCGCTGCCGACCTGGAGCTGACGACCGACGTTCCGTTGCTGAGTCGGGTGCTCACCAACATGATCGTGAACGCGGCCGAAGACTCGCGTGCGGGCGAAGCGGTGAAGCTGTGGGTCGAGCACGCCGGAGACGAGCTGCAGTTCAACGTCTGGAATCGCGGCGCGATCCCCGACCCGATCGCGCGGCGCATCTTCCAGCGCCACTTCAGCAGCAAGCCCGGCGCGGGGCGTGGCCTCGGGACCTACGCGATGAAACTCTTCGGCGAGGAGTTTCTCGGCGGCCGCGTGAGCTTCGAGACGTCGCCCGCGGCCGGCACGGTGTTTCGACTCGCGCTGCCGATCGGCCGCGAATCCGCGCGAGCTGTCTCGTCGCCGCAGAGTGGCGTCGCGCGCTGAGGAGGCGTCTCGACGACGACGCCCGCGCGCTTCGCTGCGCGCCGGCCGGGCGTCGCTACGCGAGCGGAGCCAGCACGTTTCGAATCGCGCGCACGAACTCCGGTCCGGTGCCGCAACAACCCCCGATGAAATTCGCGCCTGCGGCGCAGAGGGCCGGAACCGAGGCGGCGAACTCGGTGGGCGTCGTTCGGTAGACGAGGCGATCGCCCTCGCGAGACGGGATCCCGGCGTTCGGCTTGATCCAGATCGGACGGTCGGTGACGGCACGCATGCGCGCGCAGATCGCGACGAACGGTTCGATGCCGTTTCCGCAGTTCGCGCCGACCCCGTCGGCGCCCGCATCGAGCAGCACCCGGGTCGCCGATTCGACGCGGGCACCCGTCGTCGTGCGGTCGCCCTCGGCGCCGAAACCGAAGACCATGCAGGCGACGACGGGCAGCCCGGCCGCGCGCGAAGCGGCGATCGCGATCACGGCTTCCGCCGGGTCACTCATGGTTTCGAGTACGACGGCCTGTGCGCCCGCCTCGCCGAGTGCCTCGATCTGTTCGGCGAAGGCGTCACGTAGCGCGCGCTCGTCCACGTCGCCCGCCGAACACGAACGGCCGGAAGGGCCGACGGAGCCGAAGACGAGGGCGCGATCGCCGGCCGCGCGGAGCGAGAGTTCGACTCCGGCACGGTTGATCGCGCGAACGTGCGACGCGAGGCCGGCGGCCCGCAACGCGACCCGATTGGCGCGAAAGGTGTTGGTGAGGATCACCCGACTGCCGGCGTCGACGTGGCTGCGTGCCACGGCTTCGACGCATTCGGGACGCACCAGATTCCATCGGTCGGCGCAGTCGCCGGGTGCGAGTCCGCGCGCCTGCAACGCAGTGCCGAACGCACCGTCGAGCAGGACGGGTGTCGAAGCGAGCAGCCGCGCGATCGGTGACGGTGCATTCGGGCTCTTCGCCGCGTCCCGGGGCGGTTCCGGCCGGCGGGCGAGCGGAGGCGACGAAGCCCCGCGTGTCGCGGCTTTGTGTTCGCGTCGCGAAGGCGCGCGGGGTGAGAGATTCACCGCGTCGACCTTACCGCGTGGCGCGAGGCCGGCGGCAGCGGCCGCGCGTCCGCTCCGGAGATCACCCGGTCGACCCGCGGGCCGTTTGCCCGAATGGCGGCCGGGTTCGTCACGAAACGTTCCGTGCGGTTCGGAAATTCGGTCCACCTCGCGTTCGGGGTCGCCGATCAGCGGGACGAGAGGAAATCCGGCCCATGGTCCCGACCTTCCGACAACGCGTCGAGGAGGGAATGTTCCCGCCGGGCCTGCGCTCGGCGCCGGAGCACGTTCGACTGCGCGCGCGGGCGATCCTCGCGGGAACGCTGCTGGCGATCACGATCGGGGCGGTCGGCGTGAGCGAGCAGATTCGCGTCGGTCTCCACGCAAACGCGATGCTCTTCGGCGCCGTGGTGGCCGCGACCGCGCTGGTTCCCGTCGTGCTTCGCGTCACCGGTTCGCTGGCGATCGCGGGCAACCTTCTCGTGAGCCTGCTCTTCGTCGGTTTTGGCGGAATCGTGGTCATCACGGCCGGTCGTTCGCCCGCGCCGTTTCTCTTCCTCGGGGTGATTCCCGTCGCCGCCATGCTGTGCGCAGGGCGGCGTTCGGGGTTCTTCTGGGGCGTCGTCACTTCGCTTCACGTGGCCGGGATTCAGATCGCGATCGCAAACGGTCTCGAGCCGCTCGTGCGTTTGCCGCCCGGTGTCGAGGCGACCCGATTTCCGGCGACACAGTTCATGATCTGGTCGCTACTGCTGCTCGCCCTCGCGTACGAGGTGCTGAAAGATCATGCGCTCGGCGAGCTTTCCGAGGCCCGAGATCAGGCCGAAGCGGGCAGTCGCGCGAAGAGCCGCTTTCTCGCCACCATGAGCCACGAAATCCGCACGC
>CAZDHU010000124.1:0-7602 GCA_964505355.1 uncultured Myxococcaceae bacterium | reverse complement strand
GACGTGGCCGAGGACGGCGAAGCGTTCGACGAGCGGCTCTTCGCGTACTACGACGATCTCGATCTCGCCTGGCGTGCGCAGTGGCGTGGCTGGCGTTGTCGATTCGTTCCGTCGCTGGTGGCGATGCACCGTCGCGGCGGCAAGAACGCGTTGCGCGAGACCGACCGCGGCCCCGGCCGCGCCTTCGAGCAGCGACTCGCGTTGCGCAATCGCCTGCTGGTCCGCGTGAAGTGCGAACGCGGAATCGACGCGCTGCGCACGCTTCCGTTCTGGCTGCCCTACGAACTCGGACGCTTCGTCTATGCGCTCTGGCGGGCGCCGGCGTCGTTGCCCGGGTACGCCGACGCGCTTCGACTCTTGCCGTCGATCGTGAACTCGCGCCGCCGAATCCGTCGCCGGGCAAGACCCGAACGGATGCTGTCGGCGCCGTTTCATCCCTTCCGCGCGCGGGGGCTGCCCTGAAGATTCTCGAAGCGATCGACAAGTCGTTCGTCGGTGGCGGGCAGTTCGCGGTCCGCAATCTGGTGGCCGGCCTGCGGGCGGCGGGTGACGACGTGCACGTCGCGTGTCGGACGCCCGGGCCGCTGGTCGACTGGATTCACGCCCTCGGCGCGCCGGTTCATTCCGTGCCCTTCGCCAAACGCGTTTCGCTCGGCCCCGCGCGGGCCGTGGCACGGCTCGTGCGCGAACACGGGTTCGATCTGCTGCACGCGCACGGCCTCGTCGCCGCCTTCCACTGCACGCTCGCACGCCGCTGGTTCGGCGTGCGGATTCCGCTGCTTTATCAGCAGCACGGGTTTCATCATCACAACTACGGAGCCGCGACGGTCGGGCTGCGAAAGCTGGCCGAGCGCGCGGTCGCCCGACGGGCCGATCGCGTGATCGCATCGACCTCGAGCGACGTCGATCTGCTGCTCGCCGGCGGCTATGCGGCGCGCGAGCGGATCGTTCTACTGCGCAACGGCGTACCCGAACCGATGCCGACGGAGGACGAGGCCGCACAGGTGCGCGCGGCGATTCCGTTCGCCGGTCGCGCACCACTGGTCGGGATGGTGGCGCGAATCCACCCGCAGAAGGGCATCGACACGTTCCTGCGCGCGATCGCCTCGCTGCGTGATCTCGTGCCCGAAGCTCGCTTCGCGCTCGTCGGCAGCGGCGAGATCGAGGTCGAGATGCGTCGTCTCTCGGAACGACTCGGACTCGGCGACGTGCTGGTCTGGACGGGAACGCTGCCCGCGAGAGGGTGCTATCCGCTTTTCGATGTGGTGCTGATGACCTCGCGCTGGGAAGGCTTGCCCGGGACACTGATCGAATCGATGGCCGCCCGCCGGGCGATCGTGCTGACCGCGTTTCCCGGCGTCGAGGAACTGGTGACGCCCGACGAAGCGGAGATCGTTCCGGTCGATGATCATCAGGCGGTCGCGATGGCGGCCGCGCGGTTGCTGAACGACCCGGCCTTGCGCGAGCGACGTGCCGCCGCGGCGCGCCGTCGCTACGAAACGAGCTATACGCCCGAAGCGATCACTCCCCTCTACCGGGCAGTGTTCAGGGAGGTGGTGAACCGATGAACGTCTTCACACGCGCCTTGCTCGCGATCACCGCGGCGCTCGCGCCGCTCGCCTGCATCGCCGCCGATCTTGCACCGCCTCCGCCCGTGCTCGAACTCGCAAACCCCGGGTTCGACGAGCCGTCGGCCGACGCATCGCGACCGCCCGGCTGGGGAAGTCAGGGATCGCAACACGGAACCGCGCGCGTGATCGAGCGCGAAGGGGCGAGCGGCGGCCATGCGCTCGAACTCACCCCATCGAGCGGCGGATCGAGCGGCAATGCGTCTTTCATGGTCTATCAGGTGCTCGATGCCGCGGCACTGCGCGGAAAGACGCTCGAGTTCGGTGCACGCGTCGCGAGCGACGGTGCCGGCGTGAATCTCGTGGTCTGGTCTCCGCAGGGCATGGGCAACGACTTCGATGCCGAGGTGCAGCGGCCGGCCTGGACCCGCCGCAGCGGCCGGTTCACGGTGCCGAAGGATGCGAGCGTGCTGACGTTCGGTGTGCAGGTGCTCGGCCCGGCGGGCGGCCGGGCCTACGTCGACGACGTCTACGTGCGCGAAGCCGGAACGAGAGCGGCCGCGGCTGCGAAGCCGCCGGCCGCGACCCCTTCCACGCGATCCGGCGGCACGGCCGCGTCGGTGCGGGTGCACGCAGCCCAACCGGTTCGCACGCTGGCGCCGGAGTTCTTCGGGCATCACATCGAGTGGCTCGAAGACGCGCAGGGGCTCGTCCGGGCGGGCACGGGAACGCTGGACGAGAACGTGATCGAGCGGCTCGGGCCGATTCGGATCCCGCTGCTGCGATTCCCGGGAGGCATCGCGGCCGACTTCTACGACTGGAAGAAGGGAATCGGCTCTCAATCCGAGCGTGGATCAATTCGAAATCCGTTCAACAAGAAGTCGGAGACCGTGCACTTCGGTTCGGGAGAGTTCATTGGACTCGCCAGACGACTCGGTGCGAAGGCCTGCATCACGGCGAACTATGGGACGGGAACTCCCGAAATGGCCGGGCAATGGGCGGCGTGGTTCGTCGCGCAGGGCTTCCGGCCAGAGTACTGGGAGATCGGCAACGAGATTTATCTCTCCGGCCCGGGAGCCACCGGTCCGAACAGTCGCGAGATCTACAAGCCCGGCGCGCAGTACGCGAAAGACTGGCCGGCCTTCGCGCGGGCGATTCGTGCGTCGCTGCCGGACGCCGAAGTGGGCGCGATCGCGCACCTCGACACCGGAGCATTCCCGTTCGCCGACGGCGGCAACCGCGACTGGACGCTGAAGATGCTCGATGCGCTCGACACGAAGGTCGATTTCTTCGCGCTGCACAACGGCTACAGCCCGGTGATTCTCGACGACTCGGTCGACCTCACGCGCGAGGAAGACCGGCGCCGGATGTATCGGGCGATGTTCGCCGGCGCTCAGCAAACGGCGGAAAATCTCGCGAGCGTCGGTCGCGAGATCGATCGACGCTCGCCGGCGAACGCAGGCGCGCCCTTGTGGATCACCGAGTTTTCGCCGCTGATCGGGCTCTCGGGCAAGATGGACCGGCACCTCGGCTACGTCGATCACACGCGAACGATGGCGTCGGCGGTCTTCACGGCCTCCGTGCTCGGCGTCTACATGGACGATCCGCGCGTGCGAATGACCATGTTCACCAATCCCGTTCACAAATGGCACGGAGCGCTGGTGCTGGCGGACGCGTCTGGTCCGGTCACCAGCCCGACCTTCGAGCTCTATCGCTTCTACGCCGATCGCTTCGAGCACGCGCTGGTGAAGACGGAGGTGTCGGGGCCGACCTTCAGCAGCACGACGCTCGGCGTGGTGAAGGCACGCGCGAGTTCCCCCGCGCTGATGGCGAACGCGGGACGCAGCAAAGACGGTCGCCGACTGACGGTCTTGCTGGTCAATCGTGCCGTCGAAGGCGAACTCGCCACCGAGCTGGCGTTCGACGGGTTCGTGCCGAAAACGATCTCCTGCCAGTTGCTCTCGGCGCCGCTCGAGGCCAGCAACGGTCCCGTGCTGTCGAAGTCGGTGCAGAAGGTCGCCCCGATCAAACCGCGGGCGATTTCGTGCACACCTTCGGCCACCCAGACGCTGACGCTGCCGGCAGGCGCGATTCTCAGCGTCGTCGCCGAGAGCTGACGGGAGGCCGTGAATGATCACGTTTCGAACCGTGCGCGTGGGCCTTCTGCTGGCCCTGCTCGGAATCGCGGGCTGCATGCTGCATCTGCCGCCGATCACCGCTGAGGAGGCCGAACCGGCGGGCACGCCCGACTATCGGATCGGAGCCAACGACGTGCTCTCGATCAAGTTCTTCTACACCCCGGAGCTGAACGAGGACGTGAGCGTGCGCCCGGACGGGAAGGTGTCGCTGCAGCTCGTCGGCGAAGTCCAGGCCGGCGGGCACACGCCGGAGGAAGTCTCGAACGAGCTGGTGACCCGGTACTCCACGCACCTTCAAAAGCCGGCGGTGACGGTGATCGTGCGCGGCTTCGGCAGCCAGCGTGCGTTCGTCGGCGGCGAGGTGAAGGCGCCGGGCATGGTCGCAGTGGACGGCAAGACCGATCTCGCCGGCGCCGTGTTTCAGGCCGGAGGAGCGCTCGACACCGCCGAGCTGTCGACGGTGGTTCTGCTCCGTCGCGGCCCGAACGGTCGCGAGGTCCATCGCGTCGATCTCTCGGACGCACTCGAAGGCGCGTCTCCGATGCCGGTGCTGCGCGCGTACGACGTGATCTACGTGCCGAAGAGCGTGATCGCGCAGGTCGGCATGTACGTGGAGCTCTACATCAACAAGATCATCCCGAGAAACGGCGCGTTCTACGCCGTCTATCAGATCGATCAGCCCGGGCTCGGCGAAACCAACGCCGTGCAGAGCAGCCCGT
This sequence comes from uncultured Myxococcaceae bacterium, assembly GCA_964505355.1. Classification (GTDB taxonomy): domain Bacteria; phylum Myxococcota_A; class UBA9160; order UBA9160; family UBA9160; genus CAZDHU01. The sequence continues at coordinate 3,177 of CAZDHU010000124.1, read as the reverse complement.
GATCGTCGCGGCGATCGACGGTTTCGTTCAGTAGGCGCCGCGCCCGCGGAAGACGGCGCCGACGGTCTGGAAGAGGATCTGCAGATCCTTCGAGAACGACCAGTTGTCGACGTACTCGAGATCGAGCGCGATCCAGTCCTGGAAGTCGAGTTCGCTGCGACCGGAGATCTGCCAGGTGCAGGTGATGCCCGGCCAGACCGAGAACCGGCGGTTGAGCGACTTGCGATCGAAGCGCTTGACGTCGCGCAGCGGCAGCGGCCGCGGGCCGACGAGGCTCATGTCTCCGCGCACCACGTTGAAGAGCTGCGGGAGTTCGTCGAGCGAGGTGCGGCGCAGTAGAGCACCGAGCGGCGTGACCCGCGGATCGTTTCTGATCTTGAAGACGGGGCCGTCCGCCTCGTTCAGCGCCTCCAGTGCGTGCATCTGCCGTTCGGCGTCGTTCACCATGGTGCGGAACTTGTAACAGGTGAAGACGCGCCGGCCGAAGCCGACGCGGGCCTGGCGGAAGAGAATCGGCGAGCCCATCGTGAGACGAATCGCGACCGCGATCGCGAGCAGGAGCGGCGAGAGCAGGACGACGAGCAGGGCGGCCGTGACGCGATCGAAGGTGCGCTTCAACAGATACGGTAGACCGTCCATCGGTCCGCTCGACACGATCGAGATCAGCGGCGTGGTGGCGAGATTCGACGACTTGGCGTGAGCGATTTCGAGCTGGAAGAAGTTTCCGGGCAGATGGACCGCGATGCCCTGCTCTTCGCAGAGTTCGATCGTGCGCAGGATCTGGTCGTAATGCGATCGCACGGGCAGGGCGACGAAGACCTCGTCGATTCTCGTTTCGTGCAGAATGCGCGGTAGCTCGTCGATCTTTCCGAGATGCTCGAGGTGCTTCATCGGATGGTGAACGCGATCGTCGACGAAGCCGAGCATCAGGTACCCGTATTCGGGATGCTGTTCGACGTCTCGAATCAGGCGTGCCGCCCGCGGGCCCGAGCCGACGACCAGCGCGACGCGCAGATTCCGGCCGCGCCGTCGCAGCCACACCATGACGTCCTGGTGCGCGATGCGGGCGACGAAGCGCAACACGACGAGGCTGCTGGCGAAGCCGAGCACGAACGGCTGCGACGCGAGCAGCGAGCTACCGACCACGATCGACGGCATCGTGATCGTCGCCGTGGCCACGGCCGATTGTCGCGCGGCGATCCACAGATGGGACAGCGTGCCCTCGAGCCGCCGGAGGCCGGCCGGTCGCGAACCGAACCGCGTCGAGGCGAAGAGCCCGGCGGCGATCGTCAACAAGTCGACGAGGCCGAACTCCGGAGAGCGCACGGAATGCAGAAAACTCGCCTTCCCGAAGAGGGCGATGTAAATGCCGAAGCCGACGGCGAGCGCGAAGGTCGCGGCGTCGATTGCGTGATCCGTGAGCGCTGCCATGCGCCGCCGGAAGGTGATGTTCATCTCGTCGCTCCGTCCCCTGCGATCGCTCGCTCGTCGTCTCGAGGTCACTGACCGGTGTTGCCGCGGTGCACTCCGCGAGTTCGCAGCGGGTGCGCAGGTTTCCGGTCTCCCGCGAGGTCGCGCGCCGGGCTGCGTGCGCGCGAGGCTCCGAACGTTGAGTGACCTCATCGGCGCGACGGGTGGCGGGGTTGGCCGAAAAATCGCGTCGTTCCGGCCCCGGGGGACTCGCGGCGGCAGGGGATCGGCAATCCGGCTGCTACGGCCGGGCAAGAAGCGGCCGATGACGGAAGGATCGATCGCGACGGCGTGCAGGGTGGACCCGCCGCCGGACGATCGGAATCCCGGCGGACCGGACGAAGGTGAGGGACAGCGCAGCGTGAGACGTCGCCGGATCGCGATCTACTACCCGTGGCTCTACCTGACCAGCGGCGCCGAGCGAACGATCCTCGAACTCGCAAAGCGGAGCCGACACGAGATCACGATCTTCACCAGCCGTTTCGAGCCGGACGCGACGTTTCCGGGGCTGCGCGAACAGGACGTTCGCGTGGTCGACTCGGTGTCGGTGCGACGAACCCCGGCGGCGGTCGCGAGATCCGCGCTGCGGATTCTCTGGCGCCCGCTCGATCTCGCGGGGTTCGACGCGCTGCTCGTCGTCTGCGAGGGCCTCGGTGATCTCGTCGTCCTTCGCAACCCGCGCATCCCCGCCTACAACCTTTGTCTCACGCCGCTGCGCATCGTCTTCGATCCCCTCTACCGCGAGAGCTGGTTTGCGGAGCACGGGGCGATCGAGCGCGCGATCGTGCGGGCCGGCAGCGTCTTCTATCGCTGGCTCGATCAGCGCGCCTGGCGTCGCTACCGCAGGATCTTCCCGATCAGCAACGAGGTGAAGGCGCGGATCGAAGCCGGGGGCCTCGCGGAGCCGTCGCGGATGCGCGTGCTCCATCCCGGCGTCGATCTGGATCGGCACGTCCCTTCGGGCGAGAATGACTCGACGTTCTTCGTGCCCGGCCGGATCATGTGGACCAAGAATCTCGAACTGGCGATCGACGCATTCCACGCGTTTCGAGAACGGGCGCCGAATCCCGATCGCTGGCGACTGCGGATCGCGGGCATCGTCGATCGAAAGAGCGAGCGGTACCTCGAAGCGTTGCAGGCGCGGGCGGCCGGAGATCCGGCGATCGAGTTCCGCATTCGACCGAGCGACGAGGAGATGCGCGAGTTCTACCGGACGTGCTTCGCGACGCTGTTCACGGCGTTCAACGAAGACTGGGGGCTGGTGGTGATCGAGGCGATGGCGACCGGCAAGCCGTGCGTTGCGGTCGATTCGGGCGGCCCGCGCGAAATCGTGCGAGATCGCGAGGACGGCCTGCTCGCCGCGCCGACCGCCGAGGCGTTTTCGAAGGCCATGATCGCGCTCGTCACCGATGCGACGCTGCGCGAACGCATCGTCGCGAACGCGCCGGCCGCGGCCGAGCGCTTTGGCTGGGGGCCGTTCATCGAAGCCATCGATCGGGAGCTGGACGATGCGCCGCCGGCACGCGAGGAGAGAGCGCCGGCAGCGGCGGGGGGGACGGTATGACGGGGCAGGACGAAACGCGGGCGACGCCGATTCCGCACGCCCCGCCGCCGGTGCCCGGCGCGGACGACGCCGGTTCGCCGAGCTCGGGCGTGTTCGAACTGGCGGAGTCGCTGCGCGCGCTCGGTCGGGCGCTCGCTCGCCGT
>CAZDHU010000123.1:0-2749 GCA_964505355.1 uncultured Myxococcaceae bacterium | reverse complement strand
GGACAACATCAAGCGCGCCATTCGCCGGGGCACTGGCGAAGAAGAAGGCGTGTCGTACGACGAAATCACGTACGAGGCGTACGGCCCGGGCGGCGTCGCGATCATGATCGAGACGCTCACCGACAACAAGAACCGGACGGTCGGCGAGGTGCGACACGTGCTGAGCAAGCACGGCGGAAACCTCGGCGCGTCGGGTTGTGTTTCGTTCCTGTTCGAGAAACAGGGAGTGCTCGTGTTCGATCGCGGTGCGATCGATGCCGATGCGCTGCTCGAAGGCGCTCTCGAGGCCGGAGCCGAAGACGTCGTCGACGGACCCGAGACGATCGACGTGGTGACGACGCCCGCGCTCTTCGAGTCCGTTCGTGACGAACTCGCACGGCGAGGTTTCGCCACCGAAAACGCACAGGTTCTGATGAATCCGACGTCGACGACGAAGCTCGAGGGAAGCGACGCGCAGACCATGCTGCGGCTGTCCGAGGCGCTCGAGGATCTCGACGACGTGCAGAACGTCTACGCGAACTTCGACATCTCCGACGAGGAAATGGCGAAGTTCGCCTGAAGCGACCGCCTCGACCTCCCCGGAGGACGGTCACGACCCGAACGGACGATTCCGGAATCTCCGCCGGAATCGCGTTGCGAGAGGGGCGGGCCGCGTCGGGCCACCGCCCGGGGGATACGCGTGAAGATCCTCGGCATCGATCCGGGCTCACGCCGCACGGGCTGGGGCGTCGTCGGCTGCTCGACCGGTACGGTGGCTCATGCTGGCCACGGCACCGTGCGCCTTGCGCCGGGTGACGCGCTCGCTGCCCGCCTCGCAGCGCTTCACCAGGCCATCCTCGACGTGATCGACGCGCACGCGCCGAATCTCGCGGTCGTCGAAAGCCCGTTCGTCGCGGCGAGCCCGCGCGCTGCGCTGATTCTCGGTCACGCGCGCGGCGCGGTGCTGGCGGCACTCGGTCAGCGAGCGGTGCGCGTGCTCGAGCTCTCGCCGGCCGAGATCAAGGTTTCGGTGACCGGTAACGGCACCGCCGACAAACGGCAGGTGCAAGAGATGGTGCAGCGCCTGCTCGCACTGCCCCGATTGCCGGCGCAGGACGCGGCCGATGCGCTGGCGGCCGCCCTCTCGGCGGCGCAGCGTCGCCGGTTTCCGCTCCCCCGCGGACGGGGATCTGTTCGTCCTCGCGCGCGTCGCGTCGAACCCGCGCTGCCCGCGACGCCCGCGCTGCGCGATGCGCTCGCCGCCCTCGGAGCGCCGCGCGGCCGTGCAGCGCGTTTCGTGCTGAGGCGGGGATGATTGCGCGGCTCGAAGGGACGCTGCGCGAGAAGACGCCGAGCGCGCTCGTGATCGATGCGCACGGCGTTGGCTACGAGGTCTTCGTTCCTCTTTCGACGTTCGTGCAGTTGCCCGAGGAAGGCGCGACGCTCGTGCTGCGCATCCACACCCACGTGCGCGAAGACGCGATTCAGCTCTTCGGATTCGCGACGGCACGCGAGCGAGCGCTGTTCGAGTTACTCCTGCGAACCAACGGGATTGGCCCTCGGCTCGCGCAGGGCATTCTGTCGGGCATCGAACCCGGCGCGCTGGTCGACGCGCTGGCCGACGGTGACGTCGCCACACTGCGCCGCATTCCCGGACTTGGTCAGAAGAAAGCCGAACGACTGGTCGTCGAGCTGCGGGAGCGCGCGAACGAACTGCGCGTCACTCTCGGCGAGAGTTCGGGACGCGGGCGGACGCCGGCCGGGTTCTCATCGCACGGTCCCGCCGTCGAGCAGGCCATCTCGGCGTTGGTCAACCTCGGGTATACGGGCGCAGAGGCGAAGCGCGTGATCGAACTGACGCGACCCGAAGTCGAGAGCGAAGGGGATGTGGCCGCGCTGCTGCGCGGGGCGCTGCGGCGGCTTTCGCAGCCGAAGGGAGGAACGGAATGACCCCCGGCGATGACCCGTTCCCGGCCGCTTCGGGTTGTGATCACCGTCCCGTCTCGGCCGATGCACTGCCCGACGAGCGGGTGCTCGAAGAACGCGTTCGCCCTCGTGCACTGGCGGATTTCGTCGGCCAGCAGCGGCTTCGCGACAATCTCTCGGTGTTCGTGGCCGCGGCGCGCAGCCGCGGCGAAGCGCTCGACCATCTGCTGTTCCACGGCCCGCCGGGCCTCGGCAAGACCGCGCTGGCCGGTGTCGTCGCGCACGAGATGGGTGCGCAGTTGCGCGCGACCAGCGGGCCGGTGATCGAGCGTCCCGGCGACCTCGCCGCGCTGCTTTCGAACCTCGAAGCGGGCGACGTGCTCTTCATCGACGAGATCCATCGGCTGAGCCCGGTCGTCGAAGAGATTCTCTACCCCGCGATGGAGGACTTTCAGCTCGATCTGCTGATCGGGCAGGGGCCCGGCGCGCGTTCCGTTCGCCTCGATCTGCCTCGATTCACGCTGATCGGCGCGACGACGCGCGCGGGCATGCTCTCGTCACCGCTGCGCGACCGCTTCGGCTGGGTGGCGAGGCTCGAGTACTACCCGCCGCAGGATCTCGTGCGCATCCTCGCTCGCGCGGCGCGGATCGCGAATCTTCGACTCGAAGACGACGCGGCGCTCGAAGTCGCACGGCGATCGCGGGGCACCCCGCGGATTGCGCATCGGTTGTTGCGCCGCGTTCGAGACTGGGCCGAGGTGGCGGCGCCGGGCGAGGGCGTCGTGCGGCTCGAGCACGCGCGAATCGCGCTGGAGAAACTCGAGGTCGACGTCGCGGGATTCGA
>CAZDHU010000122.1:0-8227 GCA_964505355.1 uncultured Myxococcaceae bacterium | reverse complement strand
CCTTCGTTCGGCATCCGCAACCGGACCACGTGCGGGCCACAACCGGGGCCGAAGCCGGCGTCGCGACAGCGCCCGTCGTACGTCCATTTGCGGCCGGCGGCGATGCAGGCCTGTTTGCGCTCTTCGAGCGCTTCTTTGCTGCAGGTACAGCGGTAGGCGCGGTCTTTGGCGAGTAGCTCTTCGATCACGGCGCGATGCCGCTCGCTGCGTTCGCTCTGACGGAACGGGCCTTCGTCGAACTCGATGCCCAGCCACGCGAGGCCGTCGAAGATCGCGGCCTCGGACTCCGCGGTCGAGCGCTCGCGATCGGTGTCCTCGATCCGCAGCGCGAGCGTTCCACCGTGATGGCGCGCGTAGGCCCAGTTGAAGAGCGCGGTGCGCGCGTTGCCGATGTGCATGAATCCCGTCGGGCTCGGTGCGAATCGTGTGCGGGGCGGTGTCATGGCGCGCCAGTGTATCGGCCGCGCCGCGGAACGGGGCAGGGCGGGTCGTCGATGGCAGGGTTCGGCGGCCTTTGCTACCCGCGCCCTCGATTCCGCGAGGTCGTCACCCCGCCGCGAGGGGTCCGATGAAGCTCCTGATCGATCGCCTCGGTGAGACTCCTCGAGCGTTCCATTTTCGGGCCGACCCTGCCTTTCGGGCGCGGCTCGTCGAGCAGCTTCCCGAGGCGGCCGCTGCTCCGGACGAGAGGTTCGGCGTCGAGTTGCGCGCCAGCGTCGCCGGACGGGAAGTGCTTCTCGACGGCGAGGTCGAAGGAGCGTTCGTGCTCGAGTGCGGTCGATGCCTCGCGCGCTATGGTCCGCGGCTCCGCGAACCGTTTCGCCTCGTGCTCGAGCCGGCCGGGGATCGAATCCCGGCGGATCCCGAAGCGGCTGCCGCGCTCGCGCGCGATGGAGTCTGCGTCGGAGACGAACCGGGCTTGGGCTGGTATACCGGGCCGGAGATCGATCTGAGCAGCATCGTGATCGAGCTGATGCAGCTCGCGTTGCCGGTTCAGCCCCTGTGCCGGGAGGATTGTCGAGGGCTTTGCCCGCGCTGCGGCGTCGACCGGAACGTCGAGCCGTGCGACTGCGCGCCGGAGAGCCGGAGTTCGCCGTTTGCGGTCCTTCGTGCCCTGCGAGGCACGCCGACCGAAGGAGATGAGTGATGGCCGTTCCGAAGGGAAAAACGTCCCGCATGAAGAAGAACCTGCGTCGCAGCCACGATGCGCTGTCGGCGCCGGCAACTTCGAAGTGCCCGCAGTGCGGCGCAGCCAAGGCGCCGCATCGGGTCTGCGCGAGCTGCGGCAGCTACAAAGGCCGCGAGATCCTGAAGATCGAGGACGAGTGACGAACGGCGGGCCGCTCCGTGGCCCGCACTTCGCCCGATGCCATGCTCGCACTGCTTTTCCCCGGACAGGGGTCGCAAGAAGTCGGAATGGGTCAGGACCTGATCGAGGTCTCGGCCGAAGCGCGCGCCGTCTTCGAAGCGGCCGACGACGCCCTCGGCTTCTCTCTGTCCCGACTCTGTTTCGAAGGCCCGGAAGAAGATCTGCGGCGGACCGAGCTGCAGCAGCCCGCGATTCTCGCCACCAGCGTCGCGCTGCTGCGTGCGCTGGAGGTGCGCGTCACGCTGCAGCCGAGTTTCGTGGCGGGGCACAGTCTCGGTGAGTTCACCGCGCTGGTGGCTGCGGGATCTCTCGGGTTCGACGACGCGCTGCGACTCGTGCACGCGCGGGGCCGGTACATGCAGGAGGCCGTGGCCGAGGGGCGCGGTGCGATGGCGGCCGTCGTCGGCTGCGGCCCCGAGATCGTCGAGCAGGCGTGTGCGGTCGCGCGCGAGGCGACGGGCCGGGTCGTGGCACCGGCCAACTTCAACGGACCGACGCAAACCGTGATCGCCGGCGAAACCATCGCGGTCGAGATGGCCTGCCGGCGCGCCCGCGAGACGGGGGCGCGACGCACGATCGCGCTGCCGGTCTCCGCTCCTTTTCATTGTCCGCTGATGCAACCGGCGGCCGAAAAGCTCTGGCCGATGCTCGTGACGACGCGTTTCGCGCCGCCGCAGATTCCGATCGTGACCAACGTCGAAGCGCGTCCCAACGCCGACGCGGAACGAACGCCCGAGTTGCTGCGCGCGCAGATCACTTCGCCCGTGCGCTTCACCGAGATGGTGCACGTGCTGGCGGCCGAAGGCGTCGACCGCGTGCTGGAGATCGGGCCGGGCCGGGTGCTCGGCGGTCTCGTCGCGCGCATCGAATCCTCGCTCGCGCGTGCCGCACTCGGCAGCGCGGCCGAACTCGATTCGGCAGCGGCCTTCGTGCGCTCGACCGAGGTGGTCGCGACCACGCGTACGCGCGGTTAGGATCCGCCGAAGCCGCAGCGATCGCGCTTCGGCCAGCGGGGGGATCGATTCCGGCGCCAGAGCCACGGCGCAGGGACGCAGGGAGGAGGGGAAATGGCGCTCGAGTCCGAAGCCGGTCGTGACAGCCTCGAGGCGAGGGTGGGTTCGATCATCGCCGATCATCTGCAGGTCTCGGCGGATCAGGTGCAGCCGGAGGCATCCTTCGTGGACGATCTCGGCGCCGATTCGCTCGATCTCGTCGAGCTGGTGATGAAGCTCGAAGAAGAGTTCGACGTCGAGATCCCGGACGAAGACAGCGAGAAGATTCAGACGATCGCCGACGCGATCGCCTATCTGAAGGAAAAGCTCGGGAGCTGAGCCGCGTGGCCCTGCGATCCGGTGGCAGACGAGTGGTGGTGACGGGGCTCGGCTGCCGGACTCCGCTCGGCGAGGACGTGCGCGGCACCTGGACGGCCGCGATCGCCGGTGTCTGTGGCGTCGGGCCGATCACGCTCTTCGACGCGACCGACCATCCCGTGCGCATTGCGGCCGAGGTTCGCGGCGCGATCGAGATCCCGGACCTTCCGCCGAAAGAAGCACGCCGTCTCGATCGATTCATCCTGCTCGCACTCGCCGCCGCGCACGAGGCGTTCGACGACGCGGCGTTGTCGGGCCGCTTCGATGCCGATCGCAGCGGTGTGTCGATCGGATCGGGCATCGGTGGCATCGGCACGCTGGAAGAGAATCACACGCTGCTCGCGCGGAGCGGTCCGCGCCGCGTGTCGCCGTTCCTGATTCCGATGACGATCGCGAACATGGCGAGCGGCTACGTCTCGATGCGACTCGGCCTGCGCGGGCCCAGCCTGTGCCCGGTCGCTGCCTGCTCGAGCGGCACGCAGGCGATCGGCGAAGCGGCGCGTCGCATCGAGCGCGGCGATGCCGACGTGATGCTGGCCGGCGGTTCCGAAGCCGCGGTGACGCCGCTGGCGATGGCGGGCTTTGCCGCGATGCGCGCGCTTTCGACGCGCAACGACGATCCCGAACACGCGAGTCGCCCCTTCGATCTCGAGCGAGACGGGTTCGTGCTCGGCGAGGGCGCCGCGGTGCTCGTGCTCGAATCGCTCGATCACGCGCGACACCGTGGCGCCCGGATCCTGGCCGAGCTGACGGGCTATGCGGCGACGGCCGATGCGCGACATCTCGCTGCGCCCGACGAGCGGGGCGACGGCGCGCAGCGCTGCATGCGGCTCGCGCTCGCCGACGCCGGCCTCGCGCCCGAAGCGGTCGACACGCTGAACGCGCACGCGACCGGCACGCCGGCTGGCGATCCCGTCGAAGCGCACGCCATCCGCTCGGTCTTCGGAGCGCACGTCGAGCGCCTCGCGGTTTCTGCCACCAAGTCGATGACCGGGCACCTGCTCGGCGCCGCGGGCGCCGTCGAAGCGATCTTCTGCGTGCGTGCGCTGGAGACGGGCCTGCTGCCGCCGACGATTCACCTCCGCTCGCCCGACCCCGACTGTGCGCTCGATCACGTCGGGCCGGAGGCGCGCAAGTGCGATGCGCGGGTCGCGCTGTCCAACTCGTTCGGGTTTGGTGGTACGAACGCGAGCCTCGTGTTCGTGCGCGGGCCGGAGTGACGGTGCCCGCCGAACGGTGCGTTCGCCCGGCAGGCGCCGGACGCTGATCGATGCGCTGTCCCTACTGCGGTGACGAAAGCAATCGCGTGGTCGACTCGCGGCTCGGGCGCGAGGGCAGCGAGATCCGCCGCCGGCGCGAGTGCGACGAGTGCGGCCGGCGTTTCACCACCCGCGAACGCATCGAAGAAAGCGTTCCGCGCATCGTCAAGCGCGACGAACGACGCGAAGAATACGATCGCGCGAAGCTGCTGGCGGGGATCCAGGCCGCCTGCCAGAAACGTCCGCTGAGCGCCGATGCGATCGAGCGGCTGATCGATCGGCTCGAACGTCGGATGCAGGAAGGCGGAGAACGCGAGGTGCGCAGTCGCTGGCTCGGAGAGCACGTGCTCGAAGAGCTCTGCACGCTCGATCCGATCGCGGCTGCGCGCTTCGCGTCGGTCTTCGAAGGATTCGAGAACGCGGAGGACTACGCGCGCTTCTTCGCCCGCCTGCCGCCCGCGGACGGGCCGAAGTGAACGCCGACGCCGCGATGCAGCTCGCTCTGCGCTGCGCACGAACCGCGCTCGGCCGCACGGCACCCAATCCGCCAGTGGGGGCCGTCGTCTACCGGGGCGATCACGTCCTCGGACGCGGCGCCACGCAACCGCCCGGCGGACCTCATGCCGAGATCGTCGCGCTGCGCGCGGCGGCGCGTCGTCACGGAGCGCCGGCGCTGCGCGGTGCCTCGCTTGCCGTGACCCTCGAACCCTGTTGCCACGTCGGGCGCACGGGACCCTGCACGAAGGCGATTCTCGCCGCCGGAATCCGGCACGTCGTGGTCGGGCAGCGCGATCCGCATCCGCGCGTCTCGGGCGGCGGACTCCGTGCGCTTCGCCGCGCGGGGGTGCGCGTCGAGTGCGGGGTGCGCGAAGCCGCCTGTCGAGAGCAACACCGCGGCTTTCTCTCCGTTTGCGAACGCGGCCGTCCCTTCGTCGTGCTCAAGCTCGCGACCACGCTCGACGGCCGGATCGCGACCGCGGCCGGCGAGTCGCGCTGGATCACCGGCGTCGCGGCCCGAACCTTCGTTCATCGACTGCGCGCGCGCTGCGACGGCGTGATGGTCGGGTCGGCGACGGCACGGCTCGACGATCCCGCCCTCACCGTGCGGCACGGATCCCGCGTGCTGCGCTGCCCGTGGCGCGTGGTCGTGGATTCGAGGCTTGCCATCGCGCCGCGCGCCCGGCTGCTCACCGACGCGCACGTCTCGCGCACGGTCTTGCTTCACGCGCGCAACGCCGCTCCCGCACGGGCGCGTCGACTCGCGGCGAGCGGTGCCGTGTTGCTGCCGGTCGCGCGCCGCGGCGAGCACCTCGATCTCGACGCCGGGTTGCGGGCGCTGGCAAAGCACGGCATTTGCGAGCTGCTGGTGGAGGGCGGCGGGAATCTCGCGGCGGCGCTGCTGCGCGCCCGCGTGGTCGACGAGCTGCACTGGATCGTCGCGCCGCGACTGCTCGGGGCCGACGCCGTGCCGGGCCTCGGGCCGCTCGGCGTGCGGCGGCTCGCCGAGGCAACGCAGCTCGCGATCGAGCGTGTGCGCCGCTTCGCGTCCGGCGACTGGCACGTTCTCGCGCGACCCGTCGATCGGACGCGGACGTCGGCCGCATCGAGCGGATCCGTCGGGAGGGCAGGGTGAACACGTATCCCGTACTTCGCGATGCACGCGGACTTCGGTTCGCGGTGGTGGTGGCGCGCTTCAATCATCCGATCTGCGTGCGCCTGCTCGAAGGCTGCGTGCGAGAACTCGAGGCTCGCGGCGCCGCGTCCGATGCGATCGACGTCGCGTGGGTGCCCGGTGCGTTCGAGATCCCGCTGGCGGCCCACGCGCTCGCCAGCTCCGGACGCTACGTTGCCGTGATCACGCTCGGTGCCGTGATCCGGGGCGGGACCCCGCATTTCGACTACGTCTGTCAGGGCGTGACCGACGGCGTGCGCGACGTGATGCGAAAGACGGGAGTTCCGGTGGCCTTTGGCGTGCTCACCACCGACGACGTCGAGCAGGCGCTGGCGCGAGCCGGTGGTGCGCACGGCAACAAAGGAGCCGAGGTCGCGCTCGCCGCGCTCGAGATGGCGCGCCTGCTGGTCGAGATCCGCCGCGGGAGCCCGGCCTCGTGAGCGTGCAGCGACGCGCTTCCCGTCATCGTTCGCGCGAAGCGGCGCTGCAGGTGCTGTACGCGGTCGATCTCGCCTGTCGCGAGGAGACGGAGCGCGTGCGCGGGGCGCAGGAAATGTTCGAAAGCGCGACCGAGCACTTCGAGTTGCCCGAAGCCGCGCGGGCGTTCGCCAAGGAACTCGTGCTCGGTGTGGCGGAGCACCGGGACGCGATCGATCAGGTGCTGGCGAGTCACACGCGACGCTGGCGCGTGTCGCGGATGGCCGCAGTCGACCGGAACATCCTGCGTCTCGCCGTCTTCGAGCTTCAGCACGATGCGACGCCGACCGCGGTGATCATCGACGAGGCCGTCGAACTGGCCGGCCGCTTCGGCGGAGACCGATCGTCGTCGTTCGTCAACGGCGTTCTCGACGCCGCCGCGCGAACGATTCGGGGCGATCGCGTGATCGAACCCGGCGACGAGCGAGGTGAGGAGTGAAGCCCGTGCTGTCGATCGCGGTCGATGTCGGACCGATCGAACGGATCGCGAGCGATGCGGTGGTGGTTTCTTTCTTCGATGGCGACCGCCCGCTGCGCGGCGACGCGGGCCGTGTCGACTGGCGTCTGTGCGGTGCGCTTTCGAGACTGCTGGTCGATGGCGTGATCGAGGGCGCGGCCGGGGACGCGGTGTTGTTGCCGGGAGACGGCCGTCTGCGCGCGCCACGCCTGCTGGTACTCGGGCTCGGCGATGCGAACGGATTCGGCACCGTCGACGCGAAGCGGTTCGCGCGCGACGCCGTGCTGCGACTCGGGCGGCTTCGCGCTTCGACCGTCGCACTCGGCCTTCCCGGACACTGGCTCGGGCTCGTCCCGGAAGGTCCGTGCGCGGGAGCCATCGTGCGGGGCGCGGTCTCCGCCCTCGAAGAGTCGGGGCTCTCGATCCGACTTCGGCTCGTCGTTCCCGAACCCGCGGCGGCGCGCGCACTCGGCGGGATCGAGGCCGCGCTTCGCTCGCTCGGCGAAACCGCGGTCTCGATTCAACTGACCGGGCGCGAGCCGGTCTCGATGCACACGGCGCGCGGACCCTCGCTTCCTCGCCGCGCGCTGGATCCCGGCTGATCGAGGGGGCGGGCGCGGCGATCCGGCCAGCGTCTGCGCGGAAGCTCCGCAGCCTCGCCGGGGCGATCCGACTCGCACCGCCGCCTCGCCACCGCCGGACCGATTCACCGAACGCGCTTCTGAATGATTCGGGGCAGGGCATCGATTTCGAATCCTGCGCGGCGCTCGGGCGATCACGGGCGCAGTTCCGGGTTCCACCGGGAAGCCTCCGTCGGGGGTTCGCTTCACGCATCAAGTCCGCCGGACGCAGGCCGATGCGAACTGCGGCGGCGAAGCGCGGCCCGGGCGGCCCGCGCTCGATCGCCGTTCGCGGCGCGTCGTCGGGCGAGGGTCCGACGCCGGAGGGCGCATGGGCCTCGTCGGCAGTCTCGAAGATCTCGCACTGACCGATGTGCTGCAGATCCTCGGACTTTCGCGAAAGAGCGGAGTCCTCACGCTGCGGTCGCAGCACGGAGACGCTGCGCTCTGGTTCCGCGACGGCCGTGTGCTCGGCGCCGCGCGCAAAGGCGGGCCGGCCGATCTGCAGGAGCTGGTGGTCCGCGGCGGGCTGTTGCCAGTCGCCGATGTCGAGCGGCGCGCAGCCGAAGCGCACGCGCGCGGGATCACGCTCGAAGAAGCGCTCGCCGAAGAAGTCCCCGACATCGATGGTCATCTCGAACGTCTGCGCGGCGCCGAAATCGAACAGGTCGTGCTGACGCTGCTCGGCTGGGCGACCGGCGAGTTTTCGTTCGAACCGGGCGAGGAACCGCCGGCCAACGTCGCGGGTTTGCTGCTGCGCAACGGGATCACCGGCGAGTATCTCGCGATGGAAGGCGCACGCCGGTTCGACGAACTGCGGCAGGCGAGCGACGCGGGTGCGCCCGCGCAGGCCGAGCCGGCGGACGCCGCGGACGAACTCCGATTCTCGGGCGACGAGGAGGTCGACTCCGAGACGCCGTCACCGCCGGCCGCCGCAACCCGCGCAATCGCAACGGGTCCGGTGGATCCGCTCGACGAAGACGACGCGACGAAACGGGTGGTC
>CAZDHU010000121.1:0-4910 GCA_964505355.1 uncultured Myxococcaceae bacterium | reverse complement strand
GAAACCGAACTCACGCTGCAAGCGCTGGCGAAGGGATTCGAGATCCGCGAGGTGCCCGTGCGCTACGGCGCCCGACCGACCGGCAGCGAGTCGAAGCTCGACACCTGGAGCGACGGCTGGCTGATCGGTCGCTGCATCCTGCTTCTCTTCAAGGATTATCAGCCCTTTCTCTTTTTCTCGACGATCGCGCTGCTCTTCGCGCTGGCGTCGCTCGCCACCGGCAGTGCGCCGATTCTCGACTTCGTGCGCACGGGATTCGTGCTGCACGTGCCGCGTGCGATTCTCGCCGCCGGGCTCGGCGTGCTTTCGGCGCTTTGTTTCGGCATCGGACTGATTCTCGACACGATCTCGAAGTATCACGCCGAAACGATCGCTCTCTGGAAGCGACGCCTGCGTGACTGACGCCGATCTCGCCTTCGACGCCGCACACCTGCTCGACGTGATGGATGCGGCCGCGAACTACAACCGGCGGATCCTCGACGAAGTGCTGTCGTTCGCGGGCGACGCGCGCGAGGTGCTCGACTTCGGCGCCGGCCACGGACGGCTCTTGCGCGGCCTCGCGGCGCGCGGCCTGCACGGCACGGGCGTCGAGCCCGATCCCGGCCTTCGCACGCGTCTCGCGAGATCGGGGATCGAAGCCGTTGCGAGCCTCGACGCGCTCGGCGATCGGCAGTTCCCGCTGGTGGTGTCGATGAACGTGCTGGAGCACGTCCCCGACGACGTTGCGACCCTGCACGCGCTCTTCGCGCACACGGCGCCGGGCGGCCGCCTGCTGCTCTATTTGCCCGCGCTGCGCGCGCTCTGGACCGCCAACGACGACCGCGTCGGGCATCTGCGTCGCTACGGAAAGCACGAACTCGCGGCGCGCTGCGAGGCCGCCGGCTTCGCGGTCGAAGACGTGCGCTTCGCCGATTCGCTCGGCGCACTGGCCGCCCTCGCCTATCGCGTGATCGGCGATTCGAGCGGCGAGATCTCGGAGCGCTCGGTGCGCTTCTACGACCGCTTCGTCTTTCCATCGAGCCTCTGGCTCGATCGCGCGTTGCGCGGAAGGGTCGGCAAGAACCTCTGGTTGCGCGCCCGCCGGCGCTGACGGATGGCCTCGCGTCAGCGCGGCCGCTGCAACAGCAGATTGATGAAGAGCCCGTTGCCGAGGCGGTTTTCGATCGCGAGCAGTGCAGCGGTCGGCCAGGTGAGCCAGCGACCGCCATCCATGCGCGCGAGCGCGAGGCGGTCGAACCAGCAGGCACGCACCGCGAGCCCGGCCTTCGCGGCGAGATGCTCGAGGCCGGCGCGACTGAAAAATACGAGGTGATGGGCTTCGTGCGTGCGGCGAACGAGAAATCGCACGCGCCCGCCCGTCATCGCGTGACTCCAGCGTCCGAGCGCCGGCACGACGCTCTGCTCGTGAATCGTCTGCACGAAGACGTGGCCGCCGGGTTCGACGCGCGCAGCCAGTGCGCGAAGCAGCGCACCGGGATCGACGAGATGCTCGAAGACGTCCCACAGCGTCACGAGATCGAATGCGCCGGAGAGCGCGGCGAGCCCCGTGAGTGCATCGCCGGCGACGATTTGCGCAGCGGGGTTCGCGCGCTGCGCTTCGGCAGCGCGGTCTGAATCGAGTTCGATCCCCGCACACCGCGCCGCCGGCCGTTCGCGCGCGAGCCAGCCGAGAAAATCGCCGCGGCCGCAGCCGAGATCGAGTACGCGCAGCGCCGCACCGACCGGCGGCGCAGCGCCCGATTCCGCGCGGTGCGCGGCATCGACGCGCGAGAGCAGATCCCGCCAGCGCCAGCGATCGGCCTCGGCGTTGGCGAAGTAGGAAGCGGGCGAGAACGACGTCAGCGCGCCCCGCGCGTACGCATCGCTCGACCACGACCGGCAGGCATCACAGACGTGCAGCGTGAGATCGCCGAGCGGGATCGCCGGCCGCGCAACCGCATTGCACACCGGGCAGAGCGCTCCGCCCTCGGTGACGAGACGCGTTGCAGACGCGCGAGTCGAGGAATCGGCCGGCATGCGCACAGAGACTACCTGCGCGCGCGCTCCCGTCGCGCCCGTCGATTCAGCGCCGCCAGACCTGCGAGCAGCAGGCCCGCGCTCGCGGGCTCGGGCACGAGGACGAGTGCGACGCGGGCACCGCCCGCACCGTCATCGAAGGGGCCGTAGCTGACGAGCGTCCCGCCCAGGTACGGCGCGAGATCGCCGCTCGCTTCCGTCACCTCCCACGACACGCCGCGGTTCCACAGCCAGTCCGCCGCCGACCCGTTCGGGTCGTCGGGCAGGGGCGTGACGAGGAGACCGAAGAGGTCTTGCGCCTCTTGTACCGACCGGCAGAACTGCGGAAGCACCAACGAGCAGCCATCGAGACGCAGCGGGTTCGCGGGATCGAGTTCATTGGTCTCGATCACGCCGTCGTCGTCCGGGGTCGAGAACGAGACGAGCACGTTCAGATAGTTCCACGAGAAGGCCGCCATCTCGGACGACCACGGCTGGCCGATCAGCGGATGAATCAGCGAGATGCCCGCGCAGGTGCCGGCTGGCGCGACACCGCCGGATCCGGCAAGGACGCAGCCGTCGATCCGCGGGTCGTACTCGGGGTTGAGCAGCACGCCGTCGCTCATCCACGGACTGTGCGAGCCGGGAAGCTGAATGAATCCGGGTGCGGGCACCCATCGCGTTGCCACGGGCTCGTACGAGAGGCCCGGCGTCGGCGCGGTGCGTGGCACCGCAGCGAGCGCACCGCTCGCGGTGCCCAGCAGCAGTGCGCCCGGCGCGCTGCGCAGATCTTGATTCGGCGCCGAGACGATCGCGACGACGGAACCGGGCAGCGCCGTGGCGGTGCCCGTGTAGAGCGGGGTTTCGGACGACGTCGGCACCAGCGTCCCCGCGATCGAGACGATCCTGCCGGCGGCATCCCGGGTCGGAACGCCGCTCGCCGCAAAGGCGATCGAGAGCGCCCGCGCGGGCACGCTCGCGAAACTTCCGAGCGCGACCACGAGCGTGGCGGCGATCGTGCGGATCGGCAGGCGGACGGCGCATGCCGCGACGCGGCGAGACCACGCGGCGCGGAACCACCTCGCACGCCCCGAACCGGATCGTCGACACATTCCCGTGTAGATCGGCGAAATCCCCCGCATCGTCGGTTCGCGCCGCATGATGGACGCGGCCGCGTGAGGCTGTCAAACAAATTTGCGGGCCGGCTGCTCACGATCGCGTGCGCGCCCCCCGGCATTCCGCGCGCCGCGACGCGTCGGCCGAACGCGGCACCTCTTCCGGGCTCCTTCCGCGTGCCGCGAGATCGAGCACCGAACACGGGCCGCCCGCGGGTATGATGGGATTCGAGCCTTGCGCGGGAGGAGATTCGGGGGATGCGCCCGCTTCCGAACGAGCCGGCCTGGCCGATCGTCGCCGCACCGGCGGGACGGCACGCGCGCGTCGTCTTTCTGGTCGACGCGTCGGGTGCGGTCGAGCATCGCGTGCTGCGCGACTGGATCGAGCGAAGCCGTCCGGAAGGCTTCGCCGCGGCGGACGTCAGCGTGATCGAGATCCCGCCCACGCGGCGTCGCCCGCGCCGTGCGCTGTCGCTGGCCCCGCTCGAGACGGCGGTCGCCGCGCACGACGATCCGGTCTTCGCTCCGCTGCGAATCGCCTGGCGGCCGGCGAAGGTGGACGGCCACCGCGTCGCGCGATTGCGCGATCTCGTGCTCGGCGATCCGCGCGATCCCGGGATCTGGCGACAGCGTCTCGCGCTTCGCCGTACGCCGGATCGTTGCTCGATCGTGGCGGGCGACCCCGCGCCGCTGTCGGAGTTGCGCGCGCGCTGGCGTCGCGCGGCGGGAACGCAGGCCGGGCAGACGACGGGCCTCGCGGAGTTCGTCGCGCGACAGGCCGTGCTCGCCCTGGAACGCGCGGACCGGCGCGTACGCGGCGCGCGTTACAAGGTGCCGCGCTTCGTCCACGAGGACATTCTCGGCCGCGCGAGTTTCCGCGCCGCCCTCGCACAGGTCGCGCGCGAAACCGGTCGCGACGAGGCCGCGCTCGCCCGCGAAGCCTCGGCCGACCTGCACGAGATCGGCGCCAGCCACAGCCCGTTCGTGATCGACCTCGTCGCCCGCCTGATTCACCTGCTCTACACGCAGGGCTACGGCGAATCGCTGCACTACGACCGCGCTGCGCTCGAACAGGTGGCCGCACTCGCGCAGCGCCATCCCGTCGTCTTCCTGCCCACGCACAAGTCGAACCTCGATCATCTCGTGCTGCAGTACATGCTGCACGAAAACGGGCTGCCGCAGAACCACACCGCCGGCGGCATCAACATGAACTTCTTTCCGGTGGGGCCGCTGGTCCGTCGCAGCGGCGTCTTCTTCATCCGGCGCACGTTCAAGGACGACCCGCTCTACAAGCTCGTGCTGCACGAATACCTCTCGTATCTGGTCGAGAAGCGATTTCCGCTCGAGTGGTATCTCGAAGGCGGGCGCTCGCGCTCGGGCAAGCTGCTGCCGCCGCGCTTCGGTTTGCTCGCCTACGTGGTCGATGCGTTTCGTGCCGGACGCAGCGAAGACGTCCACCTGATTCCCGTCTCGATCGCGTACGACCAGATCTCGGACGTCGGCGATTACGTCGCCGAACAGCGGGGCGGCGCGAAGGAGCGCGAGAGCTTCTCCTGGTTCGTGCGCATCGTCCGGCGCCTGCGCCGTTCGTACGGCGACATCCACATCCGATTCGGCGAACCCCTTTCGCTGGCGAAATGGATGGGCACGAGCGACACGGCCGCGACCGCACGCGAGGCCACGGGCAGCGAGGAAGACGTCGGCCTCGCGGTCCAGAAGCTGGCCTTCGAAGTCTCGGTGAGAATCAACCGCGCGACGCCGATCACGCCGACCTCGCTGGTCACGCTGGCGATGCTGGGC
>CAZDHU010000120.1:0-13413 GCA_964505355.1 uncultured Myxococcaceae bacterium | reverse complement strand
GGACGTCCTGCTGAGATCGATTGAAGCGGTGAATCTCGTCGAGGAAGAGCACGGTGTTCACGCCCTTCGCCCGATCCTTTGCCGCCTGCTCGACGATCTCACGAATCTCTTTCACACCGACGCTGACGGCCGAGGCGACGTGCAGGCGCGCACCGGACGTCGCGGCGAGCAGCCGCGCGAGCGTCGTCTTGCCCGTGCCCGGCGGTCCCCAGAGGATCATCGAGGGCAGCGTCCCGCGTCCGGCAACGGCGGCGAGCGGTGCCCCTGGCGCCACGAGGTGTGCCTGCCCGATCAACTCGGCCAGCGTTCGCGGTCGCATGCGCTCGGCGAGCGGGGCGAACGAATCGTCGATCGCTCGCGGATCGTCACCGGGCGCAGCGGCCGGCGGCGCGGGAGCGCGCGGAAAGAGCTCGAGCGAGTCGCCGGGCGTCATGGCTCCATGCTATCCAAACCACAACCGCGCGAGGCGATCGATGGACGCGACGACTCCTCCCTCCCGGCCCCCGAACCATCACCACGAGCCGCCCGACTCGCGGCCGCTCGGCTCCGATGCTCCCTCCGCGCGCGCCGGATTGCGTTCGGTCGGCGTCTGTCTCAAACCCGGTCAGCCGCAGGCGGCGGGGCACGTACGCGGGCTCGTCAAGTGGCTACGCGAGCGAGGCCTCGACGTGCTGCTCGATGACGACGCGGGTGAAGCGGCGGGAAGCGCGGGGAGAGCGCGCGACGAACTCGGAGGGCGGGTCGATCTGGTGGTGGTGCTCGGCGGCGATGGCACGCTGCTCTCGGTCGCGCGCGCGCTCGGCGACCGCGCGACGCCGATCCTCGGAGCGAATCTCGGAACGCTCGGCTTCCTGACCGAGATCACGCTCGACGAATTGTTCGCTGCCCTCGAACGCGTGTTGCGCGGTGAGCATCGCGTCGAGTCGCGGATGCGCCTCGAAGTCGAAGCGCTCCGGGGCGGCGAGCGGCTCGGCCACCACCTCGCGCTCAACGACGCGGTCCTCACCAAGGCGGATTTCGCGCGCATGATCGACCTCGAAGCCCGCGCGGACGACGCCCTCGTCACCACGTATCACGCCGACGGGTTGATCGTGTCGACGCCGACGGGGTCGACGGCCTACTCGCTCTCGGCCGGCGGTCCCATCGTGCTGCCCGAACTGGAGGCGTTCCTGCTGACGCCGATCTGCCCGCACACGCTGACCCAGCGTCCGCTCGTTCTCGGTGCCGATCGCGTGATCGAGATTCACGTTCGCTCGCGAGACGAAGTGCAGCTCACGATCGACGGACAGGAAGGGACGACGCTACGGGCCGACGACGTCGTTCGCGTGCGCCGCTCTTCGCATTCGGTGCCGCTCGTCCTGTCTCCGTTTCGCACGCGATTCGAGATCCTGCGCGAAAAGCTCTCGTGGGGAACGCGGTGATCGAATCGCTCGGAGTGCGCAATCTCGCGCTGGTCGAGGAGGCGACGCTCGAGTTCGGGCCCGGCCTCAACGTGCTGACCGGAGAAACCGGCGCCGGCAAGTCGATCGTGCTCGGGGCGATCTCGCTGCTCGCCGGCGCGCGCGCGGACGCGGACGTCGTGCGCACCGGTGAACGCGAGGCGATCGTCGAGGCCGTCTTCTCGACCCGCGCGCTGCCCGAACTCGAACTCGAACTCGCAGCACGCGGCCTCGAGGTCGACGATCACGCGCTCGTCGTCCGCCGGTCGATCGCGAGCGGACGCTCCCGCGCGCAGGTCGCCGGACAACTGGTGCCGGTGTCGGTGCTGGCCGATCTCTTCGGCGGGCGGCTGGAGATTTCGAGCCAGCACGAATCGCAGGCGCTGTTGCGTCCCGAATCGCACGGTCGCCTGCTCGATGCCTTTGGCGGGCTCCTCGATGCGCGCGAGGCCGTGGCCCGCGGCTTTTCGGAGCTGCGCGAACTCGACGAAGAGATCTCGCGCCTTCGCGCCGCCGCGGAGACTCGCGCCCGCGAACAGGACTTCCTCGCGTTCCAGGTCGACGAGATCGACACGGCGGCGCTTCGTCCGGGCGAGATGCAAGCGCTGAAGGCGGATCGAGCGCGGGCCGTCCACGCCGCGCGGCTCGCGGAAGAAGCCGCGCACGTGTTGCGCCTCGTCGGAGGGGAAGAGGGCGAGGACGACGCGGGGGCCCGCGACCGAATCGCCGAAGCCGCCCGCCGGCTGGAGGCCGCGGCGAAGCTCGATCCCGCGCTGGATCCGATCGCGAAGCGTCTCGCCAGCGTCGCTGCCGAACTCGACGACGTGATGCGCGAACTCGCCGATCCCGGCGCGCGATTCGAAGCCGATCCCGAGCGGGTGGCGAAGCTCGAAGATCGACTCGATTTGCTCGATCGACTGCGACGCAAGTACGGAGACAGCGAAGAGGAGATGCTCGCGTTTCGAGATCGCGCGGCGGCGACGCTGCTGGAACTCGGCGATGCGGAAGGTCGCATCGATGCCCTGCTCGGGGCGCGAGGCGCCGCGCTTCTTCGGCTCGCGCGGGATGCCGAACGCCTTTCTCGGGGACGGCGCGCGGCCGCGACACGGCTCGCTGCGGCACTCGAAGCCTCGCTCGCGGCACTCGCCATGCCCGGCGCGGGATTCGAGGTGGCCCTCGATCCCGTGGTGCGCGAGGACGATCTGCCGGCTGGCCCGCGCGGTGCCGAAGAGCCCGAACTGCGGCTGCGTGCGAACGCGGGCGAGCCGGCGCGTGCGCTGCGTCGCGTGGCTTCGGGCGGCGAGCTGTCGCGTGTTTTTCTCGCACTCAAGAACGTCCTGCGTGGCGCCGGGGGCGGCATGGTGCTGGTCTTCGACGAAGTCGACGCGGGGGTGGGCGGAGCGGTCGCCGATCGCATGGGAAAGACGCTCGCCGAACTCGCCGCCCACCATCAGGTGCTGTGCATCACGCATCTTCCCCAGATCGCCGCGCGGGCCACGACACATTTTCGTGTTGCCAAACGCGACATCGAGGGCCGCACGCGTGCCGAGGTGACGAGGCTGTCCGCTGCCGAACGGGTCGACGAGATCGCGCGGATGGCGGGCGGCGAGCGCGTGAGCGAAGCCACCCGGCGACACGCGCGGGCGCTGCTCGGCGAAGCAGCGGCGACGGAGTCGCCTCCGCGTGCGCGTTCCCGCGGGCCCGAGGGGCCTCGGGCCTGAGCGCCCGATGCGGCATACCGCGGCGGGCGACGAGTGGTCGCTCCCGGGTACCGGATCGAGTCACGAGCGCTCCGGGGTTTTCCCGAGATGCGGAGGGCGGCGCGCCGGCGATCGCGACCCGGGTCAGGAACGGCGGCCGCGTCAAGCGCGGCCGCGTGGATTCCGATGAGGCCGGCATGGCGAATCCCGGCAACACCACCGCTCGTGCGCTCGCCGAGCGCACCCCGCGCGGTCCGGTTCCGCCCGGCACGAGAATCGAGGTCACGACGGGTTTCTATGCGGGCCTCGCGGTTCCGCTCGATCGCCCGTGGCTCGTGATCGGCCGCGGCCGTGGCTCCGAGCTGGTGCTGTCGGAGGCGACGCTCTCGCGCGCACACGTCGGCTTCGGATTCGATGGCAACGAGCACTTCGTGCGCGACCTCGGCAGCACGAACGGCACTCTGGTCAACGGCGTGCGCGAGCGGGAACGCGGGCTCGCAGACGGCGACGAGATCCAGATCGGGCGGATCTCGATTCGTTTCTGCGCGAGTGGTGCGACGGGGGTCACGATCGCTCGCTGATCCGGTGTTTGCCCGGCCCGGGGCCGCACGGTACGCTGCGCCGCTCGAGCCGACCCCGCTCGGGAGACTCCGTTCGCATGAGCTTCCTGCGCAAGTTGTTCGGCACGAAAAACGATCGTGAACTGCGACGAATCGTTCCGCTGATCGAGCGAATCAACCGGCTCGAACCCGAACTCGAAGCGCTGTCCGACGACGCGCTGAGGGCGCGCACCGCGAACTTCCGCGAGCGCCTCGATCAGGGTGCGACGCTCGACGAACTGCTCTGCGAGGCCTTCGCCACCGTGCGCGAAGCGTCGAAGCGCACGCTCGGCCAGCGTCATTTCGACGTCCAGTTGATCGGCGGCGTCGTCCTCCACGAGGGCAACATCGCGGAAATGAAGACCGGCGAAGGCAAGACGCTGGTCGCGACGTTGCCGGCCTACCTGAACGCACTCGGCGGCCGCGGCGTTCACATCGTCACCGTCAACGACTATCTCGCACGGCGTGACGCGGCGTGGATGGGGCAGGTCCACCGCTTTCTCGGCCTCGGCGTCGGCACCATCATCCACGATCTCTCCGACCGGGAACGTCGCGAAGCCTACGCTGCCGACATCACCTACGGCACCAACAACGAGCTCGGGTTCGATTACCTGCGCGACAACATGAAGGTGTCGATCGAACACTGCGTTCAGCGCGAGCTCAACTTCGCGATCGTCGACGAGGTCGACTCGATCCTGATCGACGAGGCGCGCACGCCGCTGATCATCTCCGGCCCGAGCGAAGAAAACTCGCGGGTGTACGTGGTCGCGAACCAGGTGATCCCGCACCTGAAGCAGGGCACCCGGGGCGAACCCTCCAAGGGCATCGACGAAACCGGCGACTACTGGACCGACGAGAAGGCGCACATCGCCACGCTCACCGAAGAGGGCGTGCACAAAGTCGAACGGATGCTGCGGGTCGAGAATCTCTACGACCCGTCGCTGCTGCCCGTGCTTCACGCGGTCCATCAGGCGCTGGTCGCGCACACCATGAAGAAGCTCGACGTCGACTACGTGGTGCGCGACGGCGAGCGCGGCCAGGAAGTCGTGATCGTCGACGAGTTCACGGGACGGCTGATGGCCGGCCGGCGCTGGTCGGACGGATTGCATCAGGCGGTCGAAGCGAAAGAAGGGATTCCGATCCAGAGCGAGAATCAGACGCTCGCGACCATCACCTTCCAAAATTTCTTCCGCATGTACGAGAAGCTCTCCGGCATGACGGGCACGGCAGATACCGAAGCGCCGGAGTTCGCGAAGATCTACGACCTCGACGTGCTGGTGGCGCCGCCGAACCGGCCCGCGCTGCGACGCGACCTGTCGGACGTGGTCTACAAGAGCAAGCGCGAGAAGTTCGATGCGGTGGTCGAAGAGATCAAGATTCGCCACCAGGGCGGCGAGGACGGCCTTTCGGGCGAAACGCATCCGGGCGGGCAGCCGGTGCTGGTCGGCACGATTTCGATCGAAACCTCCGAGATGCTGTCGCGCAAGCTGGCGAAGTTCGGCATTCGACACAACGTGCTGAACGCGAAACAGCACGAGCGAGAAGCGGAGATCGTCGCGCAGGCCGGCCGTTTCGGCGCCGTCACCATCTCGACCAACATGGCCGGCCGCGGCACCGACATCCTGCTCGGCGGCAATCCCGAGTTCCTCGCGCTCGCGAAATGCGAAGGCCGCAAAGACCATCCCGACTACCCCGCGACGCTCGCCCGGTTCGAGGCGGAGTGCTCGAAAGAACGAGAGCGGGTGATCGCGGCGGGCGGTCTCCACATCGTCGGCACCGAACGCCACGAGAGCCGGCGCATCGACAACCAGTTGCGCGGTCGCGCGGGACGGCAGGGGGATCCGGGTTCGAGTCGTTTCTTCCTTTCGCTCGAAGACGATCTGATGCGCATCTTCGGCGGCGAGCGCAT
Organism: uncultured Myxococcaceae bacterium; assembly: GCA_964505355.1. GTDB lineage: Bacteria > Myxococcota_A > UBA9160 > UBA9160 > UBA9160 > CAZDHU01. The sequence continues at coordinate 7,766 of CAZDHU010000120.1, read as the reverse complement.
CACGGTCTGGATGGAGCGGCTCGGGCTGCAGGACGGCGAAGCGATCGAACACCGGATGGTGACGCGCGCGATCGAGAACGCGCAGCGCAAGGTCGAAGCACGCAACTTCGACTCGCGCAAGAACGTGCTCGACTACGACGACGTGATGAACAAGCAGCGTCACGCGTTCTATGGCCGGCGACGCGAGCTGCTGGCGCTCGACGAAGTGCACGACGAGGTGCTGGTGATGGCCGAGGGCGCCATCGTCGGGCTGCTCGACGCTCATCTGCCCGAGAAGGGCCGCGTCTCCACCGAATCGCTCGACGATCTCGCACGCGGGCTTCACGAAGCGTTCGGCGTCGCGTTCGATCCGACGCGCGCGCCGTTCGTGCAGGGGGACGGTTCGCCGATCGACCGCAGCGATCGCGATGCGCTCGGCCACGCGGTGCTCGCCCGGCTGGTCGAGTTTCTCGACGAGAAAGAGCGACACTGGAACGAGGTCGCGGAACGCTGGGCGAGCCTCGGCTATCCGAAGTATCGCGAGATCGAGAAGGGCATCCTGCTCGACACGCTCGACCGCCAGTGGAAGGACCATCTCCACAGCATGGACGGATTGCGCGAGGGCATCGGCCTGCGTGGCTACGCGCAGAAAGACCCGAAGGTCGAGTATCAGCGCGAGGGCTACGACCTCTTCATCGAGATGGGCGCGCGGGCAGAGCTGCTCGCACTCGAGCGCATCTTCAAGGTGGTGATCCGCGAGCCCGAAGGCGCGCCCGCGCCGGTTCCGGCCGCCGGGGGCGATGCGAGCGAGGCAGCGCCCGAAGCGCCGCCGCGGCCGGTCGCGGCGGCGCCGGCGCCGCGTTCGATGATCGAGCGGGGGGCTCCGCGCCCTGCGGTGCCCGGTGCGGCGGTGCCGGGACAGCGCCCGGCCTCCGGCGGGAACGTGCCGCGTGTGGGACGAAACGATCCGTGTCCGTGCGGAAGCGGACAGAAATACAAGAAATGCCACGGCGCATGATTCCCGTCGTTCCGGGCTTTCGCAGCGCCGGCGTGCGTTGTGGCATCAAGCAGCGTGGAAAGGATCTCGCGCTGATCGTGAGTGACGTCGCCGCTTCCGCGGCGGGCGTGTTCACGCGCTCGACGATGCCCGGCGCGCCGGTGCTCGTCTCTCGCGCGCACCTTCGATCCGGCCGCGCGCGCGCGATCGTCGCCAACAGCGGCTGTTCGAACGTCGCCATGGGCGCACGTGGTCTTCGCGACGCGAAGGCGATGGCCGGTCTCGCCGCGCGAGCCGTCGGCGTTCCCGCAGGACAGGTGCTGGTGGCATCGACTGGCGTCATTGGTGAGCCGCTCCCGATGGCGAAAATCGAGACCGGCATCGAGTCGGCCCGCCGGCGTCTCGCACCGGGCGGATGGATCGACGCCGCGGATGCGATCCTGACCACCGATCTCGTGCGCAAGGTCGATTCGACACGCGTGCGCATCGGCCGGCGCACGGTGACCATCGCCGGCTGTTGCAAGGGCTCGGGGATGATCGAGCCGAACATGGCGACCATGCTCGCGTTCGTCCTCACCGACGCCGCGATCGAGCCCGCCTGCCTGCGGCGTCTCTGGCGCGAGGTCGTCGACGCGAGCTTCAACCGCGTCACCGTGGACGGAGAATCCTCCACCAGCGACAGCGCGATCGTGCTCGCGAACGGCGTGGCCGAGAACGCGACGCTCGGAGGCACGACGGGCAGCGGCCTCGGCGCGCTGAAGGCGGGGCTGCTCGAAGTCTGCGAGTCGCTGGCGAAACGCCTCGCGCGCGATGGCGAGGGAGCGACGCGACTCGTCACCGTCGACGTACGCGGAGCCCGCAGCGCGGCCGACGCCGAGCGCGCGGCGCGACGCATCGCGAACTCGATGCTGGTCAAGACGGCGATCTTCGGCGGCGATGCGAACTGGGGCCGGATCCTGCAAACCGTCGGCGCAGGCCTCGTACCGATCGATCTGCCGCGCGCCGAGGTCCGACTCTGCGGCGTGCCGGTGTTTCGCGCCGGCGCCAGTTGCGGGCCCGCGGCCCGCCGCCGGGGTCAGGCCGCAATGCGGCGGGCGAACGAAGTGGAAATCGACGTCGTGCTCGGGCGCGGGCGCGGGGCCTTTCGCCTCTGGACCTGCGACCTCAGCTACGACTACGTCCGGATCAACGCCGAATACCGCACCTGAAGAGCCGGGCCCGCGTTCTCCCTCGCCCGGCTGCGGGCACTCTGCTATCTCCCCGGCACTTCACACGTTCCGGACCGCCCGAGCGGTGCCGGTTCGAGTCGGGATCCGGTTCGCCGGAGATCGTTCTCGCACCGGCTTCGGGAAAGAACGGCCGGAGCGGAGGCACAACCGCAAGGAGATCCCATGTCCGAGACCCCGGCAGTCGCCGCCGCGCCCGAAGAGCGCGTTCTGTCCGTCCGTTCGCTGCTCGAAGCAGGTGCCCATTTCGGCCATCAGACGCGGCGCTGGAACCCGCGGATGAAGGACTACATCTACGGCGAGCGACAGGGCATCCACATCCTCAACCTCGATGCCACCTTCGAACTCTTCCAGGAGGCGCTCGAGTTTCTGCGCGACACGACGGCGGCCGGCGGGAAGGTGCTGCTGGTCGGCACCAAGCGTCAGGCAGCGCCGTCGATCGAGCTCGAGGCGCGACGCGGCGGACAACACTGGGTCTGCAACCGCTGGCTCGGCGGCATGCTCACCAACTTTCGGACCGTCAAGAAGTCCGTCGAACGATTCAAAGAACTGAAGGGCATTCTCGAAGACGAAGCGCGCGCGGCGGAGCTGTCGAAGCGCGATCGGTCGCAGATGTCGCGAGAGGTCGAGAAGCTGCGACGCTCGCTCGACGGCATTCAGGACATGACCCGGCTGCCCGAGGCGCTCTTCATCATCGACGTCGGGATGGAACACATCGCGGTCGCGGAGGCGCGCCGGCTCGGCATTCCGATCGTCGCGGTGGTCGATTCGAACTGCAATCCCGATCCCGTCGACTTCGCGATCCCGGGCAACGACGACGCGCTGCGCGCGATTCAGCTCTACTGCCATCACGTCGCCGAGGCCTGCCTCGAAGGATCGAGGCTGCATCAAGAGCGCCTGCGCGACGACGGCGCTGCGGCAGGCAAGAGCGACGCGGATCGCGAGGCGACCCTGCCGTCGAGCGGGCGCGTGGTGGTCGACATCAAGCAGCCGCCGCGCCGCGGGCGCGGCGGAACGCACGGTGCAGGCGGAACGGCGGGAGCCGGCGGTGGTGGACGCGGCCGGGGTGCGCAGCGCGGTGGCGAAGAGGCAGAGCCGGCGGCGATCGCGGGCGCGCCCGAGACACCGACGGCCTGAGTCTGCGCGTTGCCGTGTCGCATCGACGACACGGCAACGGACACCTGCTGGAACTTCGATCCGATGAAACGAGGACGAGCGTGACCGAGATTTCTGCTGCGGCGGTGAAGGCGCTCCGTGATCAAACGGGCGTGGGCATGATGGACTGCAAACGAGCGCTGGCCGACGCCGGCGGCGACGTGGCGAGGGCCGGCGAGTTGCTTCGCGAACGAGGGCTCGCGAAGGCCGTCAAGCGCGAAGGACGCGAGACCACCGAAGGGCTGGTTGCGCTGGCGACGGCCGGAGCGATCGGTGCGGCGGTCGAGCTGGCGTGCGAGACCGATTTCGTCGCGAAGACCGACGACTTCGGCGGGCTCGCGAAGTCTCTGGCCGAGGCGGTGGTCGCCGACGCAGCGCTCGCCAGTGTCGAGGCGCTGCTGGAGGCGAAGCTCGGCGGCGAGGTGGTGAAGGACAGAATCGGTGCGGCGATCGGCCGGCTCGGCGAGAACGTCGTGCTGCGCCGGGTTTCGCGCATCGCCGTCGAGGGGCCCGGCCTGGTCGCGGGCTACGTCCACGCGGGGGGCAAGCTCGGGGTGTTGATCGGGCTCGCATCGAGCGGCGCGGCGGACCGACTGACGACGCTGGGGCGCGATCTCGCGATGCACGTCGCAGCGGCGGATCCCTCGCCGGTCGCCGTCGATCGCGCCGGCGTGCCGGCCGAGCTGGTCGAACAGGAGCGCGTGATCTTTCGCGCGCAGGCCGAACAGTCCGGCAAGCCGGCCGCCATCCTCGACAAGATCGTCGACGGGCGGGTGGCGAAGTACTACGCGGAGGTCTGCCTGCTGGAACAGGCCTTCGTCAAGGATCCCGACCGGTCGATTCAGAAGGTGCTCGCCGACGCGAATCCGCAGGTCGGCGGCGCGGTGCGCGTGACCGAGTTCGTTCGCTTCAAGCTCGGGGAGGGCAGCACCCGGTGAAAGCAGCCTTTCGTCGCATCGTGCTCAAGATCTCCGGCGAACGACTCGCGGGAGAGAACGGGTTCGGGATCAGCACGACGGTGTTGCGCGCGATCGCGGCGGAAGTGCGAGAGGTTCAGCAGCTCGGAATCGAGATTGGCGTGGTGATCGGCGGCGGGAACGTGATTCGTGGCATCAACGCCGCCGCGCAGGGGCTCGATCGTGCGGCCGCCGACTACATGGGCATGATGGCGAGCGCGATCAATGCGCTCGCGCTGCAGGACGCGCTGGAGAAGGAAGGCCTTCAGACGCGCGTGCTGACCGCACTCGAGATCAAGGAAGTCGCCGAGCCGTACATTCGCCGCCGGGCGGTTCGCCACCTCGAGAAGGGGCGTGTCGTGATCTTCGCGGCCGGCACCGGCAACCCCTACTTCAGCACCGACACGGCGGCGGCTCTGCGCGCTGCCGAGATCCATGCCGACGTGATCCTGATGGCGAAGAACGGGGTCGACGGCGTCTACGATTCCGATCCGCGCACGAATCCCGCGGCGCATCGATACGAGCGAGTGAGCTACGACGAAGCGATCGTGAAGAACCTTCGGGTGATGGACCAAACGGCGATCGCGCTGTGTCGCGAGAACGGTTTGCCGATCATCGTCTTCGACAGTTCGACACCGGGACATCTGCTCAAGGTGGCCTGCGGTGAACCCATCGGAACCCGCGTTTCCGAATAGAGAGGAGTGCACTCGAACCATGGCTGCACCGGATGATTCCGCTCTCGTCCTCGAGACCGCGCGCGAAGAAATGGAAAAGTCGATCGCGAGCCTGCGTCACGACCTGCAGCGCGTGCGCACGGGCCGGGCGAACCCGCAACTGCTCGACGGGATTCGCGTCGACTACTACGGAACGCCGACGCCGCTCAATCAGATGGCGAACCTGACCACGCCGGACCCGCGGTTGATCGTGATCGCGCCCTACGATCGCGGCATGATTTCCGCCATCGAGAAGGCGATCCAGACCTCGAACCTCGGCTACTCGCCCACCAACGACGGCAAGGTGGTCCGGATTCCGATTCCGGCGCTGACCGAAGAACGCCGCAAGGACCTCGTCAAGCAGCTGCACAAGATCATGGAAGAACACAAGCTCGGCGTACGCGAGGCGCGGCGCGAGGCGTTGCAGGCGCTGAAGGCCCTCGAGAGCGACGGCTCGCTTCCCGAAGACGATCGGCACCGCGCGGACAAGAAGGTGCAAGAGCTGACCGACGAGTACGTGAAGAAGATCGAAGAGATCTCCGGCGCCCGGGAGAAGGAGATCCTGCAGGTGTGAGTGACGCCGATTCTCGCGAATCCGATCTGCGCGCCGACCGGATTCCGCGTCACATCGCGGTGATCATGGACGGCAACGGCCGCTGGGCCGAGGCACGCGGGCTCTCGCGCAACGAGGGGCACCGGGCGGGGCTCGAATCCGTTCGGGCAATCGTGCGAGCCTGTCGCGAACTGGGTGTGCGGGCACTGACGCTGTACGCGTTTTCGCTCGAGAACTGGAATCGGCCCAGACTCGAAGTCGACGAGTTGATGCGATTGCCCGAGCAATACATCGAAGCGGATCTCCCCGAGCTGGTGCAAAACGGAATTCGCGTGCGGGTGATCGGTCGCCTCGAGCTGCTCGCGCCGAGCGTGCGCCGGAGTCTCGAACGCGCACTCGTCGAGACTGCGGCCAATCGCAGCATGGACCTCGTTTTCGCGCTGTCCTACGGCGGTCGGCAGGAGATCGTCGACGCCACGAGGCGCGTGTTGCGCGACGTGGAGCAGGGCAAACTCGATCCCGATCGGCTCGATGAGAAGACCTTCGCGGCCTACCTGTACGAGCCCGACGTGCCCGACCCCGATCTCTTGATCCGAACGGGCGGTGAATCGCGCGTGTCGAACTTTCTGCTCTGGCAGATCGCCTACGCCGAGCTCTACACGACCGAGGTGATGTGGCCGGACTTTCGGCGCACCGACCTGGTCGATGCGATTCTCGACTATCAGCGGCGCGAGCGGCGCTTCGGAATGACCAGCGCCCAGGTGCGGAGCGGCACGCCGGAGGGGCCGTGAAGCGGCTGTCCGTGCTCGGCAGCACCGGCAGCGTGGGCGAGCAAACGCTCGCCGTGGCGGGTGCCTTCCCCGGGCGATTCGAGATCGTCGCGCTCGCGGCGGGCCAGCAGATCGAAAAGCTCGCGCGTCAGGTGCGCGAGTTTTCGCCGGCGATCGTTTCGGTGGCCGATGCCGGGGGGGCGGCGCGCCTGCGCGCGGAACTCGGCGACCGGGCGCCGCGCATCGTCGTCGGGGCGCAGGGACTCCTCGAGGTGGCGACCCATCCGGCCGATCTGATGGTGGCGGGGCTGGTCGGCGCCGTCGGGCTCGAGCCCACGCTGGCGGCCATCCGCGCGGGGCGCGACATCGCGCTCGCGAACAAGGAAGTGCTCGTGATGGCCGGCGCGCTGGTGCTGCGCGAGGTACGCGCGCACGGGGTTCGATTGCTGCCGGTCGACAGCGAGCACAGCGCGATTTTTCAGGCGATCGCCGGACAACGCCCGGCCGATCTCTCGCGCGTCTTGCTCACGGCGTCGGGCGGACCCTTCCGCGACTGGAGCGCCGAGCGCATCGCGAACGCGAAACCGGCCGATGCGCTGGCGCATCCCAACTGGGTGATGGGACCGAAGATCAGTGTCGATTCCGCCACGATGATGAACAAAGCGCTCGAAGTCATCGAGGCGCGCTGGCTCTTCGATCTCGCGCCCGAGCGGATCGAGATCGTCGTGCATCCCCAGTCGATCGTTCATTCGCTGGTCGAGTTCGTCGACGGATCGGTGATCGCTCAGCTCGGCCTGCCCGACATGCGGATCCCGATTGCCGTCGCGCTCGCTCATCCCGAACGGCTGCCGATCGATCTGCCCCGGCTCGATCTCGCGAAGATCTCGCGGCTCGAGTTCGAGGCGCCGGACGCGGCGCGATTTCCTGCCGTCGATCTGCCGTATCAGGCTCTGCGCGGGGGAGAGTCGGCGCCTGCGGTGCTGAACGCGGCGAACGAGATCGGCGTGGCGGCGTTTCTCGGCGGCGCGATCGATTTTCCGAACATCGTCGAGACCAACGCCGCCGTACTCGACGCCCATCTCGCGCAGCCGCCGGCAGCTACCGTGATGCGAGATCTCGCCGATGTGCGGGAGGTGGATGCCTGGGCCCGCGAGCGTGCGCGCGAGCGGCTCGGGCTTCCGTCCGGAGGAAGCCACTGATGGATCTGTCGTGGATCGTCGCATTCCTGCTGATGCTCGGACCGCTCGTCTTCTTGCACGAGCTCGGTCATTTCGTGGTGGCGAAGCTGTGCGGCGTGCGCGTTCTCAAGTTCGCGTTCGGCTATGGCACGGCGATCGGGTTCGGTCGTTTCCGGCTCGCGTTTCAGCGCGGGGACACGGAGTACCTGATCGCCTGGTTTCCGCTCGGCGGCTACGTG
>CAZDHU010000119.1:0-37161 GCA_964505355.1 uncultured Myxococcaceae bacterium | reverse complement strand
CCCGGCCCCAACACGCTGAACGTGCTCGCGCGACAGCCGGGCTCCGACTTTCTGGCGATGGCCCGAGATCTCGACGCCGCCCGCGATGGGTACGTGCGCGCGGTCGTCGATCCGTCGCGCGGCGTGTTGCTCTCGATCTACACCCAGCGACCGACGTTCCTCGAGCGCATCGAGCGGGGCGAAGCCGTGGGCTACGTGATCGTCGCCGTCGGGGTGATCGGAACGTTGTGCGCCGTTTATCAGTTCTTCTATCTGCTCCGCGTGCGAATGGCCGTCTCCCGTCAGCTTCGGGAGATCGACCGGCCGAAGAAGGACAACCCCCTCGGTCGCGTGCTCGCGACCTTCCGCGGCGACCCGACGCAGATCGAAGAGGATGCGGAGGTGGTCGAACTCCGGATCTCCGAAGCGGTGCTTCGAGAGCAGCCGCCGCTCGAGCGATTCCAATCGTTCCTGCGGCTCGCCATCGCGGCCGGCCCGTTGCTGGGCCTCGTCGGAACCGTGATCGGCATGATCGTGACGTTCCAGAGCATCACCGAGTCGGGCTCCAGCGATCCGAAAATCATGGCCAACGGCATCAGTCAGGCCATGATCGCGACGGTGCTCGGGCTCGGCATTGCGATTCCGCTGCTGTTCATCAACGCCGGTCTGACGTCGATGTCCGAAGGCGTGATTCAGGTGCTCGACGAGCAAAGCACCGGGATCCTGGCCGAACACGTCGAGCGACAGAAGCAGCGTTCCGGTGCGGCGGGCGCAGCGTGACGCTCGACGTCGCGATGGAGGCCCTGGCGACGCCTCTGGCCGCGGTGTCCGACCTCATGTCGGCCGGCGGACCGTGGGTCGTCTGGATCTTCGCCGCGTGCATCGTGCTCTGGACGCTGGTGATCGAACGCTGGATCTACTTCACGCTGGTGCTGCCGCGCGAAGCCATCACGCTGCTCGCGCGCTGGCGCGAACGCACGGAACACAAATCCTGGTGCGCCCGCCAGATTCGCCGGGCAATGATCTCGCGGCTCAACGCGGGCATGACGGCGAACATGCGTTTGATGAAGGTACTCGTGCCGCTGTCGCCGCTGCTCGGTCTGATCGGGACCGTGAGCGGGATGCTCGAAGTCTTCGATTCGATGGCGCTGCGCGGATCCGCCGATGCCCGATCCATGGCGAGCGGTGTTTCGGAAGCCATGGTCTGCACGATGTCCGGCCTCGCCGTGAGCATCACCGGTCTCTATCCCGTTCATTACTTCAATGCGCGCGCCCGGAGGCAGACCGAGCTGCTGGCCGACGCGTTCGAGCTCTGACGTGCGCCGCGGACGCAGACTGTCGGGCCGCGCCCGCCGCAAGGACGGCGGGCACTCGGGGATCGACCTCGCGCCGATGCTCGACTTCGTCATGAACCTTCTGATCTTTTTCATCATCACCGCGGTCTTCACGAAAGAGCTGGGCCTGCAGGTCGCCCGGCCCTCCGGCGGCGGGATCGGCGCGGCGGGAAAAGAAGCGGGGAGTCTGCTCATCACGATCGACGGGGGCGGCGAGATCGAGGTGGACGACCGCGTGGTCGACGTTCGAGCCGTCCGCGCAAACGTCGAGCGCATGCACGCGGAGAAGCCGGAGAACGGCGTGATGATCATCGCGGACAAACGCGCCGCGAGCGGAATCGTGGTGCAGGTGGTCGACCAGGTGCGGCAGGGAGGCGTCGCGAACGTTTCCTTCGCCACGACGCGCTGAGGAGCGAAGGCGATGCTGCGAAGGCACCGGGCGGAGGAGGAAGCAATCGAAATCGATCTCGCGCCGATGCTCGATTTCGTCATGAACCTTCTGATCTTCTTCATCATCACGACCTCCTTCGTGAAAGAAGCCGGCGTGATCGTGGATCGTCCGGAAGCGCTCACGGCGGAGCATCGAGAGAGCGGGAACATCCTCGTCGCGATTCGCGCCAATGGCGACATCTGGATGGATCGCAAGCAAGTCGGGCTGAGCGAGGTGCGCTCGACGATCGAGCGGCTTCACGTCGAGCGCCCGGACGACACGGCGATCGTGATCGCCGACAAAGCGGCGCCCGCGGGCGTGCTCGCGGAGGTGATGGACGAGGTCAAGCTCGGCGGCATCAAAGAAGTCGCGGTCGGTGCCGTCACGGCCGAAAGCGGCTGACGCAGACCAATCGATCCGCGATCGCACTCTTCACGCGAACGCCTCGAATCCGTCGCAGAGCATCTGCTTTCATCCTCGACGCATGGAGCCCCCTCCTCCCATGAGTTTCATTCGCGGCAACACGAGCGCCCGCACGCCGGGCGCGGCGCTTCGGGCGCTGCTCGCGCTCGTGCTGCTGTTCGCTGCTCCGGCCTTCGCGCAGGGTCCGGATTCGGGTGAGATCGTCGGGCGCGTGTTCGATGCGGCCTCGAGTGCGCCGCTGTCCGGAGCGACCGTCGTGCTTCGTCCGGCTGCGGGCGAAGACGAGTTCGGTCCGACGACTGCCCTCACCGACGCCGAAGGTGTGTTCACGTTGCGGCGAGTCGCTGCGGGCCTATACGCCATCGACGTATCGCTCGCCGGACATCGCGATGCGCACGTCACCGAGATCGCCGTTCGCTCGGGGGAGCCGCGCCGGATCGAAATCCCGCTGCCGCCGGAAGTCGCCGCTTCGGACGGCGGATCGTCGTCCGCGCCCGAAGAGCTCGTGGTCACCGGAGAAAAGCTCGAGGATCTCGTGAACCTGCGGATCGAGGCCGATCAATTTCTCAACGTCGTTGGCGTGGAGGAGTTTTCGAAGTTCGCGGCCGGCGACGTCGCGGAGGTGCTGGAGCGGGTCGCCGGCATCAACGTCGTCGAAGGACAGTTCGCGATCATTCGCGGTCTCGAGGATCGCTACAGCAGCACCACGCTCGATGGCGCGGCCGTGCCGAGCCCCGATCCCGACAGCCAGTCCGTGCAGCTCGATCTCTTTCCGTCGGAGGTCGTCGGCAACCTGAGCGTCGCAAAGACGTTCTCACCCGAACTGCCGGGAAACTCTGCGGGTGGATCGATCGACGTGCTCACACATTCGTATGGCGACGACGTCACGCTGAGCCTGAAACTCGGTTCGGGCTGGGCGGAGAACGCCGTCGATCGATTCCTCGGATATCGAGGACGCAACAACGTCGACCGACTCGTCGATGGCCTGCCGCCGGTCGGTGTGGTGGGAGGCGTGAAGGTGTTTCCGGACATCGACGCCCTTCGCGCGCAGGGATTCCGATTCGTCGGCGCCAATCCGGTCGGGCGCGAAGACGAGAAAACCGGGTCGTTCTTCGACGACGTCTCGGGCGTGCTCGAAAGCGAGTTCTCCGCCGCGCTCAACGGGACGAAGGAAATCGAGGACCGAGCGTTCCGCTTCAAGTTTGTTGCGTCACGCGAGATCGACTACGGAACGACGGAAGGAATCCGGCACGTTCGACAACCGCGCGCGCCCGAGTACGGACCGCCCACCTTCGAGTTCATCCCGGACCCACCGTTCCTCGTGCTGGTGCCCGGTGCCGTGATCCGCTCGGGCGACCTGTCACTCGGCCAGATCACGGCGTCGGAGGGGAGATACGACTACACGAACAGCGAGAAAAAGCAGCAGGACGTCGGCTTCGCATCCGTCGGTTTCGACCTCGACCGGGACGGTCACCACCGGGTCGACGGCTCGTTCCTCTTCACGGAGGTGCAGGAGGACGCGGTTCAGCTACAGGAGAACGGCGCGCTCCCCGGTTTCGACTATGCGAGCTATTTCGCCGGCCAGCTCTCGGCAACAGTCGACCCGCTCGCGCTCGTCGGGATCGGACCTGGAACGCAGATTCGGTTTCGTGAGGACACCAGCCGCGGACTCAACGAGGGCGCGCTCGCCGTCACGACATTCAATCGAAGCACGTCGTTCGATAAACACCGCAGCCTCTGGGTTGCGCAGATCAACGGCGACCATCGCTTCGAACCACTGCCTCTGCACTTCTCATGGGCATGGAACAAGGCGGAGACGTCGCAGGGCGAGTCGGCGCTCGGCATGGTCCATTTCTACGAGCCGTGTGGCTATTCCAGCTTCGCGCCGTGTCCGTCGGGATCGAGCCCGATCGCGGAAGGCCTCGCGACACCCGGCGGCGCGGACGTGCTCGGTCCCGGCAAGTTCGTTGCGCGCGACAACCTGCGACTCAACGCCAACCGGATCGACGAAACCTCCGACGTCTGGCGCATCGACCTCGACTACGACTTCGAGTTCACCCCGGCCTCGAAATTTCTTCTCGCCGGCGGAATGTGGCTGGAGCGCGCGGATCGCGAAGTGGGCTCGGCATTCCTCGAACAGGCGCAGGGCGTGGCCGGACGCCCCGGAACCTGTAACTCGACGGCAACGACGAATCTCTTCTGCATTGGAGATGACCCGCTCTCGCTCGGCGAGGACGTCTTCAACGATCTGTCGTTCTCGAACGGCACGCTTTCGGGCCTGCGACAGACGGCGAGCAGTGCGTCGCGCGAGATCGACTCCTGGCATCTCCGAGGCAAGTTCGAACTCTGGGAGAAGCTCGACCTGCTCGGCGGTGTCCGCAACGAGAACATCGTGATCGGTTCGCGAAATGATCCATTCGTTCGCGACGCATCCACCGGGGCACTCGTCGACTACCAGGGTGGCCCGCTCACCTTCCCCTCCCGTTACCTCTTCTTCGACCGGATCGACAATCCGTTCTCGAGGCCCGGCGGCACCGAAACGCCCACCGCAACGCCTCCGCCGGCGGATTTCGTCTACAACGATCAGATTCTCGGTGTGCCGCAGACACCGGGTGCCTGTCGCGGCGACGACGGCTCGTTCGGGGCGATCACCTGCGTCGACTTCTTCGACGAGGCCTCGCTCGCACCGCTGTTCAACGGGTTGATCGACGAGCGCTACTGGCTTCCGGCGCTAGGGCTCACCTTCCGGCCTCTCGAAGGCCTGACCCTGCGCGGGGCGTGGTCGAAGACGGTGGCGCGGCCTTCTTTTCGGGAGATCGGCTACTACGTCAGCGTCGATCCGGGGACGGACGATCTCGTCGTCGGCAATCCGAATCTGACGCTCTCGAAAGTGAAGAGCTGGGACGCGCGCGCGGAGTACGTGTGGGGTGGCCGAGGGGATCTCGTCGCGCTGAGCTGGTTCAAGAAGAAGATCGGCACGCCCATCGAGGGCCTGATCCTTCGCGATCCGAGCGCGCTCGAAGCGGGGACGCTGTTTCAGACGTTCTTCAACAATCCCGGCACGGGGCATCTGTGGGGTGTCGAAGCCGAGTTTCGAAAGAGTCTCGACATCCTCGGCGCTCGCGGGCCCGAATGGCTCGAGAGTTTCTCGATCGGCGGCAACGCCACCTGGATCGATGCGAGCGTGAAGCGGACGGCGGCGGAGCTGGCGCGAGCAGAACGGTTCTTCGGGACGGTGGCCGGCGAGGACGCGCTCTTCGAACGACTCGAAAAGAAGCGGCGTCTCTTCAATCAGCCGGAATGGATCTGGAACGCCGACGTCAGCTTCGACGACCCGGATCTGGGGCTGAAAGCAACGCTGTCCTATTTCGCGATCAGCGACGTGCTCGATTCGGCGGGCGTCGCGACGATCGGCATCGACGGAACCGCCGAGTCGTTCACGCCCGATCGTTACGTGGGCTCGTACGGAGATCTTCGATTCACGGCGAGCAAGACGTTCGAACTGCCTCACTCGATGGGCCAGTTGAGCCTCCGCGGCACCGTGAAGAATCTGACCGACAGCAAGCGCTCGATCATCTACGACCCGTCGCAGACCAACGGGACCATCGAGGAGCGCGCGGTGCGGGTCGGGCGCGACTACTCCTTCTCGCTGACGTTCAGTCGAAAGTTCTAGTCCGAGAAGCGAGACCGAACGTCTCTCCGGCGATCGACGCGGGTTGCGCGCGCTGCGTGTCGGGCTCAACGAAGACGCGCGAGCTCGCGCCGCAGACGACGCGATGACCGGACGTCTGTGCGGCGATCTGTCGACTACGAAGGCCAGGCACCGATTCCGGGCGCAGTCGATGTGGACTTCATGCCGTGGATCGAGTCCCCGGCCCTTTTCGGCCCCTCGACGGCAGCGAGATGGATGCGCCCGGTCTGGCTACTGGTGGCCCCGTTCGTCGCGGGCTCTTCCGATGAGAGTTCCGCGCGATAGCGAGAGGGCGTCACGCCGACGCGGCGGCGAAAGACGGCGTTGAAGTGGCTGATCGACTGCCAGCCTGTTTCGAGCGCGACGTCGGTGACCGATCGCTGCGTCGTTGCCAGCAGCTTCCTCGCGCGTTCGAGGCGAAGCCCGATCAGATACTCCTGAAACGACATCCCCAGCTCTTCGCGCACGAGCCGCGAGGCATGGCGCTCGGAAACGCCGATCTCCCGCGCGAGCGTATGGAGGCCGAGCCCTTCGAGATCGTGCCGCTCCAGCGCTTCGAGCGCACGAACGAGCGGCGCACGGCGTCTTCGCGCCCGCGCACCGACGGGCCGCTCATCGAGTTCGGTTCCGTTCATGCGATCCGCCAGCGAGAGCAGCTCGACCATCGTCGCTGCCGTCTCGACGCCGAGCGCGCCGCTCGCGAAGCGTTTTGCCGGGCCCGTCTCGAGGTGCGTGCCGAGCAGGATCGCCCCCACGCGCCGCGCGATGTCGCTGCTCGCGCGCTCACAGACGAAAGCGGCGCGCTCCGCGGGCGGTTCGTTGCCGGAAAAGAGCATCCGCAGGCTCGCCGGCCAGTGCGGATCGACGTGAAGCCAGAGAGCCTCGGTTTCGCTTCGCCGTGTTCGCAGCTCGATCACGGCCGGTGCTCGAAGGCACAGGAGGTCGCCGGCGACGAAGCGCGCGCCGAGGGCGTCGCCGCCGAGCGTCAGCTCGCCGGCCGTGACGTGCAGCAAAGAAAACGGAAGCAGTGAGAGCGGCAGTTCGGATGCCTGTAATCGCTGCAGCGTCGGAACCATCGATACGTCCTCGTTTGGCGCGCTCGTTTCGAGAGCTCATTCCAGCAGGTGGTCGTCTCCGGGGCGTGTGATTGCTGCGAAGACTGCGCGGAGGCTGCGGGACGATCCGAAGAGGGAAGCGCTTTCGTCCACGAAACGTCCCGCACGGAAACGAGAGGCGAGCGAATCGAGCCGAACACGTCGCGATCTCGAGGCGTTTTGGTGAAGCCCGCCATCCCGCGCTTCGCGCGGCCACTTCACTTCGAGAGAGAACCAACGACCTCGGGACGACGTGTGCCCGCACGAATCTCGGCGCGAGGCCGAGCGTCGCGATTTCTTCACGCCTCGACGTCCGAAGAACGCGCGGCGCTGGCCGCAGAGCGTGGGACTCGACCTCCAGGCGCGAAATACGATGCGTGCGTCCGACGGAGAAGGCCTCCGACGGCAGGTTCGAGTCGAAGTTCTCCGCGATCTCACCTCACCACCAGAAGGTTGTACCAACATGAGAATCCATCTCGCGTTCGCAGTCGCGATCGCCTCGGTCGGAGCCGCGACCCAGGCCGACGCGCAGACGTGCTACGGCACGGCGCAGGCGGGCGAGTGTGCACCGCTCGCTCAGACCGCTTCCAACATCATTTCGACGGATACGTTCTGGACCACGGGCACCGCGAATCCCGCCGCCGGTGTCTTCAAGTGCCCGATCGTTTTGAACGAGCCGATCTTCGTGCAGTCCGGCGCGTCTCCCAAAGCGACTCTCACGATCCAGGCCGGATGCATCGTTCGTGGCCAGCCGCGCCAGAGCGCGGTCGTCAACGGCTCCAACGTTGGCTCGCCGGGAACGCTGGTCGTTACCCGCACGGGCAAGCTGGAGGCGGTCGGCACGGGTGACCAACCGATCATCCTCACGACTGCCGCGATCGATGCCGACAGCGACGGCGTTGCCGACGTCACGGGCTCGTTCAAGACCCCGTGGGACGGCACGCAGCGCTTCCTCGACGAGAATCCGCAGAGCTATCCGCTCTCGCCGCTGAACGCGGCCGGCGGGCAGAACACTGCCCTCTGGGGCGGCCTCGTGCTGCTCGGCAGCGCGCCCACCAACCTCGGTAACCGGCAGGGGATCGGGCACGGACAGGGTCTGATCGAAGGCTTGCAGCAGTCGGGTTACACGGCGGCGCAGGCCGGATTCGGTGGTGTCGATCCGCACGACGGCTCGGGACGGCTCCGATACGTCTCGGTGCGCCACGCCGGTGACGAGATCGGTGCCAGCAACGAACTCAACGGGGTCACGCTCGGCGGCGTCGGCGACGGCACCGAGCTGTCGTACGTCGAGGTCTACGCGAACTTCGACGACGGATTCGAATGGTTCGGTGGCACGGTCGACGGCGACCACCTGATGGTGTCCTACGTCGGCGACGACATGTTCGACATGGATCAGGGCTACACGGGCACGAACCAGTTCCTCTTCGGCATCCAGGGCGCCTTCAACGAGAATGGTGGCGCGCTCTTTGGGACGGTGTCGGGCGACAAGGGAACGGAGTGGGACGGTGACGATTACCGCTACAGCACGTCGACGGCGCTCGGCATCAACGTGGATCTGAGCACCCGTTATCAGCAGCCCGGGACGACGTCGCCGGGCCCGGCGCTCGAGAACACGCCCTGGCCGCTCTCGGGCGTCAACGTCTACAACATGACGCTGATCGGTGCGCGCGGCGCGGCCACCGATGGTCTCGCGAACCCGGCGGTGAGCCCGGTCACCACCGGAACGAAGCGTGGCGTGCAGATGCGCAACGGCTTCGCGGGTCGTCTCTACAACAGCATCGTCGTCAACACGTCTACGGACGGCCTCGACGTGACGAACGGCGACGGCTCGCTCTATCAGACCGAGAGCAACCTCGGGAACATCGCAGTTCTCAGCTCGACCTTCGTCGACAGCGGCTCCTTCGGTTCGCCCGAGACGACGGTGATCGCGAGCGGCAATGCGCAGACGCCGCCGGCCGGTGACAACTGCAACCTGACCGACGGCGCGAATCCGCCGAGCGAGGGCCTGACGAACGAGGACACGCTCCTCCTTCCGACGGGCGCGACCGTGGCGGGTGTTCCGGGCCGACTCGATCCGTCGCTGCTCGCGAGCGGTCCGATTGATCCGAATCCGACCGGCAGTTGCACGAGCGACGGTGTGGCGCCGGCGCAGCGTGGCTTCGACGCGAACGCGACCTACCGCGGAGCGTTCGAGCCCTTCGCCGAGAAGTGGTACAGCGGCTGGACGGCGCTCGGAAACCCGACCGCGCCGCTCCTGACCCAGTTCTAGGCCGCGACGACTCGCGGCTCCGTCTCGCCCCTCGTCAAAGGGGCGTGCGGCGGGACGGAGCCGCCCCCTCTTCAACCAGATCCCACAAGGGAAGGCAGGTAGAACTCAGATGAAGAAGACAACGCTCTTCGCATTCGCCGCGTCGGTCTGTATGGCGGCCGGATCGGCCTCGGCAGATCAGTTGCCGGTGTCGCTGGCCGAGGGACTGATCGCCGGCTGGGACTTCTCCCAGTACGGTCCGGGCTCGGTCAACATCACCGGCCTCACCGGCCGGCAGACGACCCTCTGGTCGAACTACTCGGATCTCGACACCGAGGGCGTGAACGGCCTCGGCGTCGGCTCCACCGACAAGGGGACGATGTACCACAACGGCCAGTTCGGTTCCTACGCCACCCAGGCGACGGGTGCCCTTCCGGTCCGCGCCGTGTCGACCCCGTCACCCGGCAACATCGATCTGAACCAGGGACCGGCGGCGCTGCCGCTCGGGGACGCCGCCGCCGGCAACGTCCTGCTGAACGAGTTCAACGCCAGCCAGCAGACCTTCAACGGGGTGCGACTCGGGTTTGGCAGCGAGCCGGCCGGTGTGTCGAGCCTGTCGGTGGTGTTCGCCACGGACCTCTCGGCCCTCGGTGGCACCTTTGACAACGTCTCGCTGAGCCTCGCGGGTCGGACGAACTCGTCGAGCCGAAGCATGCTCGTCGAGTTTTCGACCGACGGCACGAACTTCGCGAACCTCGCCACCTTCAACCTGACCTCCACGGCCGACGTCTTCGGGGCGGCGACCACCGGAGTCGGGCTGAGCACGGCGTACTTCCGGCTCACGGTCGACGGCGACAGCTCGATTTTGCCCTCGATCGACAACGTACAGATTCGGGGCACCAATCTGAACATCGTGCCCGAGCCGGGCACGGCGCTGATGCTCGGCGCAGGCCTCGCGGGTCTCCTGGTGGCCGGCCGCCGCCGCGCATAGCGCGGTCGCGGAGCGCCGGTTCTTCCGAACCGCCACCTCGCAAGAGGTGGCGGTTCCCCTTTTCTCCGCAGCGTCGCAGGAGGGGATCGCGTGGCCAGACCTCGTCTCACCGCTTTCGCGATGGCGCTCGTGTTCGCGGCCGGCAACGCGGTGGCCGAAGTGCCCGCGCCGTTCAACGCGGCCGATCCGGCCGCACCGGCCGTCACCGCGAAGAGCCTCCTCGCGAGCGAGCGCTTCTGGCCCTATCAGGTCGAACTCGTTCGCCCGTGGACGTCTGCCCCGGATCGGTCTCCGTTCCGAAAAGGAACACTCGGCGTCCTCGTTCGGGTCGAAGACCAGCACCGGCTGCGCCTCGACTTCGGCAGCGAAGGGCGCTTCTCGGTACCGATCGAGACCACCGACGTCGTGCGTCGAGCGAACGAGATCCGCACGGGAACGAGCTCGAAGCGGGCGCCGAATCTCGCGCGTGCGATCGGGACGCGGCTCGTCGACAGCGAGTCCGAACAGATCCGCTATTACGATCCGGAACGTGTGACCCGCGCGGCCGGATTCCTCGCCGTGCTGGTCGATCCCCGAACACAGGCACTCGACGAAATCGCGAACGCGCTCGCTCCATTGCAGGGGCGACACGGCGTATCGACCGTGCTGTTCCCGCAGGCCGAGATTCCCGACGAAGAGGTGCGTTCGAAACTTCGATCACTCGGCTGGCGTGTTCCGTTCGCGCTCGATGCGTACGCCGAAGGGCTAGCGAGTTCGCTGGCCGTCGACGGTGCGGTGGCACCCGCCGTGATGCTGTTGAGCCGCGAGGGAGCGGTGGTGCTCGGTCGACCGTGGGAAGACGGAATCGAGGCCGAACTCGCAACCACCATCGAGCGCGTGTTCGGCGAAGCCGGTTCTGGCGCGGCCGCCGGGAGCGATGCTCGCAAAGCGAACGCGCGTGTGGCGACCGGGTCGACCACCGCGAGCGGCGAAGGAGAACGCGGATGGTGATCGTGCCGCGAGCGCGCGGAGGGCGAAGGGCCGGCATCGTGCTCGGCGCCGTCTCGCTGATCCTGGTGGCCGTTGGCGCATGCGCGCCCGGAAGCGCCGGCAGCGCGCGGGCGCTTCGCGAGGAAGCGCGCGAGGTGGCGCGAGAGGGAGATGCCGAGGCTGCTTTCGAGAAGCTGAAGCAGCTCGCAACGAGTCATCCGGATGCGCCGGAGACGCGCGAGGCGTTCCCCGAAGCGTGCGAGTTGTCGCGACATCTGTATTTCAAGCACCGTGTCGCAGACCCCCGGTCTCGCTGGGCCACGACCGAGCTCGATTTCATGTTTTCGTGGCTCGCTCGCTACTACGAACAAGGCGTACCCGACGTCGAAGCGAACACCCTGTTCGGCGGATTCACGGGCGACGTGTTTCGGCGCTTCCAGGATTGGGCTCGCAGTGATCCGCGCCTCGCGGGCCGGGTTTTTCGCGCCGAAGACGACAACGGCGTGATTCAATCGGTGTCGGTGGTGCGCTCGGACGCGGCCGCGCGCTGACCGTTCGCCGTCCCGCTACGCGCTGCCTGCGCCGTGCGGCGGGCTCGCGCGGGACGACCGTTCGCGGCCTCGCGCTCCGCGGCGACTTCGAGACGACGACGGCACCCGCCCGATGGTGACTTCCGCCACGGTGAACACCGGCCCCGATCCACGAAGTCGAGTCTCGAAGGCCGGACGTACCGGGCTTTCGGGCGCTACTGCCCGGCCCGAGTCTCGCGCGATTCGCGGAGCGCCGGCCGGGCTCGCCGTTTCGTCGCGCGATGGGTCTCGCGAAAATCCGATCCGACGAATAAGATCGAAACGCGATGATCGAAAATCGATCTTCTGACGGATGCAGGAGCCGCTCACGATGGCCCGGGATCTCTTCGCAGGTTTCGTTCGACTTCACGTGCTCCATCACGCCTCGATCGGGCCCATCTTCGGCCTCGAGATCATCCGAGAACTGCGGCGGCACGGGTATCGATTGAGCCCGGGAACGGTCTATCCGCTCCTCCACGGCATGGAGCGCGACGGGCTTCTTCGTTCGAAGGAGTCTCCGTCGACTGGCAGACCACGTCGCGTCTATCGCGCGACGAAGCGTGGCGAGCGGGTTCTACGCGAAGCGCGCGGTCGCGCTCGAGAACTGGTCGACGAGTTGTTCGATAGAGACCCGTCGTCTCGACAGATCAGAGGAGGCTCGAAATGAAATCGCACCTGCGCCGCGCGGTCGCCGGAATGTCGATGCTCGGGTTCGCCATCGCGGACGCCGCGTGTAGCGCGCGGGCTCCGTCGCCGACCGACTGGATTTCAGGCACCGCGGAGGAGCGCTTCGCCACCGTAGGCCGGCATCTGCGGGGCCTCGATGTCGCGATGGTGGAGGGTGGCGTGCGCTATGCCGAGCTGTACTACGCAGGGACGGCTCGCAACTGGGAGGCTGCTGCCTACCAGGCCGCGAAGATTCGACTGGTGTTCGAGCTCGCGGTCGAGCGGCGCCCGAAGCGCGGGCCCGCGATGCAGCCGTTCCTCGCGGGCTCTCTCGGGGGCGTAGAGCAGGCCATCGCAGCGCGGGACGACGCGCTCTTCGACCAGCGCTTCGAACTGCTCACCGCCGGCTGCAATGCCTGTCACGCAGCCGAGAAGGTCGCGTTCTTCCGCGTCGGGGTCCCGACGGTGCGTACGTCGATTCTCGAAGATGGGCCCCCCGCGTCGCCGTGAGCGGACTGCTCGCGTCTGCGTTCGAGTGGCTTCCCGTTCGGCTGGCGGCGCTGCGACGCGGTTCTCCCGGCCGGACCGCCGTGTGCGGCAATGCCCGCCGAGTTCGCCGTCGGTGTTGCGCGGCCCATCGCGATGTCCGCCCGCGTGTCGTCGGTCGACGATGTCAACGATTGCCCGAAGCGAAGATCCAACCTTTGCCAGCCCGTGCTGTGGTCGAAGAAGTCGATACCGCTGTCACGGACTCGGCGGATGCGCATCGACGAGACTCGCAAGACCACCGGAGGAACGATCGATCCGTCGCGAACAGCCGGCCCCCGAACCGCCTCACCGTCCTCTACGCGGATGCCCTGCGTCGACGTGTGTTGCGATGACTTCACTCGCGCGGCCGGGAGGGCCGCGGACCAGAGACGCAGGGTCCCGCGCGCTCCCTTCGCGCTTCTGCCTCGGAGCGCGCATCCGATGAACGCTCCCCGGCGACGAGATCATGCATCTCGATCAGCGCCGGGCGATCGAACGTCGCCGGAAAAGATCGTGATTGATTCCGTCGAGAACCCGACCTGGCGCGGAACGTTGTTTCTCGGATCCGGCTGGTTGCTCTACGCGGGGCCTGCGGGTCCGGCCTCTGGCCACGCACATCACGCCGTGCAATTCGTTCGCGTGCTCCGCGGTTCGATGTCGCTTCGCGGCGACGAGCGCGGCGGTGTTCGGTGCGAAGCGGCCGTCGTGCCGCCGGACACTCGCCACGCGAGCGAAGGCTACACGGAACGCGTGCTCTTGCTGTACGTCGACCCCGATTCGGCAATCGGGCGATGGATGTCGTCTGATGAGACCGAACCGACGCCATCGGCTCGGGAATGGCGCCGGCGCGGTGACGGGATCGCCCGACTCCGCATCGACGAGCCGGGGTCGTGGGCCGATGCGGAGTCGCTCGTCCGCCGCCTCGTGCCGCCGCACCCGGCGCCGTCCGGGGGGCGGAGAGACAGGCACCGGGCGATTCTCGCGGCGCTCGGGATGCTTCCCGGTCTTCTCGACCGGCGTGTGAGCGTCGGACTGCTCGCGCGGGCAACGGGGATCTCCGAGAGCCGATTTTCTCATCTCTTCAATCGACAATTGGGCACCTCCGTGCAGACGTACGTGCGCTGGCTCAGGCTCGGGCGTGCAGCGCGCGCGCTCGCGCAGGGCGAGCCGCTCTCGCGGGCCGCCTGCGTGGCGGGCTTCGCGGACGCGGCGCACCTCACCCGAACCTTTCGTCGAATGTTCGGTCTCGTGCCCTCGGAGATCACGCGGGGTGCGCGCTGGATCGTGGCGCCGGGCCCGTAGCGGGTTTGTTCAAGCCAGATCGGCCGGACGCACGCAGTCTCATGCGGTCGAGGATCTCGATTGCTCGAAGAAGGAGAAACTGCGATGGCTTCCCACGCCGATCTCATTCATCCGCCGCTGACCGTCAGCCTCGCGCGCTGCGGCGGCATCGCATCGCTGCTTCAGTCGCTGGCTTACGTCACCGCGTCGATCGCGGCGATGAATCTTCCGCTCGCGGAGATGAGTGCCCGAACCGCCGACTTCGTTTTGTTTCATGCCGCCCATCCCGTTCCGCTGACGGTGCTCGGAATCTCGCTGCTCGCGCTGTCGGTACTCGGCCTCGGCGCGGTGGTCCCTGCAACGGGAGCATTTCTCGAAGACACGACCACCGCGTGGGTCGCCTTCGGCCGGAACGTGGCGCTGCTTTCTCTCGGTGTGATCGCCGCGTATTACACGTGGTTTCTCTGCGAACTGCCGTCGTTCGTCGCCGCCTATCAGACCGGCGGAGAGATCACGCGCGGCGCGCTCGAGGCCGTCGATCCGAAGGTTCCGCTCAACTGGGTCGGCTGGTTCATGTTCGGCGGGATGGGCTTCTGGGTCACCATCGTTGCCGTGGCCTCTCAGCAGAAGCGCCGCATGCCCCGCGGCTTCATTCTGGCATGCGCCCTCGAGACGGGTGGCTTCTTCGCCGCGCTCGCCGGGATCACCCTCCACAGCGTCCCGATCGCGATCGCAGGAACTGCGATCGGCGCTCTCGTCGGCGGGACGTTCTATCACGCCTGGCTCGGGGTCGAATTGCTTCGCATCGCACGGAGCCGCGAATGAGGGCAGTCGTCACCGACGGCGAGCCGGAAGTGGTTCGTTTCGCTTCAGCCGGGCAGCGACTGTTCGGCAGGCTTTGGTCGGGGCGTCAGGACGCACCGACGATCCTGCTGCTGCACGGGCTTGGTTTTCACAGCTTCGAATTCGACGCGCTGGCGCCCCTGCTTTCTTCCGCGGGTTTCGGCTGCTTCGCGTTCGATTTCCGTTGCCACGGACGAAGTGAAGGTCCGCGCGGCGTCTGGCGGCTCGAAGATCTCGTCGAGGATGGCCAGCGGGCGATCGATTTCGTGCGGGAGCGCACGGCCGGGCCGATCGGCGTGTTCGGGAACAGTCTTGGGGCGATCGCCGGCGTACATCTCGCCGCGGTCGATGGCCGCGTGGCGAGTCTCGTTGCCAGCGGATGTCCCACCCGGGTCGCGGACTTCGCCGTGACTGCGACGCGTCGAGCACTGCTTCGGGTGCTGAAAGGAATCAGCCGTCTCGCGTCGATCCGCGTCAGCGTGAACTGGTTCGAGCCCTATTCGCTGATCCTTTCGGATCCGATCGTGATTGCCCGCGTCGCGGCAGATGCGTCGATCTCCGATGCGCGCCGGCTCGCACCATCCACGATCGAGGATCTCTTTGCATGGAACGCACTCGAATCGGCGGGTCGACTGACGAGTCCGCTGCTCGTTCTCGCGGCGACACACGATCGGCTTCAGCCGCAGAGCCAGTCCCAGCTTCTCTTCGATGCGGTGACGGGCAGGAAGGAGTTCCGGCAGATCGACTCCTCACACGTGCCGAATCTCGAAGCCCCGGCACGGGTGGGGCCGATCCTCGTCGACTGGTTTCAACGCACGTTGCAGCCGGTCTCGGCGCAACCCGGCGCAATTCCGGCGTCGTGATGCTCGGTCGATCCCTGTCGCCACATCGCGCACAGGGTTGCCTGAAATCTGATCCACGTGCGCGTAGCAGGCGCCGCCGGAGGCCACGCCGCGCTCCATGGTTAGCCGCGGCCTTCCGGCCGCGGCTGCGCGTGACTTCCGCTCCGCGTGGCCTCTGGCGGCGCCGCGTCACGTTGTTCCCGGCAACCCGCTCACGGACAGATCGCGTCGAGTCCGCAGAGGTTCTTGCCGAGTTCGATGCCGCCCGAGACCTGGGGGTGCGCGTTGCCGCCGTTGTTGTCGCTGATCACGTTGCCGAGGTAGCCGCTCGCGCCGACGTCGAGGCTGATCCCCACGCCGCCGTTCGCAGTGATCGAGTTGCCCTCGACCACGCTACCCGAGGAGCCGCGGATTCCCTCGGCCACGTTGCCTCGGACGGTGTTGCTCCGGATCACGCAATCGCCGCAGTCGATGCCCCGTCCTGCGTTGCTGAAGGCGACGCAGCGCTCGATCACGGAGCCAGCGCCGGCGCCGATCCCCGTCTGGCCGTTGCCGTCGACCGAGACGTCGATCACTCGCGCCTGGGCGGCGAGCAACATGCCCATCAGCCCGAAACCTCGAACGACGCCGTTGCGAACGGTGACCCGCAGCGAGTTCTGTGCGTCGATGCCGATTCCTGATCCGCTCGGATCGCACGTGATCGGGTAGCCCGAGCAGATCGTGGGGCCCGAGACCGAAAAGCCGTTCAAATCGATGGTCACGTCGTTGAGGTCGGAAGCGACCTTGATCGCGGGCGTCAGCGCATCACGAACGATCAGATTGCCGGTCAGGCGGTAACTGCCGGGGGATGAAATCGTGACGGGGAATCCTGGTGCATCTCCGGCGAAGCAGCCGGTGGCTACGCACGCGGGATGGATCTCGTATACGCCGTCGACCGCACCCGCGATCCGGGCGAGGCCCAGCGCCACGATCGATCCGATCAGCAAGCCCGCGACCCCGTAGCGCATGTGCCTCTCCTTTCGGTCCGGTCTCCCCTGCGGGGGGCTTCGCGAGTCGCCGCGCGGATGGCTCGCAGGCGCCGCAGCTCTCTCACGTCTCAGTGTCCCGAAACAGGAATCGGGTGATCATGTCCGTCGCATGATCGACCGCGGTGCTCGCATCGACGTTCGCGTTGCCGAGATCGATTCGGGTGGCCATCCACTGCACCGCAGTCAGTACGACGAAGGCTGCCGTCGGGGCGTCTTCGATCCGGACCCGGCCTTCGCCGCGCATCGCCTCGAGCAGGTGAGCCAGCGCTTCGCGCACCCGGGCCTCGATCGCCTCGGAGTGGATACGAAAGCCGGGATCCTTGAAGTAACGCTCCCACATGATCCGCTGGAAGCCCGGGCGGAAGCGCTGGCTGTGAACGGTCAGGTCGATCAACTCGCGAACGCATTCGCGCACGCCGCGGCCACGCCAGTTCGCCGGCTGCAGCCCGGCGAGGATGGACTCCGCGATCTGCTCCACGCTCTGCCCGACCAGTTCGAGCAGAATCGCGCGCTTGTCCGCGAAATAGCTGTAGAGCGTGCCGACTCCGATCGACGCCGCCTGGGCGATCTGGGCGGTCGTCGTCTGGTCATATCCGTGCGATTCGAAACACGCGACCGCAGCATCGAGAACGCGTTCGCGTGTCAGTCGACTGCGGGCCTGTTTCGGGGTCCGGGTGGGTCGGTCCGCCAGTTCCGAGCGGGTCATGGTCGTCCTCGTTGGCCGTGAGTCTACCGTGAGCCGTGTGGGCCCGAGAAAAAATCCGAACTCGACGTCGAATTCTTCTTGCTTTGTCTTCTCGCCCGGTCGTAGGCTGCGCGGAGCCCATTGGCCTGCGGGTGCCGCCGCTCCTCTCCGCCCGCAGCGATCCATCCCTCGGAGGTTCCGGATGACCGCGACTGCCCTCGCGCCGACTCGCACCGCGATCGACGCCGAACTCGACACGATCCTGACTTCGTTCGACACCAGTTACGTCTGGAACTACGGAAGCGTGAAGGAAGGTCTGCTGGATCTGTACGAAAAGGCCAAGCGAGAACAGTGGAATGGAACACAACAGCTCGCGTGGAAAACACCGGTTGATCCCGAAAGCGAGATCATCCCGCAGGCCTTCAACCCGTTCGCAGACTGGGCACCGTTCAAGAAGCTGGGAACCAGGGAAGTCATGCGGTTCCAGCACGCTCAGCTCGCCTGGTCGCTCTCGCAGTTCATGCACGGCGAGCAGGGCGCGCTGATCACGGCCTCGCAGCTGGTCGGGGCCGTCCCCTGGATGGATGCGAAGTACTACGCCTCGACCCAGACCATGGACGAAGCCCGTCACGTCGAGGTGTTCAGCCGCTATCTGCGCGAGAAGCTCGAGTGGGAGTGGCCGATCAACGCCAACCTGAAGAAGCTGCTCGACATGATCCTTCTCGAAGCCCGCTGGGACTTCAAGTATCTGGGAATGCAAATCCTCGTCGAAGGTCTCGCGATGGCAGCGTTTGCCAACATGTACCAGATGGCGAACGAGCCGCTGGTCAAAGAGTTGATCCACTACGTGATGCGCGACGAGTCGCGCCACGTCGCGTTTGGTGTGCTCTCGCTCCGCGACTACTACACGGACATGCCGGAGACGGAACGAGCGGAACGCGAGGAGTTCGTGATCGAGGCCTGTCAGCTGATGCGAGATCGGCTCGTCGGCGAGGACGTGCTCGGGTACTTCGGTCTGCCGGCCGACGAGGGGCGCCAGATCATGCTCGAATCGCCGATGATGCAGATGTTCCGCCAGCTGCTCTTCGCGCGCGTCGTGCCGAACATCAAGAAGCTCGGGCTGCTGACGCCGCGGGTCAGGACCGCCTTCGAGGAGCTGAAGATCCTGCAGTTCGAAAACACGGATACCGACGCGATCGACCGCTCACTCGGGCTGGCTTGAACGGGCGGCAGAACTTTTTCGGTTTCGAGCGATCGGGCGCCGGGGGGGGGAACAGGTCGCGACGATCCGGCGCGACCGGCGTTCGCAGTCGGGCGCTCGTGGGTGATCCGGGCTAGCCTCCCGCTCCGCTTTGGGGCCGTAGCTCAACTGGGAGAGCGCCGCGTTCGCAACGCGGAGGTTGGCGGTTCGATCCCGCTCGGCTCCACCAACCAGATCAGCGAGGGCGCGACGCAGTCGAGAACGTCGCGCCCTCGTTTCGTTTCCACGCGGGCAGCGTCGCGCGAGCAGGAACCGCCCGCGCGTGCCGACGCGTCCGGCGTGGCCGGCAGCGGGTGATGCTCATAGAATGGGCCGATCCGGCGAGGAACTTCGTGACCGAATCCGGCCCCACCACCAGCGCACGCGATGGCCGCACCTGGGTCGAGCGCAACCGGTTTGGACGCATCGGCCGGCTCCCGACGCCGACCCCGTTTCCGGTCGGCGACGTCAATGCCTATCTGATCCTCCCGGCACAGGGTTCCGAGCAGCTCACTCTGATCGATACCGGCGTGAAGACGAACGACGCCTTCGATGCCATTCGTCGCGGCTTCAAGGAATACGGATTCTCGCTCGAGCAGCTGACGCGGATTCTCGTCACGCATGCCCACATGGATCACTTCGGGCAGGCGAAGCGGCTGCGAGACCTGTCGGGCGCGACGATCTACGCCTCGGCGATCGAAGCCGAGCGCATGCGCACCGGGTGGAATCCGACCGCGGATCGCGCGGACGACGTGCTGCGGACATTCCGCCGCTGGGGTGTGCCCGAGGAGATCGCGCGAAACGACGGAGGCATGGCGGCGGTCGCGCGCGTGCTGCAGGAAGCGGTCGATGTCGACGTGGTGCTGGCCGAGGGGGATCGAGTCGAGGCGGGCGATCTCGTCCTCGAAGTGATCGAAACCCCGGGCCACTGCGAAGGACACATCGTCTTCTACGAGCGCGACACCCGCACGCTCTTCTCGGGCGACCATCTGCTGCCCGACATCTCCCCGGTTCCGTTGCTCGCGTTCCCTCGTGCAGACGGCGAGCCGAGACCGCGAAGCCTGATCCGGTTCCTGCGATCGCTCGAGCGGGTGGAAGAACTCGACTGTGCGATCACGTTCCCCAGCCACGGGGACGTCATCCACGATCACCGCGCCCTGATCGCCAGCTATCGGCTCCACCACGACAAGCGCTCACTTCAACTCGAACGCATGCTGGCCGCTGGCCCGCGGACGCCGTTCGAGATTGCGGCGAAGATGTTTCCGCGTGCGATCACCGGCCAGATCATGCTCGTGATGTCCGAAGTGATCGGCCACCTCGACGTTCTCGAAGCGCGCGGCGTGATCGCGATCGAGCCGCGCGGCGACGTCGACCAGGCCGTTCTCCTCGGTCCCGGCGCGGCCGCGGCCGGCTGATCGGGAGGCTCCGGTGCGGATCGAGAAGATCAACGAACTGATCGGAACGTCGCCTCTCGGGTTCGAGGACGCCGCGCGTACGGTCATCGAGCGTGCGAACCGTACGCTGCGCGGGATCAAAGGGATCGAGGTGATCGACAAAGAAATCGCCGTCGGAGAAGGTGAGATTCGGGAATACCGTGTCCGACTGCGCCTGCAGTTCGAGATGGCGCCCGACACGCTGCTTCACTGGTGAACGGCAAGAGTACGGAGGGCGCATGGCCATCGCTTCGGTGTCCACGATCACGGCGACGTCGCCGCTCGGCTGGCAGGATGCGATCGAGCGCGGGTTCGATCGTGCGCGCCGAACGTTGCGGCACATCACCGGCCTCGAGGTGGTCGAAGAGAAGGCGCGCGTCGAGGATGGCAAGATCGTCGAGTTCCTCGTCACGCTCCGGATCGTCTTCATCCTCGAGGACGCTGCGAGCTGAGCGCCGAGCGGTGGGAGAGGCCGTCCACCCGGTCGTCGCGATCGTCGCGGCGGGAGACCGCGGCGCCGCGCGCGCGATTCACGGTGCGAACAAGGTCTATTTGCGGATCGGTTCTCTGCCGATGGTGGCGCACGTCGTTCGCGCGCTGCAGGACGTGCCCGAAGTCTCGGAAGTGCTGGTGATCGGTGACACCGCGAGGCTCGCAGAAACGCTCGGAGATCCCGCGTTTCGGCCCCTGATTCGAAAACCGCTGCACCTCGTTCCGCAGCAGAACACGCTCTACGAGAACGCCTGGTACAGCTTTCGAAGCGTGATCCCCGGTGTGGTCGAAGCAGACCGAGAACCGGCTGGCGACGAACTCGATACGCGCGTCCTCTACGTCTCGGGTGACATCCCGTTCGGCACGGCGAACGAAATCTCCCTCTTCGTACGGCGCGGCTTCGCACGAGGCGTCGACTACGCGCTCGGGCTCGTGACCGAAGAGTCGATGCAGTCGTTCGCGCCCGCGGCGCCGGGAGATCCCGGGATCCGCATGGTCTGCTTCAACACACGCGAGGGACGCTTCCGTCAGAGCAACCTGCACCTCGTCAAACCCGGGCGCCTCCGCAACCGGCACTACATCGAAGAGATGTACCGACATCGCTATCAGCAGCAGATCGGTCCGATCATCGCGCTGGCCTGGCGACTGCTTCGCAGCGAGCAGGGCGGCTTCGCCATCGTCGCGTACTACGCGCTGATGCATCTCGCAGCGCTCGCCGATCGTCGCGGCTGGCGCCGGCTCTCGGACTGGCTGCGGTGGACGATTCCGATTTCTCGAATCGAACGCGCCATCAGCGGATTGCTCGGCACGACGTTCGCGTTCGTCGCCACCGAGATCGGCGGCTGCGCCATCGACATCGACAACGAAGCCGACTACGAGGCAGCGACCCGCTGTTTCGAGCGCTGGCGTCTCGAGCAGGCTCTTCGTGCAGAACGCGTGACGAGCTCCCGTGACGGCATCGCCGCGACGAGCGAGCCAGGAGTGCACGCTTGATCGATCCGGCCGCGGCCGCGCGCGAGGCTCGTCGCAGCGCCCTGCTCGTCGAGCTTCCCGACCGCGCGGTGTGGATGGTGCGCGGATCCGATGCGCGTCGCTGGTTGAACGGTGTGGTGACGACCGATCTCGCCGCGATCGATGCGAGCGGCGAACGAAATGGAAGCTACGGACTCGTGCTGACGCGCCAGGGACGGATCGTCGCGGACGTACTCGTCGTCGCTCGCGCGACCGATCGCTTCTTGCTCGAGTTCGCGAGCCCCGTGGCAGAGGCGACGCGAGAACATCTGATGCGCACGATCGTCGCCGACGACGTGGCGCTGGAAGACGAGAGCATGCGCTACTGCACGCTCCAGCTCGAAGGTCCGCAGTCGACCGAGATTCTCGCTGCTGCCGCAGATTCCGTGCTGCGCGAGTCGCTCGACGGCTGCCCGCGAGATTCCGCGCGCGACGTTTCAGCGGCTGGTGAGCAGGTGATGGCGATTGCGCACGGCTGGAGTGGGGAGCGAGCGTGGCGCCTGCTCGTTCCGCGCGAGCCTCGCGCGGAGATTCTGCGTCGATTGCGCGAAGCCGGACGCAGCCGGGGCCTCGTCGAGGCGGATGGAGACGCACTCGAGATCCTGCGTGTCGAAGCGGGAACACCGCGCACGGGAACCGAACTGACGCGGGAGGTACTGCCGGCTGAAGTGCGCCTCGAAGAGCGCGCCGTTTCGTTCACCAAGGGCTGTTACACCGGGCAAGAAGTCGTGGCGCGGATGCACTCTCGCGGAGGAGCCACCCATCTGATGGTCGGGCTCGCGATCGAAGGCGACCCGCTTCCTGCGCGAAACACCGCGCTCGAATGCGAGGGGCACGTGGTTGGCGAGCTGACGAGTGTCGTCCGGTCCGCGAGCGAAGGCGTGATCGCGCTCGGGTTCGTCCGCCGTCCGCACGACGCGCCGGGAACGCGGCTCGCGGCGGGCCCGGCGGCGGCGGTCGTGCACCCGTTGCCCTTTGTTACACCGCACGGCGAGGTCTGAGGGAGCGGGCATCGGCGCGAATCGCGTGGTCGCCGCACTACGACCACGTGCCAGAAGAACGAACGTTCGGCCATCGCCGAGGCGAGTCGCACGAACCTGTGATGGCGCATCCAATTCGATCTCCATCACGTTTACGCCGCAGATTTGTTTCTGCGTCCTTCGAGTGCCGTTTCGTGTGCTTGTCCCCGCACAATCGAGCAGAGAGAGACTCGCTGATTTCCGAACGAGACGGATCGTGATGCCGCGACCTCACCCAACACGCCGCGTGTTTCGTGTCGAAACGCACGGGAACAATTCGATCGTCGAGCATCGCGGCCGATTGCTTCGGTCCGCGGAATGTGGCAGAGAAGCAAAACGCGCGGGCGAGCGCGGTTCGATCGCTCTGGCATTTCGACGTCGAATCCGCTCCCCTCTTGCCCGCGCGCCACGTTCCCGGTACAAAAAGCCGCAGGGGGGTCTTTTCCATGCGTATTCGTTCGATCGTTCTTTCGGTTGCCTCGACGGGACTACTGGCAATGCCGGTCGTAGCCGGCGCGGACGACGTACAAACGCAACTGCAACAGATGCAGGAGCGAATGGGTCAACTCGAAGATCGTCTGCAAGCGACGACCGATCAGCTCGAGGCGACGCAGCAGCGCGCCAGTGATCAGCAGGAGTTGATCGAAAAGGCTGGCCTCGCGCGCGATGGAAGCGCGTCGGGAATCGCCGCGTTTCTCGAGACGCTCGAGATCGGCGGTCACGTCAGCACGTCCTACAACTACAACTTCAATCGACCCGGCAAGGGAAGCTCGTCGTCGACGGGCAACCTGAACGGAAACGGCCTGCGCGCGTTCGATACCGACTCGAACAGCTTTGCGCTCGACCAGCTCAAGTTCCAGCTCGAGCGTCCGGTCAGCCGTGATCAGCGCGCGGGCTTCCGCGGTGACATCTACTTCGGGAAGACGGCTCGCATCCTCAACGCGATCACCGACGGCGGGATCGGTTCGGACGCGAACGGCGTCGGCGACGGCAACGAAGTGCACCTGTCGCAGGCGTACGTGCAGTACCTGATTCCGAACGTGGACATCAAGCTGCAGGCCGGTCTGTTCCAGACGATCCACGGCGCCGAGGTGATCGACTCGCCGGCGAACTTCAACATCTCGCGCTCGCTGCTCTTCGCCAACGCGATTCCCTACGAGCACCTCGGCGTGATGGTGTCGAAGAAGTACGAGAGCGGCATCGACTGGGGACTCGGGCTGGTCAACGGCTGGGATCCCTCGAACGGTCCCGATCTGAACGACAACAAGGGACTGCACGCGCGCCTCGGCTACAGCCAGGACATGTGGTCGCTCGGCGTCAACGGCTACTACGGCTCCAACGAATCGGTGAACGACAACAGCAACCAGCGCGGACTGCTCGATCTGGTGCTGAACCTGAAGCCGACCGATGCGCTGTCGATGTACGCCAACGCCGACTTCGGCTGGCAGCAGTACGACACGGCCGGTGCCGTGCTTCGTGAGCCCGACGACTTCTGGTATGGCTTCGCGATCGCTGGCCGCTATGCCGTCACCGATCGGTTCGGCGTCGGGATGCGCGGTGAGTGGATCCGTGACATCGAAAGCCAGTTCTTCAACCCCGGTGGCGTGAGCGTGGTTGGCGAGCGCGCGACGGTGTACGAAGTCACCGCGACGGTCGACTACGCGCTGACGCAAAACCTGCTGGCGCGGGCCGAGTTCCGGCATGATCAGGGCCAGCTCGAGAGCGGCATGGATCGCATCTTCCGTGGCGATTCCGACTGCTGCAGCATCGCCGGTACCCACCTGCAGCGGAGCCAGCAGACGCTGGCGGCAGAGCTGATTTACAAGTTCTGACCGCGCGTCGCCGGCCGGGAGTCGGCCGGCGACGGGTACCGACGACAGACGTGCATCGAAACGAAGGCCGCGACGGGAAACCGTCGCGGCCTTCTCAGTTCATCGAGCCGCTTCATTCCGGCCGATCAGCGATGCGGAACGTCGTCTCCGTTCATGGCCCAGAGAGGGCGAATCCCGAGGCGTTCCATCTTCGAGTAGAGCGTGCGCCTTCCGATGCCGAGCGAGCGCGCCGCTGCGGAACGGTTCCCGCGATGCTCGCGCAACGCGGCGGCGATTCGGCATGCCTCCGCGAGCTCGACGAAGCGGCGAAGCGTGAGCTGCGGAGCCCCTTCGCTCCGCGAAAGCTCGCGGTCGAGATCTTCGAAGAGCGACGAGGCGAGCAGCATTTCTTCTCGGCGGGTTGCGCGTTCCGACATCGCCGCGATGCGAATGCAACCTCCATTCCGCTTCCGCCGGACGATCCGACGCGACGAGGCGCCCGGATCCGAAGGGATCTCTGCCGGCGCGCCCTCGAATGCCTGCGAATCGGGCACCGGTGCCCGATTCGCAGGCGGCCCCTGTGCGAAAGGCGGCCCGGGGCTGCTCTGCGCAGCCCGCGCCGGGTTCCGCGAGTGGCACGCCGATTGCGAAATGCAGGGCGGAGACGGAATCCGAACCGCCGCAAGGGCGAACTCGGAGCCTGGTTCGAACGATGCCCGAAGCCGACTTCGGGTGCATTCAGGGAGCTGAGATGATGACTTCCGATTCACGACCTGCTTTGTCCGGCCGGCTCGCTTCGCTGGTTGCATTTCCTGCGATCGTCTTCGCGGCGTTCTCGGCCGCCGCGGAAGAGGCGGCTGTGCAAGCGATCGACAGCGGCGACACGGCGTGGGTGATCGTCGCTTCGGCGCTGGTGTTGATGATGACGCTGCCCGGGCTCGCGCTGTTCTACGGCGGGCTGGTGCGCGCGAAGAACGTGCTCAACATCCTCGTGCAGTGCTTCGCCTGCGCGGCGATCGTCGGCGTGGTCTGGATCCTCGTCGGGTACAGCCTCGCGTTCGGTACGGGCAACGCGTGGATCGGCGACTTCTCGAAGGTCGGTCTGTCGGGAGTCACGCTCGACTCCGTGGTCGCGAACTTCGCTTCGCCGCCGCGAAACATCCCCGAATACATCTTCGTCATGTTTCAGGCGATGTTCGCGATCATCACGCCCGGCCTGATCATCGGGGCGGTCGCCGAGCGAATGAAGTTCAGCGCCTTCGTGGCCTTCATCACGGTCTGGCTGCTCGTCGTCTACTGCCCGATCGCGCACATGGTGTGGGCGAGCGAAGGCTGGATGTTCAAAGCCGGTGCGATCGACTTCGCGGGCGGAATGGTCGTCCACATGTCGAGCGGGTTCTCGGCGCTCGTCGCGGCGATCATGCTCGGTAAGCGGCGCGGGTTTGGCCGCGAGCCGATGGCTCCGCACAGCCTGCCGCTCTGTCTGATGGGCGCCGGCCTGCTCTGGACGGGCTGGTTCGGGTTCAACGCGGGAAGCGCGCTTTCGGCGAGCCCCCTCGCGGCCCTCGCGTTCCTGAACACGAGCACCGCGGCGTCGATGGCGACGGTGATGTGGGCGCTGATCGAGTGGGTGCATCGCGGCAAGCCGACCGCGCTCGGTGCGGCGACCGCGGCCGTGGCGGGGCTGGTCGCGATCACTCCTGCCTGCGGAAACGTGACTCCGCTCGGCGCGATGCTGGTCGGCATCGGGGTTTCGGTGATCTGCTACGCGTCCGTCACGTTTCTGAAGCCGATCTTCGGATACGACGACTCGCTCGACGCCTTCGGGGTTCACGGCGTGGGCGGCACCTGGGGCGCCATCGCCGCCGGGCTCTTCGCAGCGACGCTCGGCGCCGGCGTCGAAACGCAGGCGCAACAAATCATGATCCAGCTGAAGGGTGTTCTCTTCACCGCCGTCTTCGCTCCGGCCGCGACCTTCGTGATTCTGACCGCGCTGAAGCTGTTCTTCGGGTCCCTGCGAGTGGACGAAGAATCGGAAGCCGGCGGGCTCGACCTGTCCGAGCACAGCGAAAGCGCGTACGTCACCACGAGCGGTGGTTTCGGGGCGGGCGCGCATCTCGAACGGGCGCCGCACGGGGCGGCCGCTCAGAACGCACTGGCATTCGCAACCCAGGAGCAGGGGCACTGAGCGCGTACGCCGGCCCGACCGGGCCGGCGCACGCACACGGCAGCCGGAACGTGATACCGTGAGCGCCCCGGGGCGTGCCATGGGCGCCACCGGAGCAACGAGGAGAGCGCGATGCGCAAAATCGAAGCGATCATCAAACCGTTCAAGCTCGATGAAGTGAAAGAGGCGTTGAACGGAATCGGGGTGCAGGGAATGACCGTGACCGAAGTGAAAGGCTTCGGCCGGCAGAAGGGACACACGGAGCTGTATCGCGGCGCCGAGTACGTCGTCGACTTCCTGCCCAAGATCAAACTGGAGATCGCGGTGACGGACGATCTGGCGGACAAGGTCGTGCAGACGATCTGTCAGGCAGCCAACACCGGTCGAATCGGTGACGGCAAGATCTTCGTCCTCCCCATGGAAGAAGTGATCCGAATCCGTACGGGTGAACGTGGGCCCGAAGCGGTCTGACGTCGCCCTCCCACCCCCAAAGAGCCCAGAGAGGAAGATGGTTCCATGAACGCCAAGCAAGTGCTCGAGTTCGCCAAGAAGAATGGTGCCGTGATGGTCGATCTGAAGTTCACCGACTACCCCGGCATCTGGCAGCACGTCTCGCATCCCATCCATCAGCTCGAAGAGTCGTCGTTCGAAGACGGCTACGGCTTCGACGGGTCGTCGATCCGCGGCTGGCAGGCGATCAACAACAGCGACATGCTGATGATTCCGGATCCCGGGACGGCGATCATGGATCCGTTCACACAGCATCCGACGCTGTCGCTCGTTTGCGACATCGTCGACCCGATCACGCGTGAGCACTATTCGCGCGACCCGCGATGGATCGCGAAGAAGGCGCTCAACTATCTGAAGAGCTCGGGCATCGGCGACACCATCTTCTTCGGCCCCGAGGCCGAGTTCTTCATCTTCAACGAAGCACGCTTCGGCAGCGGGCCGAACCACGGCTTCTACCAGATCGACTCGGTCGAGGGCGCCTGGAACACGGGTTCCGAGGACGACTACGGCCGGCCGAATCTCGGGAACAAGATCCGTCACAAGGAAGGCTATTTCCCGGTCGGTCCGCAGGACACGCAGCAGGACATCCGCACCGAGATGTGTCTGGTGATGGAAGCCTGTGGCATCGCGATCGAGACACAGCACCACGAGGTGGCGACCGCCGGTCAGGCCGAGATCGACATGAAGTTCTCGCCGATCGTCGAGATGGCCGACATGCTGATGCTCTACAAGTACGTGGTGAAGAACGTCGCGAAGCGGCACGGCATGACGGCGACCTTCATGCCGAAGCCCCTCTTCCAGGACAACGGTTCGGGCATGCATTGCCACCAGTCGATCTGGAAGGACGGCAAGCCGCTGTTCGCCGGCAACGGCTACGCGGGCATGTCGGATACCGCTCTTTACTACATCGGTGGGATTCTCAAGCACGCGCGGGCTCTCGCCGCGTTGACCAACCCGACGGTCAACAGCTACAAGCGGCTGGTTCCCGGATACGAGGCGCCGGTCAACCTCGCGTACTCGAGCCGCAACCGGTCGGCGGCGATCCGCATCCCCATGTACTCGCCCAGCCCGAAGGCGAAGCGCATCGAGGTGCGCTTCCCGGATCCCTCGTGCAATCCGTATCTGGCGTTCGCCGCGATGGCGATGGCCGGATTCGATGGCATCGAGAACAAGATCCATCCCGGTGAGCCGCTCGACAAGAACATCTACGCCCTTTCGGCCGATGAGCGGAAGAACGTTCCCTCGATGCCGGGCAGCCTCGACGAGGCGCTGCTGGCGCTGGAAGCCGACAAGGACTTCCTGATGAAGGGGGACGTCTTCACCGAAGACGCGATCGAAACCTGGGTCGAGTACAAGCACGAAAACGAAGTGGATGCCGTGCGCCTGCGGCCGCATCCGCACGAGTTCGAGCTCTACTACAACTGCTGAGCGAGCCGCGTCTCGCCGTCCGCACGGCGGTCGCGAGCGCAGGTACCGAACGGACGGCCCCGAACCCGCATCGCGGTTCGGGGCCGTCGAACGTTCGGGACGGCTTCAGCGCAGGCCGAGAACGTCGTCCATGCCGTACAGGCCGGGCGATCGAGTGCCCACCCAGGCGGCGGCGCGAAGGGCACCGCGCACGAAGTGATCGCGCGTCATCGATCGATGCGTGAGCTCGATTCGCTCGCCCGCGCCGAGAAACATCACCGTGTGTTCGCCCGGGTTGTCTCCGCCGCGAAGCGCCATGATGCCCACCGAACCCGGGACGCGCGCGCCCACTTCGCCTTCTCGTGAGGACACGAAACGCCCCGGCGCACCGCTGCCGCGACCGGCCGCGACCGCTTCCGCGAGTCGCAGCGCCGTGCCGCTCGGTGCATCGCGTTTGGCAGCGTGATGCAGCTCGACGATCTCGGCGTCGAAACCGGGGCCGAGTTTCTCGGCGGCCTCGCGGACGAGATGCGCGAGCAGGTTCACGGCCACCGAATAGTTTGGCGCGAAGACGATCGGAATCGCACGCGCTGCGTCGGCGATCGCCGCGCGACCGGCCTGGTCGAGACCGGTGGTGCCGATGACGAGGCCCGTTCGGCTTTCGACCGCGAGCGGCAGCATTGCGAGCGTGGCATTCGGGATCGAGAAATCGATCGCGACGTCGCAAGAGGCAAGCGCGTGTTTCAGGTCGCTACCGAGCGTCACGTCCTGCGGGAGACGCTCTCCGAGACCCGCGTGCGCGGCGTGTTCGATCGCCGCGCCGAGCACGAGCTCGCCCTCTGCCGGCAGCAGCTCGCGCAGACGCGTTCCCATCCTGCCCATCGCGCCGATGATGCAGACTCGCGTCACAGCA
This sequence comes from uncultured Myxococcaceae bacterium, assembly GCA_964505355.1. Classification (GTDB taxonomy): domain Bacteria; phylum Myxococcota_A; class UBA9160; order UBA9160; family UBA9160; genus CAZDHU01. Next base: position 7,557 of record CAZDHU010000119.1, on the reverse strand, counting down.
GCCCGAGCTCCTTCAGCACGGCCTCCAGACGATCCCGGTTCGGCACCGTGATCGGCGTCAGCGGAAGGCGGATCTCGTCGCGGATCAGGCCGCGCAGCGCCAGCGCCGCTTTCACGGGAATCGGATTCGTTTCGCAGAAGAGCGCGTCGAAGAGGGGCAGCAGTCGATAGTGCTGCTCGCGCGACCGGGCGAGATCGCCGGCGCGGAAGGCGCGGACGAGATCGACCATTTCCGACGGTGCGACGTTCGAAGTGGTCGAGATCACGCCGCGCCCTCCGATCGCGAGCAGCGGCAGCGTGAGCGAGTCGTCCCCGCTCAGCACCTCGAACGATTCCGGGCAGGCAGCGATCACGTGAGCCATCTGGTCGAGGCTTCCGCTCGCCTCTTTCACGCCGACGATCTGATCGATCTCGGCGAGACGTGCGATCGTCGCCGGCAACAGGTTCGACTGGGTGCGGCCGGGGATGTTGTAGACCACCAGCGGGAAGCCGGTTTCGCGCGCCACGCGGGCATAGTGCGCGACCACGCCTTCCTGTGTCGGCTTGTTGTAATACGGCGAAATCAGCAGCGCGCCGTCGGCGCCGGCCTCCTTCGCGTGTCGCGTCAGCTCGATGGCCTCGCGCGTGGCATTCGATCCCGTCCCCGCCAGCACGGGCACGCGACCACGCGCGGCGCCGACGACCACCTCGATCACGCGCCGATGTTCGGCGTGCGAGAGCGTCGCCGCTTCGCCCGTCGATCCGCAGGGCACGAGGCCGTCGATTCCCGCCGCGATCTGCCGTTCGACCAGATCGACCAGTGCGCGTTCGTCGACGGCGTCGTCGCGGAACGGCGTCACGAGTGCGGTGAACACGCCCTCGAACATTTCACACCTCCTCGACGCAGATGCGTCCCTCGAACACTTCGGCCGCGGGGCCGGTCATCGCGATCGACGCCCCGGCGTCGGGCCACTCGATCGTGAGGTCGCCGCCGCGCAACGCGATGGTGACTCTGCGTTCGACCGTCCCACGCAAGATCGCAGCCACCGCAACGGCGCAGGCTCCGCTTCCACAGGCGAGCGTTTCGCCGGTCCCACGCTCCCACGTGCGCTGTTCGATGCGCTGCCGGCTCTGCACGCGGGCAAACTCGACGTTGGTGCGATTCGGAAACGCGGCGTGATGCTCGATGCGGGGGCCGAGCGTCGTCACCGGTGCTGCGCTCACGTCGTCGACGAAGAGAATGCAGTGCGGATTCCCCATCCCCACGCTGCAAACCGTGAACGTTTGGCCATCGACGTTCAGCGGCACGTCGAGAATCGGCCCGTCGCCAGCGCCGAGTGTGGTCGGAATTTTCGAGGGCGCGAGCAGCGGGCGTCCCATCTCGACCCGCACTCGCCCGGGAGCGACGCGACGCGGACGAACCACACCGGCGAGTGTTTCGACGCCGATCTCGTCGCGATCGGTGAGTCCGTGATTCCGAACGAACTCGTAGAATGCGCGAATGCCGTTCGCGCACATCTCCGCGCGCGAGCCATCGGTGTTGAAGATCTCCATCCGGAAGTCGCTCACCTTCGACGGTCGAACCACCAGCAGCTGATCACATCCGATGCCGAAGCGCCGATCGGCGAGTCGCGCCGCGATTCCTTCGATCGCCGGAAGCGAGTCGCGCACGCCATCGAGAACGACGAAGTCGTTCCCGGCTCCATGCATCTTGGTGAACCGAAGTTCCATTCCGGATCCCATCCCGACCGTTCACGTGGCCTGCGCCGCTCCGGTCGCTCGTGGCTTCAACGGGCGTGCCGCGCACCCGCGTCGTCGATCAGCGCCGGTTTCCGTCGAGTCGCGGATCGGTTTCGTCACGCAGCTCCGACTCCGGCACGGCGCCGTTTGCCGGGTCGGGGTTCGTCGTCGCGCTCGTCGTGGCCGCCGGCCCGGCTTCTCCCGCGGCGGCCGCCTCGTCGCTTCGCCGGGGCTTGCCATACTTCCCGCAACCCGCGAGCGCGAGATCGAGCATCACGATCGTCAGCCCGAGCGCCACCCTGCCGCGCCATCGTCCGAGCTTCACGCTGATTCCTCCGCCGCATCGAGTGCAGCCTGCTCCGCCTCCAGTTCCGCCGCGCTGTGATCGAGCGCGGCAAGCACCGTCGCCCGTGCGGTTCCGCCAACGAGCGATCGCGCCTCGATCGCACGCTCGAGGTCGACGAGCGCACTGGCGTCGGCGGCGAAGGCCGGGTGAAACGCCTGCAGGTCGGCCCGTGTCAGCCGCCGGAGGTCGAGCCGCTTCTCGACGCAATGGGCCACGATTCGCCCGACGGCTTCGTGCGCCTCCCGAAACGGCACGTTCGAACGCACGAGCGCCTCGGCCAGATCCGTCGCCAGCAGCATGGGATCTTCTGCCGCTTCGCGCATCCGCTCGTTCCGCACGCGGAGGGTCGCGACCGCTCCCGCCATCACCTCGAGCGAATCGACGAGAGTCCGTGCCGTGTCGAAGAGCGGCTCCTTGTCTTCCTGCATGTCGCGGTTGTAGGCGAGCGGAAGGCCCTTCATCACCGTCAGCAGTGCCACCAGATTCCCGATCGTGCGACCGCTCTTGCCCCGCACCAGTTCCGGGACGTCCGGATTCTTCTTCTGCGGCATCAGGCTCGAGCCGGTCGAATACGCGTCCGAGAGTTCGATGAAGCCGAACTCTGCGCTCGACCAGAGGACGAGTTCCTCGGCGAGCCGGGAGAGCTGCACCATCGCGATCGCGGCCACGGCGAGAAACTCGAGCGCGAGATCGCGCGAGGCGACGCTGTCGAGGCTGTTGGCGGTCGGCGCCGCGAAACCGAGCGCCCGGGCCGTGTGCGCCCGATCGAGCGGCAGCGTCGTCCCAGCGAGCGCACCGGCACCGAGCGGACTGCGCGCGATCCGGGCTCGCAAATCACGAAGGCGCGCCGCATCGCGCCCAAAGATCTCGACGAACGCGTGCCAGTGGTGGGCGAGTCGCACGGGCTGCGCGCGCTGCAAATGCGTATAGCCCGGCAGCACGGTGTCGACTTGCTCGCGAGATCGCGCAACGAGCACCTGGCGCAGGAGCAACAACCCGCGCCGCGCGTCGGCGGTGGTCGCGCGAAGCCAGAGGGCGAGGTCGGTCGCGACCTGATCGTTGCGGCTGCGGCCGGTATGCAGGCGGCCCGCGACCGGCCCGACCAGACTGCGCAACCGAGACTCGACGTTCATGTGAATGTCTTCGAGGCGAGCGTCGAATGGAAAACGGCCGGATTCGAGCTCGGACCGAATCGTCAGCAGACCGCCGACCAGCGCATCGACCTCGGCGGACGAAAGCAGCCCGACCTGCGCGAGCATCCGGGCGTGCGCGATCGACCCGCGGATGTCGTGGACGGCGAGCAGGCGATCGAAATCGATCGACGCCGAGAACCGTTCGACGGCCGGGTTGGTGGCCTCGCCAAAGCGGCCGCCCCAGAGCTTCTTCGTCTCCATGCCCCCATCGTCGGAGAGGGGTCCCGGCCGCGCAACCACCATCGGCTGCGCAGAGCCGTCGCCCGAGTTGCCCGGGCGCTCGGCGCGGCCCGCGCAGTCGACGGGACGCGCTGCTCGATCTGCCCGGGCCTCGTCGGCTCCCGAAATCGGTTGCCACGGGTTTGCGGGAGACACGGCGGGCTGCACACGCGATCCCCGGACTCATCCGGGGCGAGCAGCCGCTCGTTACGGCCGTCGTCGATCGCTCGGGCTAGACTGCGCGCTTCGAACGCGGCGCGAGACGTCGTCGCATTGCCGAGCCCGCCCCCGGGTTCGCAGGCCCGGAAGACAGAGCCATGATCATCGTGTTGAAGGCGGACATCCGTCCCGAGTCACCGGAAGTGCGACGGGTGACGGCACTGGCCGAGAGCTTCCCGGGCGTTCGCACCGAGGTTCATCACATCCAGGGGGCCACCCGGTCGCTGACCGAGATCTATCTCGTCGGTGAGACGGGTGTGATGCCCGCCGCGCCCTTCGAAGAGTTCGATTTCGTCGAGAAGGTCGTGCGCATCACGGAGAAGTTTCGCTCGATCGGCAGCCACGGAGGCGCACTCGACGCGGCCGGGTTCGAGTACAACGGAGTTCGGATCTCGCAGGACACGTTTCACGTCTTCGCCGGCGTCTGTGCGGTCGACACGCGCCGAAATCTCGACGATGCATTCGCCGCGCTCCAGCGTGCCGGCATCGTGACGTCACGTGCTGGCGCCTACAAGCCGCGCACCAGCCCGTACGATTTCCAGGGCCTCGGCGCGGCCTGCCTGCCCTGGCTGTTCGAGTCGGCCGGGAACCACGGGATTCGCATTCTCGCGATGGAAGTGACGCGCGAGCAGCACATCGACGAGATCCGCTCGGCGCTCGAAGCGACGGGTCACGCGACCGGTGTGATGCTGCAGATCGGGACGCGCAATGCGCAGAACTTCGAGCTTCTGAAGGCCGTCGGTGCGCAGACCGAACTGCCCGTGCTCTTCAAGCGTGGCATGGGGATCACGCTCGAAGAATCGCTGAACGCGTGCGAGTACGTCGCGAGCGGTGGCAACCGGCGCATCGTGTTCTGCCTGCGCGGGATGAAGTCGCAGTTCGGAGATCCGCACCGGAACTTCGTCGATTTCGCCCACGTTCCGGTGGTGAAACGAATGACACGCCTGCCGGTTTGCATCGATCCTTCGCATTCGGTGGGGCGTCGCTCGACGGGTCCAGAGGGCCTCCTCGACATCTTCCACGTCGCCGCGCAGGGTGTCATCGCGGGCGCCAACATCGTTCTCGTCGATCTGCATCCGCGGCCCGAAGAAGCGCTTTGCGACGGGCCGCAGGCCTTGCTGATCCCCGAGCTGTCGCACCTTCTCGACGACCTCTCGATCGTGCGACGCGCGTACGAGGAACGGCTGGCGCGGGCGGCCTCTCGTGCCGCGCGCTGACGAACGGAGCGGAACGCGACGAGCCGAAGGGCCTGCAGGCCGCCGCGGAACGACCGGCCCGAAGCGAGCGTCCTCGCAACCGCGGCGACCGCGACGCGGATCCACCACCCTGCGCATCTTGCTGCTGGCCGCCGTGGCCCTCGCGTTCTGGCTCGGAACCGAGGTCGGCGGTGAGCTGGCGCGGCTCGATCACATCGTGGTCGCGCGCTTCGAGGGGCAGCGGTTCCGCATTCCTTCGCGAGTACTCTCGGCGCCGACGCTGCTCTCTCCTGGCCTCGACGCGAATCGGATCGAGCTTCGCGCGACGCTGACGCGGCTCGGCTATCAAGAGGAAGCGCGATCGGCGCTCCCGCTCGCGCCGGGTCGCTTTCGGACGGGTCCCGGTGAGCTCCGCATTCATCTCCGCGCCTTCGAGCACCCCAGCCGGCCGGAGCCCGCGCGCGACGTGGTGCTGCAACTCGACGGAAGCGAGATCACGGAAATCCGCGACGTCGCGACCGGACGCGAGATGTTCGGAGTCGTGCTCGAGCCGGAACTGGTCGGCTCTTACTACGGCCCCGATCGCGAACAGCGCGAGCTGGTTCGGCTCGACGAAGTGCCGCGTCATGTCGTCGACGCGGTTCTTTCCGCCGAGGATCAGCGGTTCGACGAGCACGTCGGCGTCGATCCCGTGCGCATCGTCGGCGCGCTGGTCGCCAATCTGCGTGCTGGCGGCGTCACGCAGGGTGGCAGCACGGTCACCGAACAACTGGTCAAGAACTTCTTCCTGACGCCGGACCGCACCTTTGCGCGTCGTCTGCGAACCGCCGCGATGTCGCTGCTGGTCGAAGCGCGGTACGGCAAGGACGAGATCCTCGAGTGCTATCTGAATGAGATCTATCTCGCGCAGCGCGGTTCGACCGAGGTGCATGGCGTGGGCGAGGCCTCGCGGCTGTATTTCGGAAAGTCGGTGCGCGAAGTCAGCGTGGCCGAGGCCGCGTTGATGGCGGCCGTGATTCCGGGACCGAACGCGATCTCTCCGTATCGGAACCCCGAACGTGCGCGCGCGCGGCGCGACATCGTGCTCGGTCAGATGCGCGAACAGGGCAAGATCGACGACGCTACCCATGCGGCGGCCGTCGCGGAGCCGCTGCGTCTGTCGTCGGTCACGCCCGAACCGTCGGAAGCGCGTTATTTCCTCGACTTCGTCCGGCGGCAGCTTCCCGACGTCTATGCGAGCGAGGCGCTGTCGAGCGAAGGACTGCGCATCTACGCGACGCTCGACCTGCGCCTGCAACGCGCAGCGACGACTGCGCTGCGCGAGGGATTGGCGGATCTGGAGAAGCGGCATCCGAAGCTGCGTACCGCGGATTCCGCGCAGCAGCTTCAGGGTTGCGTGATCGTCCTCCGCCCGCAGACGGGCGAGGTTCTCGCACTGGTCGGGGGGCGCGATTACGCGACGTCGCAGTTCGACCGCTGTACGCAGGCCACCCGGCAGATGGGGAGCGTATTCAAACCGGTGGTCTATCTGGCCGGGCTGGAGCCGGACGTCGATCCCCCGCAAATCACGCTCGCCAGTCACCTGCTCGATGAACCGGTTTCGATTCCGGCGCCGGGCGGCGCCTGGACGCCGGCCAACTATGACCACCGCTTCCGGGGCCGAGTCGGCGTGCGCGAGGCGCTCGAGCGATCGCTCAACGTGCCGACGGTTCGACTCGCGCAGCAGATCGGGGTTCCTCATCTGGTGGATCTCGCACGACGGCTGGGCATCGCGAGCCGGCTGCCGCGCGTGCCCAGCCTCGCACTCGGCGTGGCGGACGTGGCGCCCCTCGAGGTGGCGCGCGCCTATGCGACGATCGCCGCGGGCGGCATGCGTCCGCGAATCATTTCTTTCGAGGACGCGTTCGATCCGGCGGGTCGGCCGATCGCACGACCACTCGTCGTTCGCGAGCGGGTCGTCGACCCTGGCGCGGCGTTTCTCGCGATTTCGTTGCTCGAGGGCGTGATCGATCGGGGCACTGCCACCGCCGTGCGAGGTGCCGGAATCGAGGGCCCTGTCGCAGGAAAGACGGGGACCACGGACGACGGTCGGGATGCCTGGTTTGCGGGCTTCACACCCGAGCTGCTCACCATCGTCTGGGTGGGATTCGATCGCCCCCGTCCGACCGGCCTGACCGGCGCGAGCGGAGCGCTTCCTGTCTGGATTCGCTTCATGAAAGAAGCGACCGGCGGCAGAATCGAGGGCGCGTTCGCGGTGCCCGAACAGATCGTGCGCCTCGAGATCGAACGCGACAGCGGCGCCGTTGCGTACGACGGGTGCGCAGCGCGCGATCCCGAGTGGTTTCTGCCGGGCACCGAGCCCACGGCGACCTGTCCCCCGGGCGCGTCGAGCGCCGATGCGGTGGCGAAGTCGCCCGAGAGAACGCCGCATTCGGGTGCGAAGACCGATGGCGAACCGTCGCAGAAGCGCAGAGGTCTTCTCGGCTGGGTGCGGGATCTCTTCTGACGCAGGGCGCTGTGTTAGCGTGCGCCGCGATGCCGCCGAAGCTTCGAATCTTTCTCGCCTCGGTGTTGCTGGTGATTCCGCTCGACCAGATGAGCAAGCTCTGGATCGATCGGAGCCTCGTCTTCGGGGATCGACTCCCGGTGGTCGAGGGTTTCTTCTA
>CAZDHU010000118.1:0-3445 GCA_964505355.1 uncultured Myxococcaceae bacterium | reverse complement strand
TGTCGGTGTAGCGGCCGTGATCGCGCAACCACGATTCGAGGCGCAACGCTCGTTCGCCGTCGGTGGTCGCGCCCGCGGTCGCTTCTTCCGCGAGCTGCCGAATGGCGGGCGAGAGCGGCGGCAGCGCGAGCAACGATCCGGTTCCGCCGCGGGGAAGGCTCGCGTGCTCGCTGCGCAGCGCGTCGGGGATCCGGGGCGCGACCCGACTCTCGATCACGTAGCGCACGCGCATGCGCGCGCGTTGCGGGGCGTGCAGACTGCCCGCGACGTCCTGTTCGAGACGCCCGAGCGCGCCCGTCACGCGCAGCCAGTCGCCGCGCGCGAAGACCACGCCGTGATCGATGGCTTCGCGCACGATGTCCTGCACGAGATTCGGTCGTGCGCGCATTTCCGGATCTTCGAGCCCGAACTCCGGATCTCCCGCGAGCGGCCGATGTCGCGCCTTCGACACCGTCCAGCTCCGGCCATCGAACTGATCGAACGCGAGACCTCGCCAGTAGCTGGCATCCGGCGAGGCCGTCGGCCCGGAGAGAGTGCGCACGCGCATCACGACCTGCGTGTCACCGCGAATCCGCCCGCCGCTGCCGAGCTCGACCCGATCCGAGAAGCCCGCGGTCGCGAGGCTTCCGCCGAGCAGGCCGCTGCGCCCGATGCCGGCCTGCGTGCGCGGCAGCACGAAGAAGAGCACCAGCGCGAGCAGCAGCGAGAGCAGCGACGCCACGACCGTGGTGCGCAGCAGACCGCTCGTCAGCACGCGGGAGGCTGCTTCGCGGTCGCCGGCTTCGATCGCCTCCGTGCGCAGCGTGTGCACGACCAGCGTCCAGACCGCGGCCGGAACGAAGATGGCCAGCAGCGGCGCGAAGAGCAGGCTGTCGGTGAGATTGGAAGCGAGGATCACTTCGAAAAGGGCGAGTGCGACCAGCAGAAACTCGGAACGGCGCGGGCGCGCGTCGAGCAGTTGCAGCCCCGAGGCGAGCAGTGCGAAGTGCGCGAGCGCCACCAGCGACGGCGTGCCGCGCAGCGCGAGCCCGATCGTGAGCGCGACGATCGCGACGAGCGCACCGTTGAGCCAGAACGCGCGGGTCTGGAAGGCGAGCCGGTGCTCGCGCAGCAGTACGGCGAGCATCAGCAGCCCGGCCTGCAGCGCGACGGTCGGCGTTGCGACCTCGCCCGTCAGCGCGAGCGTGGCACTCGCGACCGCCACCAGACCGACCGCCGAGAGCGGGCGCGGCTCGTCGACCGGCGCGCGAAACGAGCGACGGGTCATGCCGCACGCTCGGCGCCGGAGGCCGTCTGCCGGCGCTCACGCGTGGCGAGCGGCGCGTCGGGAACGACCCGCGCCAGCGCGCTCAACAGTCGCGCGCGCTGCAGCGCCCCGTCGCCCGCCGCGATGCGCAGGGAATCCGTACGCAGACCGACGCGCGCGCCGCTTTCCAGCAGGCGCACGCATTCCGAAGCCGCCCAGCGCACGTTCGCTTCGAACGCCTCGCCGGCGTGCTCGTCGCGCGTGCGCAGGTGAATCTCGTGCTCGCTCTGGGGCTCGGCTTCGTGCGAACGCACGATCAGGGTTCCGGTGCGCAGCGTCGACGGCCAGTGGATCCGGCGCACGGGATCGCCCGGGCGATGTTCGCGGACCCCCGACGCCTCGCCGGCGAGCGCTCCGCGCGGCGTTCCGCCGCCTCCGTCTTCCGCGTCGACGGGGACGGGCATGCCGGCGAGGCGATCGACCGCGGGGTACACCAGCATGTGTCGAGGGGCATCGATTTCGAGCGACTTCGAGAAGAGGCCGAACGGGAATCGAGTCGCGATCCGAAAGCCGCTGAAGGCGAGCGGGCCGCGACGCGCCGGCGTCATCGAATAGGCGCGCGTTTCGTGGCCGCCGGGTTCGATCCGAAGCGCGAACGCGCGTCCCGCGGCGACGCACGCGCCGCCCGCGTCGATCGAGTCCTCGACCACCAGCGCGAAGGCCGGCACGCGGCGCTGGTCGTTGTGGATCTCGAGCGCGACGAGCGCCGGAAGTTCCGCGAACATTTCGCGCGGCAGACGGCGCACGACGCGCACGCCGCGCAGCGCGGACTCCGAGAGCACGCCCGAGAGCACGAGAAAGCCGAGCATCGCGGACAGGACGAGATAGAGCAGATTGTTCCCGGTGTTGAGCGCCGCGAAGCCGACCCCGAAGGTGAGGGCGCAAAAGACCCAGCCCGCCCGCGTCGGCCGCAGTCGTCGCGGAGGGCGCAGCCGGCGCCGCAGGCGAGCGGCTAGAGCGGAACGGGAACTCGACCGAGGATCTCGCGCACGAGCCACTCGACCTCCTCGCTGCCCCGGCGCACCGCCGTGTGCGGATCGATCACGAGTCGGTGAGCGAGCACGGGCACGGCCATCTCGCGCACGTCGTCGGGAATCACGAAGTCGCGGCCGTCGCAGAGCGCGCGCGCCTGCGAAGCGCGCCGCAGGGCGACGGCGCCGCGCGGCGAGACGCCGAGCGCGATCGCCTCGTGCTGGCGCGTCTCGCCGACGATCGCCAGCAGATACTCGACGACGCCGTCGTCGAGCTTCACCGACTCCGAGGCGCGGCGTAGCCGGCGCACGTCCGCGACGTCGATCACCGGTTGCAGCCGCGGCACTTCGGTGGCCGCGGGATCGTCGCGCAGCACGGCGGCTTCGTGCTCTGGCGATGGGTAGCCGATTCGCAGTCGCATCAAGAAGCGATCGAGCTGCGATTCGGGCAGCGGATGCGTGCCGAAGTGTTCGAGCGGATTCTGGGTGGCGATCACGAGAAACGGATCCGGCAGGCGGTGCGAGGTGCCGTCGACGGTCACCGATCCTTCGCTCATCGCTTCGAGCAATGCGGACTGCGTGCGCGGGCTCGCGCGATTGATTTCGTCGGCCAGCACGACGTGCGCGAAGACCGGGCCGCGCTGAAAGACGAAGCGGCCGCTCGGCCGTCCCGACTCGATCTCGGGCAATGCGGCGCCGAGGATGTCGGCGGGCAATAGATCGCTGGTGAACTGAATCCGGCGAAAGCTCGCGTCGAGAGATCGGGCGAGCGCGAAAGCGAGCGTGGTCTTGCCGACGCCGGGAACGTCTTCCAGCAGCAGATGGCCGCCGGCGATCAGGGATTCGATGGCACGGCGCACGATCGCGGGCTTCCCGCGGAGTGCCCGCTCGACATTGACGCGCAGTGACTCGACGAGACGCGCGATCGTCTCGGGGCCGAGCACGACGGCGTTCTCCCCCTCGGATCCGGCGTGCACGATTCCCGCTTCCTCCCGCTGCCCGGCTCATCGGACGGCGAGGGGGCGATCTGGAGCCGGCCGTTGCATCGATCGAGGATGTGAAGCCGGGGAAAACGCGGACGGTCGATCGGGGTTCTGCACCGCCGTCGGCGCGGCCGGGCAAGGATCCGAGACGCGCAGGTCCGTTTCCGGGCACGCGAGCGTCGCTA
>CAZDHU010000117.1:0-6050 GCA_964505355.1 uncultured Myxococcaceae bacterium | reverse complement strand
GTGCTTTGGACGATGCGCGCTGGCGTCGAGACCGACCTCGCGCAATGCGAGCACGGCGAAGCGATTCACGCGTTCGGCAGGCGAAGAGCCTGCGCTCTGGATCTTCGCAGCCGGATCGAAGAGTTCGCGCGCGAGCGCCTCGGCCATCTGACTGCGTGCCGAGTTGGCCACGCAGAGGAAGAGAAGTCGGTTCATCGCACCGTCCGTCGTCAGTGTGGCTTCCGTGTCGGGTGCTCCGGGTGATGGAAACCGGTCGACTCGTCCGCAGCTCCGGCGGACGCAGCGTGCGCGAAACCATCCACGTTCTCTCGTTCCGCCGTCGGCTCGGCCACGCGATCCGAGAACCGATAGCCGACGCCCCGCACCGTTTCGATGTAGCGCCCGGCCGGTCCGATCTTTCGGCGAATCCACTTCATGTGCGTGTCGACGACGCGCAACGTTTTGTCCGAAGAGGTGCCCCACACCTCTTCGAGAATCGTCTTTCGCCCGACGACGCGTCCGGGACGGCGCATGATCGACAGCAGCACGTCGAACTCGCGGGCGGTCAGCCGCGCGTCGTCGTCTCCGACGCGCGCTTCGCGTCGCTCCGGGTCCACGCGCAACGGGCTCGCGTGCAACAGTCCCGCCGACTCGCCGGGCCTGCCGCGTCCGGTGCGACGCAGGATCGCGCCGACGCGAAGCGTGAGCTCTCGGAGCGAGAGAGGACAGCGCACGAAATCATCGACGCCGATCTCGAAGGCCACGATGCGATCCATCTCCGCGTCCGACGTCGCGAGCATCACGATCGGAGTCCGCTGAAGAAGCGGCGTTTCGCGAATGGCGCGGCACAGGCTGAATCCCGAAAGATCCGGCAACAGCATGTCGATGATCATCAACTCCGGCGGATCGAGTCGCGCGAGACCGAGCGCTTCGGAACCGGACGTCGTCACGCGAACGCGGTGGCCCGCAGCTTCGAGCGCGCCGCGCACGCGTCCGAGCAAGTCAGGATCCGTACCGGCGAGAATCAGTTCGGCCATGGAGCACCCCCGCTGCCAACCGCAGGGGGACGCGGCGGGCAGCCCGTGCATTCCAACAGGCCGACGCGACGAAGCCATGGGATCCGGGTGTCGAGTCAGAAACGTTCTCGTGACGACACCAGAATGCCGCGGAAAGCTCGCGGATTCGCCCTTGTCGTCAGCCGAGAGGCGGTTGTACTACGAACCGATGACGAGAGAAGCGCGCGCGGAACTCGCGGCGGAACCGGTGACGCCGGAAGCCGGAGCATCGACGGAACGGGAGCACCACCGCCTCGAGAAAGCGGCGTTCGACGCGACGTATGACCGCTGGTTTTCGCGCGCCGCGGGCTGGTCGCTGCAAAACGGATTCACGGGACGCGAGGCCGAGTTCATCGTCGCCACCGCGCTGGAGGCGTTCTTCCGCGAGAACCCGCCGGCCGGTTCGTGCGACGAGACGGCTCTCGCCGTCCGTCTGCTGGCCCATCTGCGCGGAGCGCGGGGGCTGCTCGCGGACAGAACGGCCGGAAGACGGCCGGCGGCGATTCCATCTTCCCGTGGCCTTCGCGCCGCCGCGGGCTCGAGAGGATGACGTAGGCCGAGGGCTCCGCTCCGTTTCGGAAACACCGTCCCGCGGCGCGCGAAGTCACGGCGCGACCAGAGACGGGCGTGGCTGCGCGTAGCGCAGGCACGTCACGCCGGCGGCATCGATCGCACGTCATGGGTCGCCGGCAGCACGAGTCCGCGCGCGCGTCGGGCCCCGGCCGAGGGCGAATCGTCTCCTGCGCTGCCGGCGGGCTCGAGCGCCCGAATCAACAACTCGAACGACGCTGCGGTCTCTCGCAGCGGGTCGCGGCGCCGATCGTCCAGCGGCAGCAGCCGGTCGTGCAGCAGTCGAGAGGAACTCCGCGCTCGCTCGCTGCCCGCACGATCGATTGCCGCTGCGGACAATGCGCTCGGCGCCGTATCGATTGCCAGCCCCATTGCTGTCGCGGCCCAGCCAGCATCTGCACGAAACACGATCAACTCCGCGGAAGATCCCGGTCCACCGAGTTCACAAAACGCGCCGAGGGGCAATCGCAGGCAATCGCCTTCGAAAAGACCGACCACGCCGCCTCCCGTGAATCGTGCGAACAGCTCCCCGCGCGTCACCACCGCGAGCGCGATCCCGCCGAGCGTTCTCGGCCGCCGTTCGATCTTCCAGCAGTCGACGCCCGTACCAGGTACCGACTCGCCCCCTTCTCCTCGAAACAATTCCCGGTCGTCGTCTCGCATGGCGTTCGATCCTCCTGGTCGTGCACGCGAGATATCTTGCCCGGGTCGAATGACGATTCCGTCAGCGCTCGATGTCGAGAAGACGAACCCCGCGTGACACTCCGGGTCGATCCGCTCGAATCCGAAGCGACGGAGCGACTCGTCCATTCGTCGAGTCGACCCGAAGCACGGTTGCGCACGCGGTGGACTCGCCGGTCACTCGGACGTGCCGCCCCGACGCGTCGGCGACACGTCGATGTGCTCGCGCGATTGGTCACTGAAGCGGCGCGGCGGCCGACCGACGCATGCACCGCGCGGCGCAGATCAGGGAACGACGGGTGAGACCGCCGCAATCGAATCGATTCCGTCGGTGCGGCGCTCGATCTTCTCGGAACTGCGCAGTCCCCACGGATGCGTCTGCGTCGAAACGCTCGAGGTTCCGTTCAGGGTCATCGTCAGCTCGGACTGCGACGACACCGGCAGTCGATCGGGATACGCCGAGAGATGAACCCTGCCCTCGAGCACGGCGTTCGAACTCGAGACCTCGGCGCCGCGCGGCATCTCTCGCAACTCGAAGCGCTCGATCGGAATGCGGTACTCGATCACGGGCCCGCTGCCAGACTCGAGCTCGGATCCCATCGGAGCGCGAATCGTCGCCGTCGGATCGTCGCCGAGTTCCAGCACGCGAACGCCGCGACTCAGCAAGAATCGCCGCGTCAGCGACGCATCCGGTCGCCAGCTGTGGCCGAGCTCGACGCCGGGGTCCGGGGCGAGCAACGCGGGTTCGAGGGTGTGATCGAACTGCTTCGCCAGCACGTCGACCACGACTCGTTCCGCGGCCGCCGGCAATCGATCGCCTCCGACGTGAATCTCGATGCCCTCGACCCGGCGCACCTCGAATCGGGTACCCGGTTTGAACATCGAGCCGCGCTCGTCGGGTCTCTCGAAGGTGAGGCTCACGTCCTGGTGGAGTTCGCGCGCGGCGCGCCCGTTCGCGTCGACATCGAGCACGGTCACGCGGGCCCGATAAAGAAGGCTCACCTCTTCGGCTCGACTCGATCCGTCGACGCCGGGAGATGTCCCGTCGATGCGTGTGTCCACGCGAAGAGACAGCGGGTAGGTGGAGCCAGGGGAGAGGCGAGATTCGAGTCCGACGCCCCCTGCGGCGCTGGAGGGCACTGCGAACGAGAGACCGAACAGGACGAGAACGAAGGAGAAGAGGTTCATGGCGTGCACCCGTCCGGAGCGATGAAACCGCCCGATCTTCGTGTCATCGGGACTGGTTCGCGGGGACTTGAGCACACGCTTGCGCAACCCGGGCCGTGCAGAGAGAACCCGCTCGATCGCAGCCCCGGTTCGTCTCGTTCGCACCGCTTCGGTCAGCGCTCCTGCTCGCGGCGAAACACAAAGAGATGGATCTGCGTCTCGAGATCCGGCTTGCGCTCGAGCCCGTACAACGGTCCGATCACGGGCAGACGGAGAACGCTGAGTTGCTGCTCGTCTTCCGCTTCTGCGAGCCGCCGCAGCAGGGCGAGATCGATCATTTGCAGGTCGACCAGTCGCGCCTCGGCGGTGGAGTCTTCCGCCCGGAAGGTGAAGAGATTCAGGAGATCCGGCATCTCGAGCAGCGAGAACGAGTGGTATGACGGCCCGCTTCCGATCTCGAACAGCCGGAAGATCTCGAAGTCCATGAATCGAACGGTCCGGCCGCGAGCTTCGTGGTCGATCGCGAGGAGGTCGATCTCCCAGAACCCGATGCGAAAGCTCGGGGCCAACGGCTTCTCCGCTGCGTCTTCGGAGGTCTGGCGCGACTCGCTCGCCACGGCGGCCGCATCGGCAGGCGCGCTGGGCGCGTTCTGGTCCGCGTCCGCGCGCAGCGCAGCAAATCCGATGAGCAGGGCGACGAGGCACGACGCCCGCGCGATGCGCACGATCTTCATCACGATCCACTCCCGCCGCCGCTCGGTTCTCGTCCCGGCCGCGGCAGCAGCGACGCCGGGCGAGCGGAGGCTAGGTCAGCGTCGTGCGTGGCTTCCGTCACGATTGCATGTCGGAACAGCGAAGATCGCGTGGCCGCGCGCCGCGCGAACGAACGCGACGCACACCGAAGCCATTCCTCGCGAGATCGTCACCGTTTCGGCGCGGCGACTCCATCGGTTCGCCGCACGCGGGCGGGGCGGCGTCTGCATACTTCGCCCCATCGCGGCCCGGTCTGGTCGCGATCGAGGTTCGAGATGATTCGTGTCCCCCGCCGAATCCGCATCGGCTCGTAGAGCGAGAATCCGTTGGCGCGCGCCCGCCTGCCGATCGCGCTGTTGCTCGCCTGCGTCGTGACGGTCGGGATGTTCTGGACGCTTCGCGCGCTGATCCGCGTCACGGGTGCGCTCGGCGAGATTCGCTCCGCGCCGAAGATCGAAGTGGTGCGGCTGCGGCGGGACACGCAGGTGGAGGAGAAGCGGCGCGTGAAGCCGTCGTTCGACAAGCCGCAGCCGACGCCTGCCGCGCCCGACGTCGTCGCGGCGCAGAAGGCGAGTGTCGCGCCGGGCGCCGATCTCGCGGCGCTCGCGCCGTCTGTGGATTTCTCGGGCGCGGGTGGTGGCGGACTCGGCGGAGGCAGCGCGGGCGGGCTCGCGTCGGCGCTCGCATCCGGAACCGGATCGGATCGCGACGCCGTGCCTCAGGTTCGCATCCAGCCGGACTATCCGATCCAGGCGCGACAGAAGGGAATCGAAGGCTGGGTCGACGTTCGGTTCGACATCGGAACGGACGGCAGCGTTCGAAATCCCGTCGTCGTGGACGCCCTGCCGAAGAGCGTGTTCGACGCGGCGGCGCTGCAAGCGGTGCGCGGTTGGAAGTATTCGCCGAAGACGCAGGACGGGCGTCCCGTGGAACAGGCGGGCGTTCGAGTCCGCATTCGGTTCGAGCTGGAGAGTTGAGAGATGACGAACCGAGAACGCCTGCGTCGAACGGCCCGTGTTTCGGTGTTCATCGCCATCGCACTGTCGGTGCTTCCGCAGGCGCACGCGCGGGAGTGCGCGGGCGACGAGCGCCCCGCGGCGACGCGCGCGGCGAAACCGGACGATCGCGGCAAGAGCAAAACGAATGAGAGTCGCCGCGAACTCGAGGCCGAGCAGCGGCAGCAGCGCGAAGACGCGAAGCGTTTCGCGATCCAGCCCGAGGTTGCCGACGTCTTCGCCGAGGTTCGCGAGCAGCTCGCGGCAGAGCGCTACGACCGGGCCGACCGGGTGCTCCGAAAACTTCGCAAGACGAGACTCGGGCCGTACGAGAAGGCGCAGGTTGCTCGCCTGCACGGTTACGTCGCGTACGGAAAGCAGCAGAACGCGGTCGCGATCGAACAGCTCCGGAAAGCGCTCGCCGGTGGCGCACTGCGACGCGACGAACAGGCCGATCTGCTCTTCCAGATCGCACAGATCGAGGCACTGGAGAAACGCTGGGCGGACGTCGTCGCCAGCCTGCAGGCCTGGTTTCGCGTCGCCGAGAAGCCCGGCGCCGTCGGTTACTACATGCTCGCGCTCGCGCAGTTCCAGCGCGGTGATCTCGACGCGGCGCTGTTGCCCGCGCAGCAGGCCGTTGCTCTTGCCGCGGTTCCGCAGGCGGCGTGGCTGCAGCTCTTGCTCGCGATTCATCTCACGAAAAAAGATTTTGCGGCGGCGACGCCCGTGCTCGCGAGTCTGATCTCACATCATCCGAACAGCGGCAAAGGCTACTGGCTGCAGCTTTCCGCTCTCTACGCCGTGAACGACGACGACGAGCGTGCGCTCGCGGTGATGGAGGTGGCACACC
>CAZDHU010000116.1:0-3454 GCA_964505355.1 uncultured Myxococcaceae bacterium | reverse complement strand
CACGTCAACGAGTTCGCCGCCTGGGGACTCGGTGCGGCCGAACTGTTGCGCAGCGCGGGGCTCGAAGCGGATCACCGTTTCCTGCTCGTCTCGCTCGGCACCGGCACCTCGATCATGCTGGTCGACGGCATGTCCGTGACTCGCATCGGGGGCACGGCGCTCGGCGGCGGCACGATCGTCGGGCTCGGTTCGCTGCTCGCCGGCGAACTCCGCTTCGAAGCGCTCGCCGCGCGCGCGTCGCGCGGGGATCGCCGGCGCGTCGACCTGCTGGTGCGCGACATCTATCGGGCCGGCGAAATCCCGCTGCTCGGCGATCTGACGGCCTGCAACTTCGGCCGACTGGCGCGCATCCCGGATGGCGACCCACACCCCGGCGCGGATGATCTCGCCGATGCGTTGATGGGCATCGTCGGCGAGAACGTCGCGTTGATCTGCGGTGGGCTGGCCGCCGCGGCGCAGGTTCGAAGGATCGTCTACGCGGGCTCGACACTGCGCGACAACGAGGCGCTGATCGCCGTGCTTCGTACGATCACCGGCGCGATCGGTCGCGATCCCGTGTTTCTGCCGCGAGGAGAGTTCGCCGGCGCGTTCGGCGCCCTGCTCTACGCGAGCGAGCGCCCGGACTGACTCCCGTCTGCCGATGCGCTGGTCCGCCCGCGAAGGCCGGTCAGGGCGCGACGAGTCCCGCCCGAATGGCGAACCGAACGAGCCCCGACACTTTGTGAATGTCGAGTTTCTCCATCAGATTCGCGCGATGCGATTCGACCGTCTTCAGCGAGACACCGAGCTTCTGAGCGATCTCTTTGCTGGAGAGTCCTTCGGCGATCAGCGACAGCACTTCGCGCTCGCGATCGGTCAGCACGGAGGCCACGGAGTTCGGCCGTTCGCCGGGCTGGGCGATCGCGTTCACCACCTGGTGTGTGATCGAGGGCGAGAGGTACGACTCGCCCGAGCGGACCGCGTCGATCGCGCTGATCAGTTCCGCCGGTGCCGCGTCCTTCACGACGTAGCCAGACGCGCCCGCGCGCAACACCTCTTCGACGCAGCTTCGATCGTCGTGCATCGAGAGAACCAGCACGTGCGTGCCTTTCTGGGCTTTGCAGATGCGTCGCGTGGCATCGACGCCGGACAGACGCGGCATCGTGATGTCCATCAGTACGACGTCGGGATTTTTCTCGGCCACGAGTGCCACGGCCTCTTCACCGTTCGCGGCTTCCCCCACGACCTCGAAGTCGTCCCGCGACTTGAGGATGCGGCGAATGCCCTCTCGCACGATCCGATGATCGTCCGCCAGCACGATGGTCGTCGTCATACGGCCTCCCCCGTGCTTCTCCGTCCGCGATCAGCGGATTCCGCGAGAAGCTTCAACGGGGCTATCGGCCAGCCGGGAATCGACTTGAAGGATTTCTCCGAGTCTCGTGCAGCAACCCGAAGCCGGGCTTCGATCGAGGACCGGTCGGGGGAGCGGGCACCTGCGTCGCATGACTGCCGATCGATCCGACCCGGGGGATCGGCCGGTTCGGCCGCCCCCCGCGGAACCGGGGCGATGCCCGATCACGGGAGGGTGAGGCCCTGAGACCGGCGTGATACACCCCGTTTCGCGCGATCGCCCGGGCGCCGGCGAGATCTCGCATCCGCCGCTGCCCATTTTCCGGAGTCCGTCACCGTGAGCCAGGACGACGAAGCCCGCCTGATCGAGAAGCTGCGCAAGATCGAGGCACTGTTCGCGCGCGCCGACACGCCGGGAGAGCGCGTGGCGGCCGGCGCGGCGGCCGAGCGAATCCGTGCTCGACTGCACCAGTTCGAGCGCACGGATCCCGCCGTCGAGTACCGCTTCTCACTGCCCGACACGTGGTCGCGCACGCTCTTCATCGCGCTCCTGCGCCGATACGAGATCCCGCCCTATCGATATCCGGGACAACGGCGTACGACGGTCATGGCCCGCGTCAGCCGGCGGTTCGTCGAGGACGTGCTTTGGCCCGAGTTCGGCGAGCTGAACGCGGTGCTGCGCGAACATCTCGAAACCGTCACGAAGCGCGTCGTGACACAGGCCATCCACGGCAGCGACGCAGAAGTCGGCGTGCGGATGGGTGCGCCGCCGACGCGGGTGCGCGACGTCGGCGCCTGATCGCGAACCGTGAGTGGCTCAGATGGATCCTCGCGCTGCGGAGCAAGAAACGCGCTCACCGGGTGGCCGAAAGCCAGGTGACGCAGCGCCGGCAAGAGCCACGCGGAGCGGAAGTCAGGCGCAGCCGCGGCCGAGAGGCCGTGGCGATCCATGCAACGCAGCGTGCCCTTGCCGGCGCCTGCTCTTCAGCTCGTGGATCCTTTTTCGGTAACCCGCTCAGCTCATCGCGCCCGACGGTCCTCGCGGCGGCACGGGCTCCATCGCCAGCTCTTCGGGTTTCGCGATGCTGCGCAGCACGCGCTGCGTCCTCGCAATCGCCGCGCGCTGCACGCGTAGCTCTTCGGTTTGTGCCACGAGCTGTCGCTCGATTCGCTCGCGCGATTCGGCGGCGTCTTCGAGCCGCCGTTCGAGCACGGCGATGCGCTGTTCGAGCGTGTGCACGCGCTCGACGGCCGCCTCGGGAGAATCGGCGACCGCGTCGCGGCCAGCGGACGGCGTCGAGAGCGCGACTGCCCCCGGATCGACCACAGACGGCGCCGCCGCGTCGACCGGAGACGGAACGAGCGTGAGCCGGGGAACCGGGTGATCGTCCGGCTCCTCCTCAACTGGCAACGCATCGCCACCGATCACGATGCGCGGCTCCGTCGCGCTCGCCGCCTCGCTCTCGGGCGCGCCATGGACGGCGGGCGTGTCGTCCTCCGGCACCGACACCGCGTCAGCCACGAACTCCGCCTTCGCCGGACGATCCGCCTCCCAGGGCGACCCGACGGCGCGGTCTGCAAACGCGCTCGCATCGGCGCCGATCGCCTCGACCGCCTCCACTGCCGTGCGATCACGACGACCGAGTACGCCCCAGAGCAGGATGACCGAAAGCAGCACGACGGCGCCCCCAACGAGAACGCGCGGGTCGATGCCTCCCGGCAGCAGCGTGGTGGATGGACCGGCCACGTCGGGATGATCGGCCGACGCGGAATCGAGGCGGGACGACGGCGCGGTGACTTCGCCAGCGGACGACGGCGGGCTCGCTGGCTGCGTCGATGACCCGGCCGATGGCGCCTCGACTCCGCGCGACGCCAGTGCAGCATCGAGCGGAGGCGCGTCGGCCGGCGGTTCCGGCGGAGCTTCGGCGGTAGACGGAGCGTCCGCAGTCGGAGCGGTCGTCGGCGGTGCCGTGTCGGCGGCCTGCGCCGGCGCGGAAGGATTTTCGACGGCGAGCGGTTCGATTGGCGCCGGTTCGGTCGCGCCTTCCGATGCGACCGCGAGCGCGTCGACCTCGCCGCCGGCGCTCTCGGGTTCGGCTGCGGGGGGAGCGACCGGAGGGGATGC
>CAZDHU010000115.1:0-16636 GCA_964505355.1 uncultured Myxococcaceae bacterium | reverse complement strand
GCAGTGGCGGCGTAGCGCTCAACTGCAACGACGGCAGCGCGTGCACCAGCGACAGTTGCGATCCAGGAACGGGCTGCGTCGCGACGCCGATCAACTGCAACGACGGCGACGCGTGCACGATCGATGCCTGCAGTCCGCTGGCCGGCTGCATCTCGGTCGTCGACTCTTCCGACGGTGACTCGGACGGCCTGCCGGATTCGTGCGACCCGTGCGCGGGCGATTCTTCCAACGACGTCGATGGCGATGGCGTTTGTGGCGATGCCGACAACTGCCCGACCGTTTCCAACGCCGATCAGCTCAACATCGACGGCGATGCGTTCGGAAATGCCTGCGACACCGATAGCATGATCGTCGATGCGACCAGCACCTGCGCCTCACCGCCGAGTTCGTGCTCGAGCTGCGGCACCACCGCGCAGCCGTACCGAACGATTCAGGATGCGATCAACTGCGCCACGACGCAGAAGGCGATTCTGGTTCGGCCGGGGACGTACACGCAGAACCTGAACGTCACCGGCCGCAAGTTCGAGATCCAGAGCACGGGTGGCGCGGCGGCGACGACGCTGCGCGGCGTCGGTACGACGCCGGCCGTGACGCTGCGCTCGACCGGCGGGAAGAAGACGATCTTCGGTTTCACCATCACGAGTTCGGGAACCGGCGGCGGCATCTCGGTGCTGTCGGCCGCGCAGTACCGCATCGAAGCCAACGTGATCACCGGGAACTTCTCGCTGGCGAACGGCGGCGGGATTCGCGCTGCGTCGGGAAGCAACGGCGACATCAAGTCGAATACGATTCGATCGAACGTGTCGTCGGCGGCGGGCGGCGGTATCTCGGTCGAAAGCGCGATCGCGCGCATCGTGTCGAACGAGATCAGCAACAACACGGCAGGAACGACCGGCGGCGGCATCAACGTGACTTCGTCGACGCCGGCCATCACCTCCAACACGATCACCGGAAACACGGCCGGGATGGATGGCGGCGGTGTCGCGCTGTTCTCTTCCGCGTCGAATCTCGACGACAACGAAATCTCGACCAACTCGGCCTCGCCGGCATCGGGCGACGGCGGTGGTGTTTACGTGTACTCGTCGGCCTTCACGCTGACGCGCGGCCGCGTCGGTTCGAACTCGGCCTATCGTGGCGCCGGTGTCTTCACCGAGCGAAGCACGCCGACCGTCACTCGCGTGCAGTTCCAGGGCAATCTGGCCGGTCCGGGCGGCGGCGGTGGTTTCTTCGCCTTCGACCAGAACTCGGGTCCGCCGGCGAATCCCGGACGCATCGGCAGCAGCGTCTTCGCCGACAACGTTTCGCTCGGATCGGGCGGCGGATTCGCCTGCGACGTGGTGACCGGCTTCCAGCTGACGAACAACACGTTCACCGGCAACGGCGCTTCACAGCAGGGCGGATCGATCTTCGCCGGGGGCTGCACGCTGTCGATCACGAACAACATCGTCGCGCAGACCGCCATGGGCGAAGGCCTGTACTGCGCCGTCTCGGCCGCGCCGGCACTGTCCTACAACGATTACTTCGGGAATGCTGGCGGGAATTTCGGCGGTGCATGTCCTGCGTCGACCAACGATCAGTCGGTCGATCCCACGTTCCTCGCCTCCGTCTGCCAGCCGCCGTTCCGCCTCACGACGGGCTCTCCAGTGCGTGACGCCGGCACCAACAGTGCGTCGGGGATTCCGGGCGTCGACTTCGAGGGCGACAACCGCATCGCCGACGGGGACGGCAACGGCATCGCCGTGGCCGATCTCGGAGCCGATGAACTCTCGTGTCAGGACAAGGACGGCGATGGTTTGACCGCCTGCACGCTGGTCGCCGACTGTGACGACTCGAACGCGAAGGTGAGTCCGTACGCGACCGAGATCTGTGACGGCATCGACAACGATTGCGACTGTCTGATCGACGAAGGGCTCACCGTCGACGCGGACGGAGATGGCGTCACGGCCTGCGCGGGTGACTGCGACGACAGCAGCGCCAGCGTGAATCCGTCGGCCACCGAGGTCTGCGACGGGCGCGACAACGATTGCAACCGGGCGACCGACGAGGGCTTCATCGACGTCTGCGTGCCGAATGCGCGGGTGGCGATCGATCTCGGCTCGGGCATCGGTCTGCCGGGGACGCCGATCGGCGTCACGGCGGCGCTGGTCGCGATCGATCCCGGAGCGCAGGTTTCCGCGACGTCGAACGACATCGTCTATGCGCCGGCGAACTTCGGGGTGCCCGCACCGTTCTGCACGATCAACCCGGCGATTGGTCCCGGCAGTCCCTCCGACAAGCAGCTCGTCGTGACGCATCCGTCGGCCGGCGTGCTGCGCGTGGCGGTGGTTCGCGTGTCGAACAACGCGCTGATCCCGCCCGGCGACCTCTACAGCTGCACGTTCGCGAGCGCAGTCACCACGCCGGGCGGAACCTACGCGCTGACGACCTCGGCGAGCGCGTCGGATCCGGCGGGCTCGGCGATCGCGGCCAACGGCCTCGCGGGCGATCTGACGGTGCTGGCTGGCCCGGGCAGCACGGGCGGCGGGCGCATCGGCGACTGCGACGGAAACGGCGTGGTCTCGATCTCCGAGGTTCAGACCACGATCAACATCTTCCTCGGCCTGCAGCCGCTTGCGACCTGCACGGCAGCGGATGCGAACGGCGATCTGGTCGTCGACATCGTCGAGGCTCAGAACGCGGTGAACAACCATGTCTCCCCGTAACCCGGCAGCGCCGGAGCGGCGAAGCGGGCGGGTCACGATGCGACAGGCAGCGCGAACTCGATCCTTCCTGAGAACGACCCTGCTGCTGGTGGTGGCGACGCTCGCGCCCGCGGCGGCGATCGCGGCGCAGCTCAACCTGATCACGAGTGCGCCGGCGGTGCAGCCCGGACAGGAAGTGACGGTTGGTGCCGTGAAGGTCGGCGCTTCCGGTGAGCAGGTGGCGTCGCTTTCGCTCGAGCTCGCCTACGACAACGCGCGCTTCTCGGCGCCGAGCGGATGCGTGCTCGTGGGAGCCGTCTCGAACAGCAAGACGCTGGCGCTGAGCAACCCGGCGGCGGGGCGCGTGCGTGTCGGGATTCTCGGCATCAACAAGACCGCCATCCCCGACGGGGTGGTGGTGACCTGCACCTTCCCGGCCCGGGCGAATGCCCCGGCGGGCGTCGGACGATTCGCGGCCAATGTGGCGGGAGCGACACCGTCAGGCACCAGCGTGGCCGCATCGGGCGGCTTCGCCGAAGTCAGCGTGGGAGCGGACGCCGACGGCGATCAGGTCTTCGACGCGAGCGACAACTGTCCCTTTGCCTCGAACCCCGATCAACTCGATCGCGGCGGGATCGGCGTGGGATCGGCTGCGGACGGGGTCGGCGATGCCTGTCAGTGCGGTGACGTCTCCGGCGACGGCCGGGTGACGATCGCCGACGTCACCGTGATCCGCCGTTCGCTGCTCGCACCTCCGACCGCGACCATGAGCCGGCCGCAGCTCTGCGACGTCGGCGGTTCGGCGGGCTGCACGCTGGCCGATGCCACCATCATTTCGCGGGCACTGCTCGCTCCGCCGAAGGCCACGATCAGCGCGGTTTGCGATCCGGCCGCTCCCTGACCTACTGCTTCGTGCGCACCGCCCGCCGGGAAACGCAGCGCGCGTGACCGGGTGTCCGGGCGGCTTCCGTAAAGGAGGTCGTCGATCCCATGAATCGCAATCTCGGTCCGATGATCGTCGTCGCCGCGTTGATTCTCGGTGGAGCCGTGCTGGCCGGCACCTGGAAGATCGGTCGCTCCGTCGATGACGCCGCAGAGCAGGTGGCCGCCTTTCGCACGGCCGTTTCCGATTTGAAGGACGGGCTCAAGCAGGCGGCGCAGCAGCCGGCCGCCGCACAGCGCCCCTCGGGTCCGGATCCGAACCGCCGCTACGAGATCGACCTCGCCAGCGCGCCCACGCGGGGCGATGCCAGGGCGAAGGTCACCTTCGTCGAATGGTCCGACTTCCAGTGCCCGTTCTGTGCGCGGGTGGGGCCCACGCTGAAGCAGATCGAGGCGGAGTACGGCGATCGGGTGCGCTTCGCATTCAAGCACCTTCCGCTTTCGTTTCATCCGAAGGCGCCCGCAGCGCACGCGGCGGCGGAGGCCGCCCACCGGCAGGGGAAGTTCTGGGAGATGCACGATCGCATTTTCCAGAATCAGCAGGAGATGGCGCCCGAGAAGTACGTGGAGTGGGCGCGCGAACTCGGTCTCGATGTCGCGAAGTTCCAGCAGGACGTCGCGTCGCCCGAGGTGAAGAGCAAGGTCGACGCCGACGCCAAACAGGCCGCCGGGTTCGGCGTCAGCGGTACGCCCAGCTTCTTCGTCAACGGCCGCTTCCTGCAGGGCGCGAAGCCCTTCGAAGCCTTCAAAGAAGTGATCGACGAAGAGCTGAAGCGCACGATGTAGCCGCCCCGCGATCCCGGCGATCGGACGTGCTACTCCCCGGAACCGGGGCTCAGCACGGACTGCGCGGGCTCGGGGTTCTGCGCATGGGCGAGATCGACGCACGGGAAGCAGTGACGGCTCCTCCGGACGAATCGAAGCGGCTCGTCTTTGCCGACGCCGGCAACCGCTGCTTCGGGTGCAGCCCGCACAACGAGCGCGGGCTGCGTCTCACCTTCGTCGAGACGGCGCGCGGAATCGTCGAATGCCACTGGACGGCCCCCGAGCACGTCTGTGGGATGGACGGTGTCGTGCACGGTGGCGTTCAGGCCGCGGTGCTCGACGAGACGATGGGCGCCGCGATTCACACGCGGCTCGAAGGGACGCCGCAGGGCGACGGTCCGATCGCGACGGTCGAGTTCGCGCTGCGCTATCGCCGGCCGACACCGATCGGTGTCGGGCTGATCGTACGCGCGGTCTACCAGCGCGCCGAGGGTCGAAATCATTTCGTCGAAGGCTGGATTCTCGACGCGGCCGGAGAGCGACTCACCGAGGCGAACGCGCGCTGGGTCGAGATTCCGCGACGGCGATGAGGGCCGCGTGGAACTGAGTGGCCGCGAACCCGCCGCGGCGTTCGGCGACGTCCTCGTCGTGAACGCGGGAAGTGCCACGCTGCGCTGCGACCGGGTGGATCCCGCGGACGCCGATCGTCTCTCGGTTCGGATCGAGCGCATCGGCCTTCCCGCCGCGCGACGGATCGTCGAGCGCGCCGGTGCCCGGATCGAAGAGTGCGAGGTCGGCGCGCCCGATCACGCGGCGGCGTTTCGACGGATCGCCGAAGTGCTCGACGCGTCGCCGACGTCCAGCCGCATCGCTGCCGTCGGCCACCGCGTGGTGCACGGAGGAGACCGGTTTCATGCGCCGGCACGGCTCGATCCGGAGGTCGTTCGGGCGATTCGCGAGCTCGTTCCGCTCGCGCCGCTGCATCAGCCGTCGTGTCTGCTCGGGATCGAGTTCGCGCTCGCCGCGTTTCCGGGGCTACCGCAGTTCGCCGTCTTCGACACGGCCTTTCATCAAACGCTGCCGCCGCACGCCCGCCGCTACGCGGTGCCGGAGTCGTGGGTCGTCGCGCACGGCGTGCGGCGATACGGCTTTCACGGCACCTCGCACCAGTTCGTGGCCGAGCGCGCGGCCGAAGCGCTCGGCTGTCCGCTCGCATCGCTCGATTTGCTGACGCTGCATCTCGGCGGCGGCGCGAGCGCGACGGCGATTCGTGGCGGACGAAGCATCGACACCTCGATGGGTTTCACGCCGCTCGAGGGGCTGGTGATGGGCACCCGAAGCGGTGACGTCGACCCCGGTGCGCTTCTGCACGTGCAGCGCGCGACCGGTCTCGACGCGGAAGCGATGACGAACGTGCTGCAGCACGAGTCCGGTCTGCTCGGTCTCTGCGGTACCTCGGACCTGCGCGAGGTGCTCGCGCGCGAAGCACGGGGCGACCCGCGCGCGGTGCTCGCCGTCGGTGTCTACGTGCATCGCCTGCGCCGGACGATGGGCGGCCTGCTCGCCGTGCTCGGGGGGGCCGACGCGATCGTCTTCACGGGCGGCGTCGGCGAGAACGCGGCGCGGATCCGCAGTCTCGCCTGCGCCGGACTCGAACGGCTCGGGATCGCACTCGACGAGACCCGCAACGCCACGCCGCCTCGGGGCGCCGCGATCGTGAGTCGTGCGGATTCGCGCATTCGCGTGCTCGTCGTTCCGACCGACGAGGCACTCGCCATCGCGCGCGAAACGCGAACCGCACTCGCGGCCGACACAAAGGCCCGGCGGCCGGCGGATCAGTCGACGGTTCGCGTGTAGGTGAGAAAGACCTCGTCGCGCTGCCAGCCTGCGGCCTCGTAGACGCGCTGCGCGCGAAGGTTGTCTCGCGCGGTGGTGAGGACGAGCCGCACCGCACCGGTTTCTCGCGCATGCTCTTCGGCCCGGCGCAGCAGCGCGCGCGCGACTCCCTGCGTGCGCGCTTCGGGTGCGACGAAGAGGTCGTTGAGGATCACGATCGGTGCGACCGACACCGAAGAAAAACTGGGATAGAGCTGCGCGAAGCCGAGCAGGGATCGGCCGGTCGCGTTCGATGCGCCGGCCGCCGGGGCGCCGGGGCGGGCAGCCGTCCGACTGGCCGGCGATTTCGCCGGGATCGCTGCTTCCGCGAGGAAGAGCACCGACTCGGAGCGCTCGAAGCGAGTTCGAAGAAACGCGAGTGCCGCGTTCGGATCGGACGCCTGTCCGTAGAAGACGCGATAGGCATCGAAGAGCGGAGCCACCGCCGCGACGTCGTCGCGACCGGCGCGCCGCACGATGAAACTCGCCGGTGTCGTCGTGGCATCGGAAGCGGAACTCATCCGGAACCTCCCCCGCGGCGCTCTCCGGCGAGCAGAGTAGTCGGTCTCGTCGCTTGCAGCCGGGCGTCCGGTGGCACTGCGCGTCCGTCGACCGGCGACGGGACGCGACGATCGCCAGTCCGCGGTTCGGTCGCGCCGAATGGCGGAATCGCCCGCGCATCCGACGGCCATTGCTCTGGGATCGAGCGGGCCGGCAGGGTAGCCTTGCCCGCATGCCGCCTCGATTCGAACGCGTCACGCCGATCGTCGATTTCCCCGAACTCGAATCGCGCATTCGCGCGCTCTGGCGCGAGCGCGACGTGTTCCATCGTTCGCTCCGCCAGCGCGAAGGAGCGCCGCGGTTCGTCTTCTACGAGGGGCCACCGACCGCGAACGGGCTGCCGCACAACGGACACGTGCTGACGCGGGTGATGAAGGACGTCTTTCCCCGCTATCAGACGATGCGCGGCCGGTTCGTGCCCCGAAGGGCCGGCTGGGACACGCACGGCCTGCCCGTCGAGATCGAAGTCGAGAAAGAACTGCGCATCTCCGGCAAGGAAGCGATCGAACGCTACGGCGTCGAGCGATTCGTCCGCCGCTGCATCGACAGCGTGTTCCGCTACACGCGCGAATGGGAAGACCTGACGCAAAAGCTCGCGTTCTGGGTCGATCTCGATCGAGCCTACGTGACCTATCACGAGAGCTACGTCGAAAGCGTGTGGTGGGCGCTCGCCCGCCTTCACGAGCGAGGACTGCTCTACCGCGGGCACAAGGTGGTCTGGTGGTGGGCGCAGGGGGGAACGGCGCTTTCGGCGGCGGAGGTCGGGCAGGGGTACAAGGAAGTCGATGACCCCTCGGTCTTCGTCCGGCTTCCGTTCGCCGACGAACCCGGGACGTCGCTGCTGGCGTGGACGACCACTCCTTGGACGTTGCCGTCGAATCAGTTCGCCGCGGTTCGCGCGGACGCGACCTACGCGATCGTGCGCGACGGCGAAGAGCGTCTCGTGGTGGCGGCAGCGCTGGTCGAGCCGCTGGCCGCGCGCGTCGGGCGAACGCTCACGATCGAACGCACGCTGCCGGGCCGCGATCTCGTCGGCCGGCGCTATCGACCGCCCTTCGACTGGTTCACCGCCCGCGACGACGTCGGGGGGCTCTGGCGAGTGGTCGCCGCGGAGTTCGTCGAGATCGATCCGGCGGCGGGGCCCGGTACGGGCATCGTGCACTGCGCGCCAGCGTTCGGCGAAGTCGATTTCGATCTATTGCGCACCGAACAAAAGCGCGATCCCTCGCTGCCACTGCTCCGCGCGGTGCGCCCCGACGGGGGATTCGATCCGTCGCTCGCCTCCGTCGCGTACGCGGGACGCTGGGTCAAGGAATGCGATCGCGATCTGCAGCGCGAACTCGCGTCGCGCGGACTCGCCTGGCACGTCGAACGGCATCGCCACGACTATCCCTTTTGCTGGCGAGCCGACGACGATCCGCTGATTCAATACGCGCGCCCCGCCTGGTACGTGCGGACGACCGCGTTCGTCGAAGAGGCGCTCGCCGACAACCAGACCATTCAGTGGCTCCCGCCGCACATTCGCGACGGCCGCTTCGGCGACTTCCTGCGCAACAACGTCGACTGGGCGCTCTCGCGCGAACGCTACTGGGGAACGCCGCTCAACGTCTGGGTGAACGATGAAACCGGAGACACCGACGCGCCGGCATCGGTGGCGGAGATCCTCGAGAGGAATCCCGCCGCCTTCGAATCGTTCGAGCGCGCGCGCGCGGAGGATCCGACGCTCTCACCTCACCTGCGCGTTCACAAACCGTGGATCGATCACGTGACCTGGCAGCGGCCCGGCGTACCGGGCACCTATCGCCGCGTGCCCGAAGTGATCGATGCCTGGTTCGATTCGGGCTGCATGCCGTTCGCGCAATGGGGATGGCCGCACCGCGACGAAGGCGATTTCGCCGCGTCGTTCCCGGCCGATTTCATCAGCGAGGCGATCGATCAGACCCGCGGCTGGTTCAACTCGTTGCTCTGGATTTCGACGCTGCTCTTCCCCGAGCGCGAGCGGCCCCATCCCTATCGAAGCTGCATCGTGCTCGGGCACGTCTGCGACCGCGAGGGCAAGAAGGAATCGAAGAGTCGCGGGAACTACACGCCGCCCGAGGTGATTCTCGATCGCGTGCGGCTCGAGTTCGCGGTCGTGGTGCCGGCAGGCGCGGACGCGCTGCCGTCCGGCGAAGTGCGCATCGCGCGCGAAGAGTACGAGGGGCTCGATCTTTCGGGGCCCGAGGCGACGGTGCGTGCCTGTTGCGGAGCGTCGCCCGAGCGCGACTGCACACTCACGGTGAAGCCCGCTCGACTGCCTCGCCGCGTGGCGCTGCTGGCCGAAGCGGATGCGCGACGGCTCGGTGTGCGCAACGCGCCACAGGGTCTCGGAACCCGCGTGCCCGACGTTCCCCTGCTCGCGGCCGAGGAGCGCGTCTTTCTCGAAGATCCGTCGACGCCGGCGCCGGGGGCGGACGCATTTCGCTGGTTCTTCTTCGCCGCGAACCCGCCCTGGAACCCGACACGGCACTCGCTCTCCGGCGTGCGCGCGCTGCAGCGCGAGTTGCCGCTCAAACTGCGAAACGTCTACGCGTTCTTCACCATCTACGCGAACATCGACGGATTCGATCCCGCCGACGAGACCTGTCGCGCGGGGCGCCGGCCCGTGCGCGAGCGAGCGCTGCTCGATCGCTGGTTGCTGTCGGAACTCGCGATCGTGAACGAACTCGTGATCGAGCAGATGGACGCGTACCGCGTCTACGAAGCGACGCAGGTGCTGTCCGATCTCGTCGATGCCCTGTCGAACTGGTGGGTGCGCCGGAGCAGGGATCGATTCTGGGCGCCCGGCCTCGGTGCCGACAAGCTCGATGCGCACTGGACGCTGCACGAGACGCTCACCACGCTGGCGAAGCTGCTGGCCCCGTTTCTGCCGTTCACGAGCGAGGACGTCTGGCAGAACCTCGTGCTGCGTCCGTTTCCCGATCTGGCCCAGGACAGCGTGCATCTCTGCGATTATCCCGAGCCGGATCGTGACCTGATCGATCGATCGCTTTCGAGCACGATGGCCGCAGTTCGCGAACTGGTGTCGATGGGCATGCAGGTGCGCACCGCCCAAAAGCTGAGGGTGCGGCAACCACTCGCGGTCGCCGAGATCGTACTCTCGAATCCTGCGCTGTCCGCGGCACTCGCGCCGCATGCGGAATTGATCGCGGACGAGTTGAACGTGCACGCCGTGCGGTTCGTCGAGCACGCGGACGAGACCGTGCGCTGGCTCGTGAAGCCGAACTTTCGAGCACTCGGGCCGCGCGTCGGCAAACAGATGCCCGCCGTGAAGGCGCAGCTCGCCGCGGCCGACGGCGCGTCGTTGCTGCGCGAACTCGACGCCACCGGGTGCGTGCGCATCGAAGCAGGGGGCGAGCGATTCGAACTCGGTCCCGAGGAGATCGCGGTGGCGCTCGAAGCGAAGCCCGGATTCGCAGCGGCGAGCGGGAGCGCCGGCGTCGTCGTGCTGCACACGACGCTCACGCCCGAGCTGCTCGACGAGGGCTCGTTTCGCGAGATCACGAGTCGCGTGCAAGGGCTGCGCAAAGAGCTCGACCTCGAATACACGGGACGGATTCGGCTTTCGCTCTCGGGCTCGTCGCGCCTGCTCGCCATCGTGCAGCCGCGCGCCGACGAGCTGGCTCGCGAAACGCTCGCGATCGAGATCGCTCTCGATCGGCCGCCGCCGGCAGGCGCGCACGAACGCCGCTTCGAGATCGACGGAGAGACGCTGCTCGTGGGGCTCGCGCTCGCCGCCGACTGACCCGTGAACCCGCGCTGCGGCGTCACACGTCGCGAAGCGCCGGCTACGGAGGAAGAGACCGCCGTGATGGAAACGCGCGTCGTCACCGGTGTTCAGCCCTGTCCGATCTCTTCGCGCCGCGTGACGGACGAGTTTCGTGCGCTGGTCGCGGCCGGCGCTCGTCTCCGGCCGGCGGGGCTCGCGAAGAAGAATCCCTCGCTGTTGATCCAACGTGGCTACCTGCCGCGACATCGATTGCGACTCTTCGGCGCCGAGTTCCAGCTCACCGCGCTGCGTGAGGAACCGAACGCCCGCTTCTTCGTCACCTATCTGATGCTCGACGCGAACGCCGCGCGCCCCCCTCGGCGGCGGGAGTTCTTCGTTCGATATTTCTACAAGGACGCGTCGCTGATCTGGCGATCCGCGAGCCACTTCGCGCGTTCGGAGACCGAGAACTGGATCGGGAAAGGAGACCTCAAACCGGCGGTCGTCGATGGCGAAGAGCGCCTCTTCAGCGCCGAAGAGACCACCAACCTTCCGCTCGAGATTCAGGGTGCGCTCGACGCGCTGAGCCGCGCGACGTCGAAGATTCTTCGCGACGAGCGGGCGATCGGGCTCGTGCTTCGTCGCGCACCGGACGATCGCGTGGCGCCGTATCGAGACTTCACGGCGCCGCGCGAGCGCGCCGCGTCCAATCCGCGCAACCGCATTCATGGCGGCGAGCCGGTGGCGTGGTTCGGTCGCAAGAACGATCCGTCCTCGCTTCGTTTCGCGCGCGGGTTCGAGCCCGACTTCAGCAGCGGAATCCTCGAGATGAGTCGCGGAACGAGTCGGCTCTACGGTGGCGAGACGCGAAAGTACCGTGTGATTTCGTCGAATCGCCGAATCCAGTATCAGTTCATCGCGACCCCGAGCAGTTGCTGGGTCGTCCCGCCGCAGGCGCTGACCACCGAACTGTCGAGTTACGGGGTGCGAACGATCGACGTCGAAGCCGAAGAGGAACTCTTCGTCCCGGGCTACGAGTATCACTATCTCGACGACAGCCGGAACCCGCCCGCGCTCTACAGCCAGATTCCGCCGGGATTCGCCGGCGCGATCAGCGAAGTCGATCCCGCACGCGCCGACGCCTCGCCCTGGCTCGATCGGTTGCCGGTGATTCAGCAGTTTCGGCGCGCGATCCGGTTCCCCGTGCCGCGGCGAAACGCTCGCTGAGAAATCGGCGATCGGGTCGATCGTTCGTCGACCCGGTGGGCCGCGTCGCTCCGGACGATCGCGATGCCTGCGAGATTTTGCGAGACCGCCTCTGCGCATCGGCAACGGATCGGCAGCGCGAATGCGTGCCGCCGATCGAACCTTCGAACCGTCGAGATCGCCGTGAACTTTCCGCTCATGTTTCAGAATGAACGTGGCGATGAAACCCCAAGAGGTCTCACGGAGGAGTCCATGAGCATCGATGCCAGCAGCGTGGCTCTGTCAGGCGTCGCCGCGGCAGCGGCGCGCATGCGCAATTCCGCCCACAACATCGCCAACCTCCAGACGAACGGGTTCCATCCTCACGAGACGGTGCTCGAAGAACAGGATGGGGGTGGTGTGAAGGCCGTGACCCGGGAGGATCCCGAACGGGAAGAAACGAACCTGGCCCAGGAAATGATCGAACAACGGCGAGCGCGCGAACAGTTCGAGGCTTCGCTTCGGGTGATCGAAAAGGCGGCGCAATTGACGGCCGCGTTTCTCGGAATTCCGGTCGAAGAACCCGGGAGCAAGGGGCAGCGGATCGATCGCAGCGTCTGACGGCCGGCGGACGATCGAGGCCCGCTCCGGCGAATTCGCCGAGGTCGCCGCCGGTTGGTGACTCTCGCCGCCTGCACTCTCGTGCGGTGCCCGGCCCGCCGTCGTGTGGAGCACGGTCGAGGGAAGCCCCGGCGGCAGGACCCGGCGCGCAG
Organism: uncultured Myxococcaceae bacterium; assembly: GCA_964505355.1. Lineage (GTDB taxonomy): Bacteria > Myxococcota_A > UBA9160 > UBA9160 > UBA9160 > CAZDHU01. Next base: position 4,106 of record CAZDHU010000115.1, on the reverse strand, counting down.
CGCATGGCATGATCCCTTCGTTCGTGTTCGCGGAGTCGATCTTCGCGGAGCGCGGTGCGGAGGGTCCGGTGCCGGAGTTGCCGGAAGTCGAAGTCACGCGCCGGCGGATCGCACCGCTCCTCGTGGGCCGCCGCATCGCGCGCGTCGAAACGACGGCGGACAGCGCATTCTTCGTCACCCGGCCGGAGCGCTTGCGCAGCCAGCTCGTGCGTCGCCAGATCGATCGGCTCGATCGAAACGGTAAGTATCTCGTCGCTGGTCTCGATGACGGCCGGCGCCTCGTCTTGCACCTCGGAATGACGGGACAGCTCTTCGGCGCCGGAGTCCGCAGTTCGCGTCTGCTGAGCGGAGAAGATCGGAAGCGCTTTTCGGCCGGAGACCGCTCGCGCGTCCTGCCGGACGCTCACACGCACCTGCGCCTCATCTTCGACGACGGCGGTCCCGAGGTCTCGTTTCGCGACGTTCGAAAGTTCGGAAAGGTGATGCTGCTCGCGGTCGGAGAAGCGTCGCCGCGCCTCGATCGCGTCGGGGCGGACGCACTCGACGCCGACGCCGATGCGCTCTGGCCGCGCGTTCACCGGCGCCGCACGTCGATCAAGAACGTGCTGCTCGATCAGTCGCTGTTCGCAGGCGTCGGCAACATCTATGCGGACGAATCGTTGTTTTTCGCGGGGGTCCGCCCGCGACGCGCGGCCGATCGTCTGACACGCCGCGAGTTCGATCGGCTGGTGACATCGGTGCGTTCCGTGCTCCGGCGTGCGATCGAGCGCGGAGGCTCCAGCATCGCTGATTTCGTGGCACCCGATGGCGCCGACGGCGCGTATCAGGAGGAGCGGCGGGTCTATGCGCGCGAATCGCTTCCCTGTCGGGCATGCGGGACGCCCGTCCGACGGATCGTGATCCAGCAGCGCAGTGCGCACTACTGCCCGTGTTGCCAGCGATGAAGCGTGCGCTCTCTCTTCGCGAACTCGAGCGATCCGCGCGCGCGATCGATCGTCGATGTGCGGGGCTCGTGCTCGACCGGGTGAGCGTGAGCGGCGGCCATTTGATGCTCCGCTTCGAAGGGCGCTCTCTCGAAGGAGAACGCGTGCGCCGCCGCCTTCTCCTGTCCTGCGACCGCGAGGCGGCCTACGTCGGCGAGCCGGAAGACGGAGCGCGCGCGGACGACGCGACACTGCCGCCCTTCGTCCAGTACCTCCGGGCCCATCTCGTTGGTGCCCGGCTCGCTTCGGCCGCGCTGCGCGACGGAGATCGCATCCTCGCCCTCGCATTCTCGCGTCGCGCCGGGCCGTGCACGCTGCTCCTCCAGATCCTCGGCCCGCGAAGCAATCTCTATCTGCTCGACGCGGACGATCGGCTCGAAGCCTTTCATCGACCGCTCGAAGACACGCGTCGCGAACTCGCTCGCGGTGCGCCGTGGCTCGTGCCGGCGTCGAAACCGCCGCACGCGGGAGACGATCGCTTCGCCGGGATCGACGAAGCGGAGTTGTTGCGCGCGATCGAACGCGAGTTCGCGAGCGCCTCCGCCGCGGGAGCGCATTCGGAGCGCCGGCGCTCGCTGATCATCGCGGCCGACCGCGAGCTTCGATCGCTCGCGAAGCGCGTGGATGCGCTGCGAACCGATCTCGCGGCGATTCCCGATCCGGAGCAGCTCGCGCGGCAGGGCGAGCTGCTGAAGGCGGCCCTGTCGCGGCTTCACCCGGGCATGCGCGAAATCACGATGACCGATCCGGCGGACGGGAGCGAGGTTTCTCTTGCACTCGATCCGAAATCGTCGCCGGCGAAGAACCTCGAAGCACGATTCGATGCCAGTCGGCGTGCACGTCGCCAGCGCGAACGCGGAACACTCGAAATCGCTCGACTCGACGACTGGATCGCGCGCCTCGCGGCGCAGCGTGCGCGACTCGAGACGGCCGCCGACGACGCAGCGCTCGACGCGCTGGAAGGAGAATCGCCGCTGCGCGAGAGCCGGAAGCGCGGCCGGCCACAGAACCGATCCGCCGCGGAATCCCGCGCTCCGACGCGCACCTCACCCGCACTTCCGGCGAGGCTTCGACCGCGTCGTTACCGGAGTCGGCAGGGGCTCGAAATCTGGGTCGGCAAAAGCGACGCCTCGAACGATCACCTGAGCATCAAACTCGCTCGCGGAAACGACGTCTTCCTGCACGTCGACGGCGGCGCGGGAAGTCACGTGATCCTGCGCACGGAAGGTCGGCCGGACGCTCCGGGCGAAGCCCTGCTCGAAGCCGCCGAACTCGCCGTGCACTTCTCGAAGCAGCGCGGCGCCCTCGCGGCGGACGTTCTGATGGCACCGGCGAAGAACGTCAGCAAACCACGCGGGCTCGCGCCCGGGCTGGTGCACGTTCGCGGCGGAAAGATCGTTCGGCTCCGGCGCGACCCCGAACGACTCGAACGCGTCCTCGGCCAGCGCATCGAAGACGACTGACTCCGGTGTTTCCTCCACCGCCGCGCGCCGCCCCGCCGTCAAGCCCGCTCCGCGTGGATCCGATCGACCCGAGGAATCCGCCGGAGCCGTCATGAGCACCTCGACCACGCTGCACGATCTGAAGAGCCTGATCCTCTCGTTTCATCCCGTTCTCGTGATCGAGTCGCTCGAGGAAGAACGCGTCGTCGCGTTGTTGCAGACGGCGGCGCGTGAGCTCGGCATGCCGCTCTTCGAATGGTCGGTGACGCGAGGTCTCACGCGCGATCAATCCACCGGCAACTACCACGGGACGACCGCACCGCTCGCGATGTTGCAGCACATCGAGGGGCTGACGATCGAGGCCATCTATCTGTTGAAGGACTTCGCCCGCTGTCTCGAAGATCCGCCGGTGGCCCGACAGCTCCGCGAAGTGGCGACGCGATTCGCCGGCCGCCCCACCGCGATCGTGATCTCGGGTGATTCCGTGAACCTGCCGCGCGAAATCGACGTGGTCGCCGTGCATCACGCGCTCGCGCTGCCCGACCGCGACGAGCTTCGGGACGTCGTCAAGAGCGTGCTCGACTCTCTCCGCGGGCGATCGAAATTCGTGGTCGAGCTGAACGAGGAAGAACTCGACCGGTTGCTCGGTGCGCTCTCCGGCATGACCCTGCAACAGGCGCGGCAGGTGGTCGCGCAGGTGGTGCTCGAAGACGGAAAGCTGGCGGCGAGCGATCTGTCGGCGGTGCTCGAACGAAAGGCCGATCGCCTGCGCGACGGTGGCCTGCTCGAATACTTTCCGGCGGAAGACAATCACTACGAGATCGGCGGCTTCGCCCGACTGAAGACCTGGCTCGAACGAGCGCGAACCGGGTTCAGTCGCGAAGCGCGGGATCTCGGGTTGCCGGCGCCGAAGGGAATTCTTCTCGTCGGTGTGCAGGGCTGCGGGAAATCGCTCGCGGCGAAGGCGATCGCGCGCGAGTGGGCGATGCCGCTCGTGAAGCTCGACATGGGACGGCTCTACGACAAGTACGTCGGTGAATCGGAAAAGAACTTCCGTCGCGCGATCTCGATGGCAGAGTCGATGGCGCCGGCCGTGCTCTGGCTCGACGAGATCGAAAAGGTGCTCGCGACCGGCAGCGCCGGGGGCGGAGGCCACGAAGACGGTGGCCTGTCGCGTCGTCTGTTCGCCGGCTTTCTCGGCTGGCTGCAGGAGAAGAAGAGCGAAGTCTTCGTGGTGGCGACGGCGAACGACGTCTTCTCGCTGCCGCCGGAGCTGATTCGCAAGGGGCGCTTCGACGAGATCTTCTTCGTCGATCTGCCCGACGCGACCGAACGGCGGACGATCTTCGAGATCCACCTGCGGCTGCGAAAGCAAGACCCCGCCACGCTCGATCTCGAACCGCTGGTGACCGCGACCGAAGGGTTCAGTGGCGCCGAACTCGAGCAGGCGGTCATTTCTGCGCTCTATCACGCGCTTCATCGAAAGCAGCCGCTCGATCTCGCGCTCTTGCTGGAAGAGGTGAAGCAGACGGTTCCGCTCTCCGTCTCGCGGCGCGAGGACGTCGAGCGCCTGCGGTCTCTCGCGAGCCAGCGCTTCGTCGCGGTGCGCTGACAGGATTGCCGAAACTGGAATCCACGAGATGCGGAGCAGGCGCCGGCAAGGCCCACGCTGCGCTCCATG
>CAZDHU010000114.1:0-4563 GCA_964505355.1 uncultured Myxococcaceae bacterium | reverse complement strand
GAAGGAGCGCTCCGACGTCGGCCCGCGTTGCCGCCGGTCGCGATCGTGATCGAGCCGGAACTTCCCGCCCTCGACTGGCTGCGCGAGACGCTGGCGCCTGCCTTCGGCCGGATTCACGCGTTTCAACGTTCCGAGCAGGGGGTCGAGCGGCTGCGCCAGTACCTCGCGCGGGGTGAGGTGCCGGCGATGCTCGTCTCCGATCGCGCACTCGCCGACCCCGCGACCGGGGCCCGCGACGCCTCGGCCTTGCTCGAACGGGTTCGCGCCCTGTCTCCACGCGCGTTCACCGCGCTCATCGTCGACCCGGACAGCGGTCGGGGAAAGCCGAAGGGCGTCGATCTGCGACTGGTGCGTCCGCGAGATGCCGACCTCGTCGGCGGCCTGTCCCGGGGCAACCGGCGAGAGCAGGCCGCGCACCGCCTCCAGGAAGAACTGCTCCACGGATCCTGATCCAGCGACGGTGTCCCGGGCGCGCGCACCTTCGGCGCGTTCCGGTCCCTCAAGCACGAGAATCGCCGTGCCGATTCCCTCCCCGGGCGCGCCCCGTCGGGCTGCGGCCGGAGGGTGACATGCGTCGCGTCCTCGTGGTCGACGATTCCGCCACCATGCGTTTGTTCGTGGCGTCCGTGATCGAAGAGCTCGAACCGCCGGTCGAGGTGCGACACGCCTCGAGTGGATTCGAAGCCCTGCGTTGTTTGCCTCGGGATCACTTCGACCTCGTGATCACCGACGTGAACATGCCGGACCTGAACGGGCTCGAGTTGATTTCCTACGTGAAGAGCACGGAGGCCCTGCGCGGCCTTCGTCTGGTCGTCGTCTCGAGCGAAGGCTCGCAGGCCGATTGCGATCGCGCGCGGGCCCTCGGTGCCGACGCGTATCTCGTCAAACCCTTCGATCCCGACAAACTTCGCACGGTCGTCGAGCAGTTGCTGGGCGAAGCCGGACAGGACGACGCGTGAGCGATCACGGGCCGGAGGGCTCCGGGCGCGCCCGGATGCAGCACGAGTTCGTCGCCGAAGCCGAGGAGATTCTCGAGCGGCTCGGGGGAGATCTCGAAGATCTCGCCGATCGGCGAGCGAGCGGGCGCGCGCCGTCGCCCGATCTCGTGAATCGATTGTTTCGCTCGGCACACACGCTGAAGGGGCTCGCGAACAGCGTCGGTCTCGACGGACTGGGAGAACTCGCGCACGCGATGGAGGACGTGCTCGACGGGCTTCGGCTCGGCCGGCTCTCTCTCGACGCGCCGCCGCTCGAACTGCTCGGCGAAGCACAGGCCATGCTCGCGCTTCTCCTGCGCGAGGTCTCGGAGCCGGGCACCGAGCCGGAGTCCTCGCCGGCATCGCACGAACTGTGTACGCGGATCCATGCCGCGCTCGCAGCCGGCGGTTCTTCGACCGGCACGGGTGACGCGCTGCGCGCGCTCACGCTCGACGAGAGCGTGCTCGCCGCGCTGACCGAATACGAAGAGCACCGCCTGCGCGAGAATCTCCGGCAGGGCCGGTCGATCGTGCGCATCGACGCGAGCTTCGGTCTGGAAGATTTCGAGCAGGGGCTGGCGTCGATCAAAGGTGCGATGGGCGAGGCCAGCGAGCTGATCTCGACGCTCCCGGCGGCCGGCGACGATCTCGACACCGGCATCCGCTTCGTGTTGCTGGCGGCGACGAGCGTCGAGTGCACGGCGCTCGCCGGTCAGATCGGGCTCGAAGCCGGCCAGGTGGTGTGCGTGAGCAGCGGTACGTCGATCGATGCGTCCGGCACGCCGGCGCGGGCGGCGGCCGATGAAAGCGAATCGCTGCGCTCGATCAGCGACACGGTGCGCGTCGACATTCACAAGCTCGACGAGCTGATGAATCTGATCGGCGAGCTGCTCATTCACAAAGGGCAGGTCGCCGACTTCGCGGCCCGTCTGCTGGGTGATCCCGCCACCGCGCGGGCCGGTTCCGAACTGGCGAAGATTCACAAGCGGCTCGATCGAAAGCTGCAACAGCTCCAGTCCGGAGCGCTCGAGCTTCGCATGGTTCCGCTGCAGCACGTGTTCGAGAAGCTCTCTCGCGCGGCGCGACGACTGCAGCGGGATCTCGGCAAGGAAGTCGTGCTCGATCTGGTCGGGGCGGAGACCGAGCTCGACAAGCTGATCGTCGAAGAGCTGGTCGACCCGTTGCTGCATCTCGTACGCAACTCGTTCGACCACGCGATCGAGCCGGTCGCCGAGCGAGTGGCCGCGGGGAAACCCGCCGAGGGACGCGTCAAGATCGAAGCCTCGCAGCGCGGCAATCACGTGGTGATCGAAGTCAGCGACGACGGGCGAGGGATCGATCCCGAGCGCTTGCGCGCGCGCGCCGAAGCCAAAGGCCTGCTCGCGCCCGGGGTGGCGATCGCACATCGCGAGCTGCTCGATCTCGTCTTCGCGCCGGGGTTCTCGACGCGCAACGAAGTCACCGAAACGAGCGGCCGCGGCGTCGGCATGGACATCGTTCGCGCGAACGTGACGGCGCTCGGGGGGCGGGTCGATCTCGATTCACAGCCGGGCCGGGGCATGCGCGTCACGCTCACCCTGCCGATCACGCTGGCGATCATTCAGACGCTCGTCGTCGGCGTCGGCGAGCAGATCTTCGCCGTTCCGCTGACGGCGGTGCTGGAGACGCTCAGCGTCGATCGCGCGGAGATTCAGTTCTCGGACGACCGCGAGGTGCTCAACCTGCGCGGTGAACCGCTGGTGGTGCGAGATCTCGCGCGCGAGTTCGACCTGCCGGTGGGTGATCGCAACGGACGCTGCTTCGCCGTCGTGCTCGGACTCGGCGACGCACGCGTCGGCATCCTCGTCGATCGCCTCGAAGGACAGCAGGACGCGGTCGTGAAACCGATTCAGGGGCCGATCGCGGCGGTTCGCGGTGTCACCGGAGCCACCGAGCTCGGGAGCCGCGGGGCCGTGCTCGTGCTCGACGTCGCGGCGCTCGTCGAACGACCGCTGCATCACCGGGAGGCGGCATGAGCGGAGCGGGAACCGCGCCGGGCGCTGCGAGCTGGGTCGAGATCGCGCGTGCCGCGGCGGTGGGGCGCGTGGGCCCGAGCGTCGTGCAGTCGGTTCGCCAGCTATTGACGTTTCGACTCGAGCCGACCTCGTACGCCGTGTCGATCGACCGCGTGCGAGAGATCGTTCGCGTGACTTCGATCACGCCGATGCCGCGCGTGCCGAACTGGATGCGCGGCGTGCTTCCGCTGCGCGGCGAGATGGTCGAGGTGGTCGATCTGCGCCAGCGACTCGGGATGGAGCCGGCGCCGCTCACGCGTTCGAGCCGGATCATCGTGCTGCACGACGCCGGCGGAGGCGCGAGCGGTCTGCTGGTCGACGGCGTGAGCGACGTGGTGCGCGTCTCCGAAGACGCGCTGCGCGACGTCGGCGCGCACGAAGACGACCGGGTGAGCGCCATGTGGGAACGCGACGGGCGCTTCATCTCGGTGCTCGACGTCGATCGCATGCTCGGAACGAACGATGGGCGCTGAACTCGCCGCCGCGCCTTCCGGTTTCGCGCAGCCCGAACTGGGGACGGATCTCGCCTGCTTCGAGGTGCACGGAACGCTCTGGGGCATCGACGTGCGACGGATTCGCCAGATCATGCGCGGGATCGAATCGCAGCCGCTGCCCGGCGCGCCGGGCTGGATCGAAGGCGTGATCGATCTGCGCGAGACGATGGTGCCGGTGGTCGATCTCGGCGTCGCGCTCGGTGGACGTCCGGTGGCCGGGGACCCGGGCGCGCGAATCGTCGTCGTCGACACCCTCGGCATCGTGCTCGGCCTTCGCGTCGGACGCGCGGACGAGGTGCTTTCGGTCGAAGGCCGAACGCTCGAGGCCCCGCCGTCGCTCGCCGTGCAGGCCGGCTACGACCCGGTGCTGACGCTCGTGCGCCGCACCGACGGCACGCCCGTGCTCGCGCTCGCGCTCGAACGGGTGGTCGCGCGCCTGTTGCAGTCCGTGTCACGAGGGGAGGGGCTGGCATGAGGGATTCGTGGCGGCTGCCGACGGGCACCGAGCTGAAGCGCCGCTTCTACGTCTTGCCCGTTCTCTGGGGCGGACTGTCGGTGACGCTCACCTGTCTCTACCTGATCGCGCTGCTGCGGCTTTCGCGCGAGCAGTGGATCGGATTCTGGACCACGCTCGGCGTCGTCTTCCCGTTCGCCGTGCTGTTGTCGCAGCGCATGTTTTCCGCCAAAGCGAAACCGCTGATCGATTGCCTCGACCGCTGGGCGGCCGAGGATGCGACGCCCGAAGACGTGCGAGCGGGCTACGCCGCGGCGAGCAATCTCGCCTACACGGGCTTCAGCCTCGGGATGCTCGACTACTTCATCGGCGGACTGCTGGTGGTGGCCGGGCTCTGGCTGCGCTTCGACGATTTTCAATCCTTCACCGGCGTGGTCATGCTGGGCGGGATCGTGTCGGTCGGATTCGTGGTCAACCTCTTCTACTACTTCGCGATCCAGCACGAGATGGCGCCGATTCGAGAACGGTTCGCGGCGGAGATCCCGGGGCCCGGCGCGCATGGGAGGAGGTCACGGGGAGTCTCG
>CAZDHU010000113.1:0-18988 GCA_964505355.1 uncultured Myxococcaceae bacterium | reverse complement strand
TCGTGATGGTCGGGAACTTCGAGGTCGACGTAGAGCAGCAGCAGAAGATCGGACATCTCCTCAGCCCGCTCCCTCCTGAGATGCGAAACGACACGGCGTTCATGGACCGCCTGCATGGCTTCGTGCCGGGATGGGACTTCCCAAAGCTCGGGTCGGAGCAATTCACGGATCACTTCGGGCTCGTGAGCGATTTCCTCAGCGAGTGCTGGAGCAAGCTCCGGTCCTCAGGGAATCGGCTCGCACCGGTGCAGAGCCGCGTTCACCTGGGCGGCGCGCTCTCCGGCCGCGACGTTGAAGCAGTCAACAAGACCGTGAACGGCCTCGTGAAGCTTTTGTTCCCGGACCCGGGCGTCGAGATCTCCGATGCAGACCTGGAATGGATCGTTCGAGCCGCGCTCGAGGTGAGGCGGCGGGTCAAGGAACAGCAGAAGAGGTGCTTCAAGAGCGAATTTCGCAACACGCACTTCAGTTACACGCTCGGAGCGGATGGCGTCGAGCAGTTCGTCTCGACGCCCGAGCTTCACAGCGACGAGGCGATCGAAGGCGATCCGCTGCCGCCCGGCCAAGTCTGGGCCGTAAGCCCGGGAACCGGCGAGGCGGGCCCAGGTCTCTATCGCATCGAGGTGACGAGCGGGCCCGGTGGGGGAGTGAAGATCCTCAACCAGCCGGCGCCGCCGGGCTTCCGCGAGAGCGTTCGCGTGGGCGAGCAGAACCTCTACGTCCGCTCCAAGGATCTGGTCGGCGACCGGGAACCGCGCGAGCACGAGTTCTCGATCCAGATGCGCCCGATGGACGCGGACAAGAGCGGCACAGGTCTGGGCCTGCCGGTCCTGATCGCCCTATGCGGATCTCTGCTTGGCCGGAACACGCGGGGCGGAACGATCATCGTGGGCCCGCTGAACCTCGGCGGGTCGATCGAGATGCTCCCCAACGCCGTGCGGATCGCGGAGCTGGCGGTTGACAAGCAGCCGCAGACGCTCCTAATGCCTGTCGCTGCCCGCCGGCAGCTGAACGACCTCCCCGATGAGCTCTGGACGCGGGTGAATATCGAGTTCTACAAGGACGCAGGGGATGCCGTCTTCAAGGCTCTACTGGAGTAGTCGCGCTACGCGTGAACCCGCACGACGACACGGCGCCGCGCGCTCGGGCGAGCACGCGACGCTCGTGTGAATCCGTCAGCCGATGCGAAGATCGTCGCGCGGGCGACGATCAGTGCTCGCCGAGGTCGTCGCCCCAGGTCCAGCGAATCGGATCGCGCACCGTCACGTCGACGAGCTGATCGACCTGATCGACGTGTCCCGTGCTCACGGCGATCACGCTGGTCGGAATCAGCAACGCGATGCCGGCGGCGGTCGACAGCACGCCGAGCGGTCGCATCACCAGCGTGTCGAAGATGATTCCGTACGACTCGTTGCGATGCGGATCCTGCGCCTGAAACGTGTCGTTGGATCGCGCGGACGCGACCGCGGGAACGAGAACGGTCGCCGCGATTGCGGCGGCGGCGAATCGAAGCAGCGTGCGGCTCATCTCTCACCCTCCCGAGTGTGCCGTGCCCTTGATCGGCGACCGGCCTTCGAACTGAAGCCGTCTCGATGTGCGCGACGTCTCGCACTCAACGAATCGTTGCGCGCGTCCGATGGGAAGCGGCAATGTCGCTCTCCGAACATCAAAGCCCGCTGCTCGGTCGCCTCGCCGTTCACTATCGATTGATCACCGCAGATCAGCTCGCCGAGGTGCTGGCGGCGCTGGGTCGCAGCGTCGGCAGCAAGAAACTCGGCGAAGCCCTCGTCGAACGAGGGCTCCTGCGCGTCGCGCAGCTCGATCAACTGCTTCGCGTGCAGGAGCAGGTGATCGCGAAACATCGAACGCAGGCGCAGGCGAATCCTCCGGCGGGCTCGGGTTTCGTGCGCAACGAAGCGCTCGATGCTTCTCCGGGCGAGTCGCCCGGGCAAACGGACCACCCGATCAGCGAGCGCGATTCCGTCGCCGCCCCGGCGCCATCCGATGCGAGTGCCGCCGCGAAAGCGCTCGGTCTCGGTGCGGGCGCGGCGAACCCGGCATCGGCCGCGACGGCGCCGATCCCGGTCGCCGAAGACGCGCCCGCGGCCGCTTTTTCCACCGCGCCCGTCTCCGAAGTCCGACCGGAGCGCGCCGCATCCGTGCAGCCGGACCTGGAATCCGAATCCGCAGCGGCCGCGAGGGGTGCGGCGGAGGTGGGTGTCGCCTCGCGCGAGCCGCGGCCGCACGTTCCCGATGCCGGTGCGAGAGCCGAAATCGAGCGCCTGCTGGTCGAGGCCGTGCGCGCCGGTGCGAGCGACGTTCATCTGCACGCCGGCGTTCCGCTCAGACATCGCCGAAACGGGAAGCTGGTCACCGTCGGAGAGGCACCGCTCGACGGTGCACGTCTGGAGAAGATGATCTTCTCGCTGCTCAGCGCCGAGCAACACGAGACGCTGATCCGAGACGGTGAACTCGACGTCTGTCTGCCGATCGCCGGCGCGGCACGCTTTCGGACCAATCTCTATCACCAGCAGCGCGGGCTCGACGGCGTGTTTCGCGCGATCCCCGCGCATCCGCCGACGCTCGAGCAACTCGGCCTGCCATCGACGCTCGCGAAGCTGGTTCATTTTCATCAGGGCATGGTGTTGATCACCGGCCCCGCCGGCTGCGGAAAGTCGTCGACGATGGCCGCGCTCGTCAATCTGGTGAACGAAGAGCGCCGTGATCACATTCTCACCATCGAAGATCCGATCGAGTACCTCCATCCGTCGAAGCGCTGTCTCGTCAACCAGCGCACGGTGCGCCGTCACACCGAGTCGTTCGCGCGCGCGCTGCGCGCGGCGCTGCGCGAAGACCCCGACGTGATCGTGATCGGCGAGCTGCGCGATCTCGAGACCATCTCGCTGGCGATGACAGCGGCCGAGACCGGCCACTTCGTGCTCGCGACGCTGCACACCAACGACACCATTCGCACCATCAATCGGCTGGTGGGCGCATTCCCGTCCGACCAGCAATCGCAGGTGCGAACGATGCTTTCGGAATCGCTGCGCGCCGTGCTGTCGCAACGCCTGATCCCGTCCGCCGACGGCGCCGGACGCGTGCCGGCGACGGAACTGCTCTGGATCAACAAGGCGGTGGGAAATCTGATTCGAGAAAACAAGACCTTCCAGATTCGATCGATCCTGCAAACCGGCGCCTCGCAGGGGATGTTCTTGATGGATCAATCGCTCGCGCAGCTCGTCGCCGCGGGAACCGTCACCAAAGAAGAGGCCGCGCGTCACGCCGAAGACGCGCGCAAGCTGGCGGCCTGACGAACATGGCGAGACTCGACGAACTGCTGCGCACGCTGAAGGGCCACGGCGGATCGGACCTTCATCTCGCATCGGGGCTCGAGCCGCGCATTCGCGCACACGGGCAGCTCGAAGCGGTCGAGGGCTGGCCCGTGCTGTCGGATGCGGATCTGCGCGCGCTGCTGCGCGAACCCGCGTCGGAGCGACACTGGCGGCAGTACGAGACGACGAACGACGCCGATTTCGCCTACGGGCTCGAGGGCGTCGCGCGGTTTCGGGCCAACTACTTCGTGCAAGAAAACGGGGCGAGCGCGGTCTTTCGCATCATTCCCGAGAAGATCGTGCCACTCGAAGATCTGCATCTGCCGAAGGCGATCGAGACGCTCGCCCATCTCGAACAGGGCCTCGTTCTCGTCACCGGCCCCACGGGCTCCGGCAAGTCGACGACGCTGGCCGCGATCATCGACCGGATCAACCGCAGCTACGACAAGCACGTCGTCACCATCGAAGATCCCGTCGAGTTCGTGCACGAGAGCAAGAAGTGCGTCTTTTCGCATCGCGAAGTCGGCGCGCACACCAACGGATTCGGGCCCGCGTTGCGCGCGGCGATCCGGCAGGACGCGGACGTCGTGCTGGTGGGCGAGATGCGCGATCAGGAAACGATCTCGCTGGCGATCACCGCGGCCGAGATGGGCCTGCTGGTCTTCGGCACGCTGCACACCAACAACGCCGCGAAGACGATCGATCGCATCGTCGATGCGTTTCCGGCGAAGGAACAGGATCAGGTGCGACTCTCGCTCTCGGAGTCGCTCGCCGGCGTCGTCTCGCAGCTCCTGGTGCCGACGGCCGACGGGCAGGGCCGCGTGGCGGTGAACGAGATCCTGCTGCGCACCCCGGGCCTTCCGAACGTGGTTCGGGAGGGCAACACGCCGATGCTTCATTCCATCATCCAGAGCGGGAAGTCGATGGGCATGCAGTCGATGGACGACGCGCTCTTCGCACTGGTGAAGGAAGGCCGCATCTCGGCGCACGACGGATTCATGAAAGCGACCGAGAAGGCGCGGTTCGAGGCTCTGCTGCCCAAAGAGTGACACCGGCCTGCCTTGCGGCCCTGCGCAGTGAGCCCGAAGCTCGGCGAATGGAACTCCTGTCGGAAGAGTTGCTCGTCGCGGCAGACCGGATCGGTCTCGACGCGTGCGATCTCGTGGCGTTCGGGCGAGACGCGGTGAAGGTCGATCCGGCGGTTCGGGAGCGGCCGCGAAGATCGTCACGGCCACCGCGCCTCGTTCTCGTGTCGGCCATCACGCCGACGAGCGCGGGCGAGGGGAAAACGACCACCAGCATCGGACTCGCCGACGCGCTGGCGCGCACGGGCGAATCCGTCTGCCTCGCCCTTCGCGAGCCGTCGCTCGGCCCGTGCTTCGGGATGAAGGGCGGCGGGACCGGAGGCGGTCGCGCGCAACTGATTCCCGCGGATCGCATCAACCTTCACTTCACGGGTGATTTTCACGCCGTGACCTCCGCGCACAATCTGCTCGCTGCGCTGCTCGACCATCACCTGCACGGCGGGAATCGGCTCGAGATCGACGTGCGGCGAATCCTCTGGCGGCGCGTCCTCGACCTCAACGATCGCGCGCTGCGCGACGTGGTGGTTGGTCTCGGAGGGCCCGCGAACGGGATTCCGCGCGAAACGGGCTTCGACATCACCGCGGCTTCGGAGGTGATGGCGATGCTCTGTCTGGCGGAGGACGACGAAGATCTGCGCGTCCGTCTCGCGCGGACGGTGGTGGCGATGAGCCGCGGCGGTGCTCCGGTGACCGCGCACGATCTCGGCGCGGTGGGTGCGATGCTCGCGCTGCTGCGCGATGCGCTCTGGCCGAATCTCGTGCGTACGCTCGAAGGAACGCCGGCCTTCGTGCACGGTGGCCCCTTCGCGAACATCGCGCACGGATGCAGCTCGGTGATCGCGACCCGGATGGCGATGCACTGCGCGGACTGGGTGATCACCGAAGCGGGCTTCGGATTCGATCTCGGCGCCGAGAAGTTCTTCGACATCAAATGCGCGGGGGCCGGCCTCGACGCGGCCGCCGTCGTGCTGGTGGCGACCGTTCGCGCGCTCGCGATGCACGGCGGACGCCGGGCCAGCGAGCCGCCGGGGCCGGATCCGGAAGCCGTCGGGCGCGGGCTCGAGAATCTCGAAAAGCACGTCGAAAACATCCGCGCGTTCGGCGAGACGCCGATCGTCGCGCTCAATCGTCACGCCACCGACGCGCCCGAAGAAATCGAGTGCGTGCGCTCGGCCTGCGCGGCCCGGGGCATTCCGTTCGCGGTGACCGATCACTTCGCGCGCGGAGGCGAGGGCGCGCTCGAGCTGGGACGCACGCTGATGGCGCAGGCCGAGGCGACGAGCCGTCCGTTTCGCCCGCTCTACGATCGCAGCGACCCCGTCACGCACAAGATTCGCACCGTCGCGCGAAAGATGTACGGCGCGCGCAACGTCGTCTTCACGGCGGCCGCCGAACGCGACCTCGCGGAGATCGATCGTCACGGGTTTTCCGGGCTCCCGGTTTGCATCGCGAAGACGCACAGCTCGCTCACCGACGATCCCGCCCGGGTCGGCCGGCCGCGCGATTTCGACGTCACCGTGCGTGCGATTCAGATCAACGCGGGTGCGGGATTTCTGGTCGTGCTGACCGGCGAGATTCTTCGCATGCCGGGGCTCCCGCGACACCCGCTGGCGGAATCGATCGACCTGCGGGCGGGACGGATCACGGGTCTGCGATGAGCGGGATCGATCGATTGCTCGCCCTCATGGCGCGTCTGCGCGATCCCGTTCGGGGCTGCCCGTGGGATCGCGAGCAGACGTTCTCGACGATCGCGCCGTTCACCATCGAAGAGGCGTTCGAGGTCGACGATGCGATTCGGCGCGGCGATCGAGACGCGCTGCGCGAAGAGCTCGGTGATCTGTTGCTGCAGGTGGTGTTTCACGCGCAGATGGCGCACGAAGAGGGTGCGTTCGGCTTCGGCGACGTGGTCGAAGGTTTGTGCGAGAAGCTCGTGCAGCGACATCCGCACGTCTTCGGTGACGCGGTGATCGAGTCGGCCCGCGCGCAGACGGAAGCCTGGGAAGTGATGAAGGCCGGCGAGCGAGCACGGGCGGCCGCGCGGGAAGCCGCGAAGCGCGGGATCGACGCCGAGCCGGCGAGTGCGTTCGACGGCATCGCGCTCGGGCTTCCCGCATTGCTGCGTGCGCAGAAACTCGCCGGCCGGGCGCGACGGGCGGGCATCCGATCGGAAGGGCCGACGCCGCTCGCCCCTGCGGCGGCCGCGGTGGCGATTTCGGCAGCGCGCGCGGCGCTCGGGCGATTCGAAGTCGAGACGCCCGCGGCCGATGACGACGATGCGATTTCGCGCGGCGTCGGGACGCAGCCCGCCATCGCCCTCGGTGCGTTGCTACAGGCGGTGGTCGATCTCTCGGAGGCGATCGGTGCCGACGCAGAACGCGTGCTGCGCGAGGTGACCGCTGCCCGCGAGCAGGCGCTGCGCGCGATCGAGCGATCGCGATGACGTCGTATCGCGTGCCGCCCGCCGAGCTCGGCTTTCAGTTCGTGCGCAGCTCCGGCGCGGGCGGGCAGAACGTGAACAAGGTGGCGAGCAAGGTCGTGTTGCGCTGGAACGTCGCCACCAGCCGCGCGCTGCCGGAGGCGGTGCGCAGGCGCTTTCTCGAACGCTGGGCCTCGCGCATTCGTGCGACGGGCGAGATCGTGCTCAGCGGCAGCCGGCATCGCGATCAGCCGCGCAACATCGCGGACTGCGTCGAACGGCTGCACGAGATGATTGCCGCCGTGTCGTCGCCGCCGAAGCCGCGGCATCCCACGCGGCCGACGCGCGGTTCGGTCGAGCGGCGCCTCGAAGCCAAACGGGCGCGGGCGCAAACCCGACGACGACGCGGCGTGCCGGAAACGGACTGAACGAGGCGTCGAGCACCGTGCTGGTGCCGGATCGTGATCGCACACGCGCAGCGGTGTCGCGTCCTCGATGCAGGGTTCCGGTCGTCCGGCGGGTCTGCGGCGATCGCGTCACGAATCCAGCGCGAGTGCGCCGACGTCGTCGATCGAGAGCGTCCAGCGGGCCGCACAGAACTCGCAGCGAACTTCGAGCGGCTCACCGCAGCGAATCACGTCGCGCAACTCGGCGCGCCCCAGCAACGTGGCCGCGCGCAGCACCCGCTCTCGTGTGCAGCCGCAGTGGAATCGCGGCTCGATCTGATCGAGCCATCGCGTGCCGAGCCCGGCGAGAAGGCGCTCGGCCATCTGTCGCGCGTCGACGCCGCTGCGCACCAGCCGGGAGGCCGGAGGCAACGCGGTCACGTTGCGCTCGACGCGGGCGAGAACGTCGTCCGCCGCGCCGGGCAGCGCGTGCAGCAGAAAGCCGCCCGCCGCTTCGATCTCGTTGCGGGCAGAAACGAAGACACCGAGTGCGACGGCGCAGGGCTTCTGCTCGCTGTCTCTCAGATAGTGGGCGATGTCTTCCGCGATTTCGCCCGAGACGAGTGGCACGATGCCGCGATAGGGCTCAGTGCCGTCGGGACGAAAGCGCAACACGGAGAGAAGGCCGACGCCGATCGCTGCGCCGACGTCGAGCTTCCCGGTGCGAAGAGGCAGATGCACACCGGGATCTGCGACGTATCCGCGCGCATGACCGGCCGCGTCGGCATTCGCGGTGATCGCGCGCAGCGGGCCGGCTCCGCGGAACTGAAGCTGCACGGTCTCGCCCTGCTTGCCGTCACTCGCCAGCAGCAGCGCACCCATCAGGGCCCGGCCGAGCGCCGCGCCGGCCGTCGGCGACGTGCCGTGGCGCTGCGTCGCCTCGGTGACGAGACGGGTGGCGACGAGCGTTCGTACGGCGATCGAAGCGTCGCCGGAGATCGCGCGCACCAGCATGTCGCCCGGCAGATCTCGTCCGCTTCGGCCTTCCGCAGCGTCGTCCGTCATGCGCCCGAACGTAGATCAGCACGCGCGGCCGGTGAACGGCGCCGGCGAACGACGCTTGCCCCGCGCGCCCCGCGCAGCGAAGCTCGAGCTCGAACGTTCGTTTCCGAAGGAGCCGCCCCGTGCGCGCCTCGCGTCGGATTCTGATCATGGGATGCGGCTACGTCGGAAGCCGGCTCGCGCTCGATCTCCGATCGACGGGAGACGAGGTCTTCGGCGCGCGTCGCGATCCCACGCGGCTTCCGTCCGGCATCGTTCCAGTCGCCGTCGATCTCTCGCAGCCGCGCTCGCTCGATGCGCTTCCGCGCGATCTCGATGCCGTCGTCTACTGCGTGGCAGCCGGCCGCTTCGAGCCCTCCGCGTATCGCATGGCGTACGTGGACGGGCTGCGACGCGTGCTCGATCACTTCGAGGCACGCAACGAGCCCGTCGCGCGGCTGATCTTCACTTCGAGCACCGCGGTCTACGCACGACGAAACGGCGAACGCGTCGACGAATCCTCGCCCGCCGAGCCCGCCGGGTTTTCGGGGGCGCTGCTGCTCGAAGGCGAGCGGATCGCGGCCAGCGCATCGCCTCACGCGATCGTGCTGCGGCTCGCCGGTATCTATGGCCCGGGGCGTTGCAGCAAGATCGACGCCGTTCGAAGCGGTCGCGCGCGCCTTCCGCCGGCCGGAGCCGGGATCGGAAACCGGATCCACCGCGACGATGCGGCGGGCGCGATTCACCATCTTCTCGCGCTCGCGCGGCCCGAGTCGTGCTACGTCGGCGTCGATCGCGAACCCACCGACGAACGCGCGCTGCTCTGCTGGATCGCCCGGCGTCTCGGAGTGCCGGAGCCTCCCGACGGCGACGAGCCGGAATCCGCCAGCCGGCGCCCGCGAAGCCTCAAACGCTGCTCGTCGGATCGACTGCTCGCCTCGGGATACGTGTTTCGCTTCCCGACCTTCCGCGAGGGATACGGCGCGCTGATCGACGCAGCCGATCGAATCGAGGTCGCGAACGCGCCGTGATCGGAACGGCGCTCGGAGTGACGTTCGGCGCGATCGCTCTCTGGTTCGCCGTCGCCCTCGGCTGCCGGGCGCGGGGGGATCCCGCGCGCGGGGCCTACCGTTCGCCACGCGAAATCGAGGCTGCGGTGCACGAACTCGGACGTCGTGACACCGAATGGTGTCGAGGCGAAACGATCGGCCGTTCCGCCGAGGGCCGGTCGATTCTCGCGCTTCGATTCACGGCGTTCGCGCATCGTGCCGGCCCGCCCCGGGGACGCCTGCTGGTCGGCGCACAGATTCATGCGATCGAATTCATCGCCGGACGGATGGCGCTCGAACTCGCCGAACGTGTGCTCGCCGGAGCGCGTCGGGATGCGGATCTGCGTGCATTGCTGAACGAGGCCGAGGTGGTCGTGATTCCGTTGCTCAATCCCGACGGCGCCGAACGCGTCTGGCGACGGCAAGGACGGGTCGGCCTGCGCGCGGCGCGCGTCACCGCGCGTGGCGTCGATCCAAATCGCAACTTCCCCTGCGTCGCGTCGCTGGCGCCACGAGGCTGGAACGCAGCCAGCGCGAGTTCGGCCTCCGCGTACCATCGCGGGCCGCATCCTCTGTCCGAAGACGAATGCCGCGCGCTGGCGCGATTTGCCGCTCGTGAGGGCTTTTGCGCGTCGATCCAGCTGCATTCGATCGGTGGCGTCGTCCTTCTGCCCGAGCCCGCGGGACCGGAGGCGGGTCGCGCACGCGACGTACTCGCGACTTTCGAGGGCCCGTTTCAGGCCCGACAGTCGCGCGTTCGATACCGCCCGATTCGACGCGCTCCGGCGCGCGATGCCGGCCAGCTCGACCCGTTTCTGCTCGGCGCCTTCGGTACACCGAGTGTGACCGTCGAGATCGCGCGTCCGGGGCGTTCGCTGCTCTGGCCCTGGTACGGGACGCGCCTGTTCTGGTGGGCCAATCCGCCGGATCCACGGCCGTGGATCGAGAACGACGCGGACGCGCTGCTGGCGATGCTTCCGGAGTTGTGGAGGCGCAGCGCCGGTCGCCCGGTCGCACCGGCGCACCCCGAACTCGCACGGGATCTGTGAAGGCCGTGCGCGCCGGGCGGCGGCGCGATCGTTCGGGCGCGGAGCCGCCGCTCGATCGAATCTGCGTCGCGAGAACGGGCTGCGATCAGTTCGTCTCGATCTCCAGCAGCGAGAGCTCTCCGGGAACGCCGAGTCGCAGCGGGAAGCCGTAGAACCCGGTGCCGCGATGGACGTAGAGTCGGCTGCGGCCGCGGCCAAAGAGACCGTGATCGGGCCAGCGGGTGCGTGAAAGCACCGTCCAGTCGAGGCCGAAGGAGAGCAGGCCGAGCTGCCCGCCGTGCGTGTGACCCGAGAACACGAGATCGACGTCGTCGGGCGGGAGCTGATGGAACGCCGAGGGGTCGTGCAGCAACAACACGCGAAGGCACTCGCCGCGCCGCGGAAACCGCGCGAGCAGCGACGCCAGTTGCGCTCGCCGATCGCGCGCGACGTCGTTCGCGCCGAGGATCTGCACCGGGCCACATCGGGTCGCGACGACGGCTTCATCGTCGACGAGCAAGCGCACGCCGGCATTCGCCAGCGCGGAGCGCACCTCGGCCTCGGCTTCGTGGTCGTGGTTGCCGAAACAGGCGAAGCACTGGCCCGGCAGTGCGCGCAGTGGCGCGAGGGCCCGCGCGAGTTCTCCCGGACTGCCCATGCCCTCCATGGTCAGGAAGTCGCCGGTCAGCAGCACGAGATCGGGGTCGCGGGCGACGAGCTCTTCGATGCGTCGTTGCAGCATGCGCCGCGGTTGCCAGGGTCCGAGATGCGGGTCGGAGATCTGCACCACGCGGAGCCAGTCCGGCTCGCCGGCCGACACCGCGCGGTGTCGCTCGAGCGGTAGTCGCCGGAACGATCCCTCGAGCGGATCGCTGCGACGGATTCGCACCGTTTCGTGTTCGAGCCGCTGCGAGGTGCGGATCGACACGGCCGCCACCAGAAACGGCAGCAGGTCGAGCCAGCGCAGCATCGCGAGCGTTCGATCGAAGTCGAACGCGTCGAGCAGGGCGCGCACCGGAAGCAGCGCGAGCAGCCAGATTCCCGAGAGCGCGCCGGCGGCGATGAACGCCATCCCGGGGATGCTGACGAAAAGGCGAAAGACGGAAGGCCGCAGTCGTGCACGCACCAGCGAAAAGAGATGCGCGCCTGCCGCCGCCATGCTGCCCGCGAAGAACGCGTGTGCGAGGGGCGTCGCGCGCGAGGGCAGCCAGTCGACGATTCGTGCGTGCATCAACAGCGCACCCGGCAGCGAGAGCAACAGAATCAGCAGGCCGAAGATCGCCCACGCGCGCCCGCGCACGCGGTGGGCGTAGACGGGCAAACCGACGAGACCCATCACCGCGAGGGCCCAGACGAGACTGCGCGCCGGGTCGGTGAAGGCCTGCGCGATCACGCGCCTATTTCTTCTTCTTGTTCGTTTCGGTGGCCGGCTTCTCGTTTGCTGCCTTCGCTGCCGCGCCGCTCTCGGCCGCCGCGTTCCCGGTGACCGGCGCGATCGCCTTCTCGGCGGTGCTCTCGTCCATCACGTTCAGCAGCTCGACCTCGAAGCGCAGCGCGGCGCCGGGCTTGATCTTCGGCGGCGCTCCGCGATCGCCGTATGCGGCCGACGCGGGGCAGACGATCGTGGCCTTGCCGCCGACCTTCATCTTCTGAATGGCTTCGGTCCAGCAGGGGATCACGCGGTTCAGCGGAAACTGCGCGGGTTGACCGCGCTCGCGCGAACTGTCGAACACCGAGCCGTCGCGCAGCGTGCCGTGGTAGTGAACCTGGACGGAGTCCGCCGGCTTCGGGGTGGCGCCGCTGCCCGCGGCATCCTCCCGGTAGATCACGCCGGACTCGAGCTTCTGCGCGCCGGGAGCCGCGGCGGCCTCGGCGAGAAACGGTTCGGCTGCCTTCGCTTCTTCGCCCGCCGCCGCCGCCGCTCGCGACTGCGCGAACTTCTGCAGGTTCGCTGCCCACTGCTCGAGCGGCACGCGCGTCGGCCCGCCCTTTGAGCCGTCCGTCAGCCCTTCCTCGAGCAGCTTCAGCTCGGCCGCGGAGAGATGGAAGGGCTCGATGTTGCGGGCGAGCGCGAGCCCGAGGGCATAGATCGTCTTCTCTTCGTCGGTGGCGAGGCCCGAGCTGTCCGCAGCGGCCGGAGCCGGAGTCTCACCCGGCGTCGCCGCTGCGGGCGCCGTTGCGGCAGGCGTGCCGCCGGTGGCGCCTTCGTCGGGCTGTGAACAGGCGAACGTCGCGAACGAAAGAGCGAGGCCGAGGAAGAGCGGACCGAGGCGGCGGCGCATGAAAACTCCTGACCTGGCAGGCCCGCGGCAGTGCGCGCGCCACCGATGGTTGCGTTCGAAGTCGCGAGAACATACCTCGCCCCGTGCACCTCGAAACCGCGCGCGCGGCGGCGAGCGGATGGGGGAGCGAGCCCGGACCGCTCGCCGCCCGCTCGCCGCCGATCTCGCACGTGTCGGAGGTTCGATCGCTGCGATGGACGTTTGCCGTTTTGCGCCGTCGACCACCGGAGAGGCTCATCCCGGCACCCTGCTCGCCGGGCTGCTGGCGTGGCTCGATGCGCGATCGCGTGGCGCGCGGCTGGTGCTTCGGCTCGAAGACATCGATCCCGAGCGTTGCCGGCCCGGCTTCGCGCAGGCGATGCGAGACGATCTCGGATGGCTCGGTCTCGACTTCGATGCAATCGAGTATCAGCACACCGCGCGCGCGCGTCACGAATCGGCGCTCGACCGACTCGAACGCGCGGGCGTGCTGTATCCGTGTTCGTGCACGCGTTCGATGCTGCAGGCGGCCGGTGCGCGCACGCCCGACGGAGATCCTCGCTACACGAACGTGTGTCGCAGCCGGCGGCTGCCGGCCGGTGGCTGGCGCGCCACGACGGATCCGCTGCGGGTGCGCCTGCCGGCAGGGATGATTCGGGTACGTGACGAGAGCGGGCTCGATCTGTCGCAGGATCCCGCTGCGACGCTCGGCGATCCGATCGTGCGCCGTCGCGACGGGGCGATCAGCTACATGCTCGCGGTGGTCGTCGACGACGCCGCGATCGGCGTGACCCGTGTGGTGCGCGGCCGTGATCTCGCCGCGAGCACTGCGACGCAAGTCGCGCTGCAGCGCCTGCTCGACCTTCCCACTCCGATCACCTGGCATCATCTGCTGCTCCTCGAAGCGCACGGCGAGAAGCTCGCGAAGCTCCATGGGGCCGTCGGTCTTTCGCAGCTTCGCCCGCGCTACGACGCCGCGGCGCTCTGCGGCTGGCTGGCGCAGGTCGCCGGGCTTCGCGCGCAGCCCGCACCGGTAGTTCCGCGCGATCTCGTTTCCGGCTTCTCGATTGCGAGGGTTCGCCGCGAAGACGTACTCGTGCGGTTCCGCGGCGAGAGACTCGAAGCCGACCTGTGAGGGTGCGGTGAACGCGTGAAGATCGGCGTCGAATGCGCCCACCCCGATGCGCGCGATCGGGTTCCGGTCAGCCGAGAATGCGCGTGCTCCAGCCGTTCACGAATCGTTCGATGCGCATCGAGGCGAAGGTGACGAGCGCGAGAATCGGAATCGCGAACGCGGTGAACGCGAACATCGGCCAGTCGCGCAACTGGATGCCGATGGTGATCAGAAAGGGCTGGTGCAGGAGATAGAGGCCATAGGAGAAGGCGCCGACGCGCGCGAGCGTCGAACCGAAGCGCCCGTGATTCGCGAGGACGCGCGCCGCCGAAGCGAGCAAGACGAAGAGACCGGCAGCGACCAGCGCATCGGAAGCGACGTAGCCGGCGAGCGACTGGTGACACCAGAGTGCGACGGCATACACCGCCAGCGCCGCGAGCCACGTTCGAGGCGAAAACAGGCGCGCTTCGATGCTCGCCGGATCCCGCCGGTGAAGCACACCGAGCACCATGCCGCCGGAAAACTCGACGAGGCGCCCGCCGAAGAATCCGCCCTGGATCCAGAGGCCGTCGGTCGGCCAGACGAAGATCAGCGCGGCGCGCAGCGCGAGGGTCGCGATCGCGGTCAGAACGAAGAAACGCGCCGGGCCGAGTCTCTGCAGCGCAATCCAGAGCAGCGGAAAGACGCAGTAGAGCTGGATCAACAGGCCGAAGTACCACCAGGCGGCGTTCAGGTAGTAGAAGTTCGAGCTGATCGGCGGCCAGAAGCGAAGCCCGAGCAGGCTCGTCACGATGCGCGCGTCGACGGGCTCCGGAAACCAGACGAACGGAGCGACCAGAACGACGAGGTGGGCGACCCAGTACATCGGATAGAGACGCAGCAGTCGGCCCCGAAACCATGCCCGCCAGTCGACCCGAGGGCGGCCGGCAGCCGAGCCCGCGAGGCCGAATCCGCTCATCACGAGGAAGACCGAAACGGCGTGAAATCCGAGCTGCCCGAACGCGCCGAAGCCCGCTTCGGCCGCGCAGCGCAGCGTCGATCCGATCGTCTCCGGCGCACAGCCGGCGAAGAAGCGCTCGAAGTATCCGGCAGCGAGCGGCGAGGGCAGACGCCCGTTGGCCCAGGTGGTGAAGAAGTGGAAGAAGGCGATCCAGAGGATCGACAGCCCCTTCACCCCATCGACCCAGGCGAGATGCGTTCGCGGAGCGGATCCGCTGCCGGCCGAAATCGCGGGCGACGTGCTCACGCGATCCTCCGGCGTTGCCTGCGAGCGGACCGGGGCCCAATGCTCGACGCAGAGAGATGCGTCCTGCCGGAAGCCATCTCGATCACGGGCTCCTCGGGCGAAGGCCCGGTTTGCGCTGCATCCTACACCCCACGAATCGAGTTCTGCGCCACTTCTCGTCGCGCGCCGGCCACTCTTCGGCCATGCACGCTGCGATCGTCATCCCGCTCGGCCTCGCCTGTACGGTCTGGTTCTCGGCCGAACTGATCCGTCTCTTGCACCGAAGCCGCGTGCCCGCACGGCCGCAAGCGCGTGAAGCCCGCACGGGCCGGTCACTGACGCTTCGGCTCGACCGGAGACGTGCTGGCGGCCGGCGCGTCGTCGATTCACGTCGTCGTCGAATCGCAGTCGTCTGACCCCGGTTCGGGCGGCGCGTCGAGAAGCGTGAAGCGCGCGGCGACGTCGCGCGGAATCCGCCGCGGCCGCTGTTTCACGGCGTCGACGTAGGCCCAGTGGCTGGTCGATTCGAGCAGCACGGCCCCGTCGCGCACGCGAAGAAAACGAGCGTGTCGGATGCTGCGCGCGCCGTGCATCAGCGAGAGCCAGGTTTCCCCGAGCAGCTCGTCGCCGGGGAACGCCGGCAGGCAGTAGTCGATCTCGTGACGCCGAACCACGAGATGGCCGCCGGTGCGCGCGTACTCCGAGAACGGCATCCCGACCGCGGTCGAATGCTGCTCGGCGAGTCGCATCACCAGCTTCAGCCAGACCACGTTGTTGACGTGACCGAGCTGATCGGTCTCTCGTTCCGAGATCGTCAGACGCTGGCGAAATACGGGCAGAGACGACACGCGCTGGTGTCACTCCGGATCGACCCAGTGCGGCGCTCGCTTTTCCATGTTCGAACGGACGGCCTCGACCTGATTGGGGCGGCCCAGCAATCCGCTCTGCAGTCGCTGCTCGAGCGCCAGGCCCTCGGCCGGATCGACGTTCACGGAGGCTTCGAGCAACTGCTTGGCCGCACGAATCGCACTCGGGGATTTCGCGGCGATCTCGGTGGCCAGAGCGAGCGCGGCGGCGCGCGGATCGTCGGCGACGCGCGTCGCGAGCCCCAGCGCGACGGCCTCGGTGCCGCTGACGATCCGTCCCGTGTAGGTGAGTTCGCGGGCGACGTCGGGGCGAACGAGATGACGCAGCGTTTGCGTGCCGCTCATGTCGGGAACGAGTCCCCACTTGATCTCCATCACCGAGAGCCTCGCGTCGGGGCTCACCAGCCGGATGTCGGCGCCGAGCGCGATCTGCAGGCCACCGCCGAAGGCGACGCCGTGCACCGCGGCGATCACGGGCACGGGCAGTTCCTTCCACACCCACGCGGCGTGCTGTGCATGGTTCGCGATGCTGTCCGGTGCGCGATCGAAGAGATTGCTGGTCGGGCGCTGTCCGTCTTTCGTACCCGCCATGGCGGCGAAACTCGAGAAATCGAGCCCGGCAGAAAAGCCGCGACCTTCGCCCGAGAGGACGACCGCGCGCAGATCGCGTCGCCCGGCGAGCGCGCGACCGGTGCTGCTCAGCGCCTCGAACATGGCGACATCGAGCGCGTTCATCTTGTCCGCCCGGTTCAGGCGCACGTCGGCGACACCCGCCGCGACGTGGACGAGAATTCGATCTGCCATCACTCCTCCGTCTGCGCGCCGAAATCGCGTCGCGCGTGTGCGAGTCCGTCGAGCAACGAAATCCCGACCAGTGCTTCGAGCGCACGAAGCGCCGGGACCGGTGACTCCACCTTGATCGTGTGCAGGCCGAAGGCGCGGGCGCTCTTCAGATTGAGGCCGATGTCGTCGAGAAAAACGGTCTCCGACGGTTCGGTGCCGATGCGTTCGCAGGCGAGGGCGTAGATCCTCGGGTCGGGCTTCCGGATGCCTTCGACGCAGGATTCGACGAAGACGTCGAAGAGCGAGCGCAGCGCGCGCGTTCCGTCCTGTTCGCCAGGCCAGTTGTTGGTGACCGCCCCGGCGCGGATTCCATTCGCGCGAAGGCGCCGGATCGCTTCGATCATCTCGGGCCGCGGCTGCGTCGCGCGATGCATGGCCGACATCATCGCGCGGGCATCGATTCGCACGCCGGCTGCGGCGCAGTCGCTCTCGAAGGCTCCGTAGAACGCTTCCATCGGCAGTTCGCCGCGTTCGAGGCGCGACCAGGCGCCCGATGCACCGGTGCGCACGACGACCTGATTCACGATGCCGGCGGGAAGATCGTGCTCGCGCTCGTGCCGTGCGATCGCGTCGAGTGGCGAACCGAGAACCACTCCGCCGAGGTCGAACAGCACCGCGCGCATCGCCATCGCGCGACGGTAGCCGCGGCCGGCCGTGACTGCCGCCCGTGGCGTGGCACTTTCTCGGACATGTCGCGAAGACCGCTGCTCGATCTGCTCGCCCGCTACGCGGCCGCGCACCGCGACGAACTCGCGCGGGTGGCGCGGTTCGAGTCGCTGTTGCGCGAAGAGCCCGACTGCTTTCTGCGCAGCGGTCTTCCCGGACATCTGACGGCCTCGGCGTTCGTGCTCTCGCCCAATCGCAAGGCCGTGTTGCTGACGCACCACCGAAAGCTCGATCGCTGGCTTCAGCTCGGCGGGCATGCCGACGGCGACACCGACCTGCGCCGCGTCGCGCTGCGCGAGGTGTGCGAGGAATCCGGACTCACACGGCTCGGCTGGCCGTCGCCGGCCGGTGACGCCGCGCTGCCGCTCGATCTCGACATCCACCCCATTCCGGCGCGCGATCCCGAGCCCGCCCACCTTCACTACGACGTGCGCTGGTTGTTGATGGCAGCGCCCGGACAACCGATTCGCGTGAGTGAGGAATCCCGTTCGCTGCGCTGGGTCTCTCGCGAAACGCTCGCGACCTTCGTGCCGGACGAAAGCGTGCTCCGACTCGAACGAAAGGCGCGCGCGATTCTTCCGCCCGATGCGTCGCAGGAGATGGAGGTGACGTGGTGCGATGCGGAGTGACGTGGCTCGTGCGGGACGGCGCCCGCTCCAGATCCCGCGGATCACCGATCGGGTGATGCTGCGAGCAGTTCTTCCAGTTTCGAGATCAGCCCGGCGCGGCCCCATGGCTTGGGCAGAAAACCGTCGATTGCGCCGGGGCCAAATCGGTGCAGGACGGACTCCGGGGCGTGTCCGCTGGAGACGAGGATCTTCGGGGCGTCGGACCCGCGCCGGATTTGTCGGACCACCTCGTCGCCCGAAACGCCCGGCATCTCGAAGTCGACGATCACCGCTGCAATCTCGTCGGCGTGCCGTTGATACAGGTCGATGGCGGCCCGGCCGTCTTGCGCTTCGAGTACGGGATGGCCTGCCTGCTCGAGAATCTTTCTCAGCGCACCGCGAACCGAGACCTCGTCGTCGGCGATCAGCACCGCGTTTCGCGGTCGAGGTGTGCCGTGAGCGTCGGCCGTCGCCCGCGGCGCCGTTCGTTCGACGCGAGTCTCGGCGAGCGGGAACAGCACGCGAACGGTCGTTCCCTCGCCTTCGCGCGAATCGAGTTTGATCGCACCGCCGTGTCGGCGCACGACGCCCATCACCGCGGCGAGCCCGAGCCCGGCCCGTCCTTCGCTCGCCGCGAAGTACGGCTCGAAGGCGTGCTCCCGGACGTCGTCGGTCATGCCGCACCCCGTGTCGGAGACGACGAGATACGCGTAATCGCCCGCCGGCAATCCCTCGTGTCCGAGCGTCGCCGCGAGATACGCGGCGTTCGCGCACATCACGCCGGTGCTGACGCCGATCACGCCTGAACCGTCGCCGATCGCTTCGATCGCATTGTCGGTGAGGTTCGTCAGCAGATGTTCGATCTGTTCGGGATCCACGTCGATTTCCGGGAGCCCGTCTCCGAGTTGCTGGCGGAGTTCGATGCGCTTCGGAAGCGACGAGCGCAGGAGCGGTTCGAGTTCGCCGACCAGACGCGAGAGCGAGATCCGTTGCGGGCGGATCGGCGCCGCGCCCGCGAAGGCCTGGATCTGCGCTGTGAGGTTCGCTGCGCGACGGCCGAGGCGCTCG
>CAZDHU010000112.1:0-19208 GCA_964505355.1 uncultured Myxococcaceae bacterium | reverse complement strand
AAGGAAGATCGGAGGAGATTCTGCTCTCCCGCTGCCCCGGAGCGACGGTGCTGCGGCTGCCGATGGTGCTCGGCGCGGGCGATCACGCGACGGCGGCGCTGCGCGCACGCGCGACGGCCCCGTTCGCGTTGCTGATTCGAGGCGGCGCCACGATCGAGCAACCGATCGACGCCGAAGACGTGGTCGACGCCATCGTGCTCGCACTCTCCCGGCGAGCGCTCGAAGGTGCCACGCTCGATCTCGCGGGACCGGAATCGCTCTCGCACCGCGACCTGCTGCTGCGCGCGGCGGCGCTTCACGGGCGGCGGCCGCGCATCGTTTCGATTCCCGTGGCGTTTGCGCGCACGTTCGCGGCGATCGCAGAGCGCGTCTTCGCGGATCCGCCGCTGACACGCGCGATGCTCGAAGTCCTCGAACAGGACGATTGCATCGATCCGAAACCGGCCTGCGCCCGGCTCGGACTCGAGCTGACGCCGCTCGACGAAACGCTCCGCCGAACGGTCGGGCCCGTACCGTGAGTTTCGATTCACCTCGCCTTTCGCCCGCAGGAGGCGACGATGCTCCGTCGTCGCGCGAAGCGCGGCAAGAACACGACACCGCACGTCCTCCCACGCGAAGCATCGGGATGCGGATCGCGATCTGGGTGATCACGCTCGGCTGTTTCTACGTCCTCTATGGACGCCTATCCGCGGCTGCGGCGCGCGAGAATCAGGATCTCGTCAGCCATCTCGCTGCCGTGTTCACGCGCGTGCGCTGGGGTGCCCTCGTCGGCCTGCTGGTGCCGTACTCGCTCGCGTTCTTTCTGATCGACTCCGTCGCGGTCTGGCGCGTCGTGGGCTGGTTCAACGCACCCGTTCGCTATCGCGACATTCTTCCGGTACGCGCCAGCACGTACATCCTTTCGATTCTCAACGAGCAGATCGGCAAGGGCGCGATGGCGCTCTACCTGCAGCGGCGAGAGGGCATCCCGGGCTGGCAACTCGGATCGAGCATGCTCTTTCTCATGTTCTGCGAGTTCTACTACTTGCTCGCCTGGGCGATGCTGGGCTTCGCCCTTTCCGGTTCGGCGCTTCCGCCGGTGTTTCGGACGATCCCCGCGCTCTGTCTCGTCGCGCTGATCTTCTTCGCGTTCTTCTACGCGTATTTTCGCGGTCGCATCTTTCCAGCGTCGCGGCTGCGCGATCGCGCGATCTTTCATGCGTTTCGCATCGCCACGCTCCGGCACTACGCGGGCATCGTCGCGATCAAGTCGCCTGCCCTGCTGGTGGCCGTCGTCGTCTACACGATCGCGCTGCGTTTGTTCGGCGTCGAACTCGGTTTCGGGCGGGTGCTCGGCTATTTGCCCGTGATCTTCTTCGGCGCGGGGATTCCGGGCCCCATGCGCACGGTCGCGATCACGCTCTGGGTGGTGCTGCTGCCCGATCACGCCGGCGAGATGGCGGCGTTCGCGCTGGTCATGCACAACTTCTTCATTCTCTTCAACGCGGCGATCGGCCTGCTCTTCCTGCGGCGCGTTCAGCGCGAGATCAGCGGATCCGCACCGGCGTAGCCATCACGACGTCTCCCGCGAGGCCACGCGGAGACGATCGAACATCGAAAGCAGCGTCGTCGCGGCGACGGCGAACGCGATCGCTCGCACGAGAGTCGGGCCGGGCCACGCAAGGCCGATCGCGTCGCGGATCAGCGGCGTTCCGAGGACGACGAAGTAGGCGATGCCGTTCCAGCGCCCGAGTCTGCTCGCACGAAGACGTTTCCCGCGGTGTGCGCGAGAGTCGAAGAGGTACTGAAGGAACGCGCACGCGATCAGCAGCGGCAGGATCGGCGGCACGGTCCCGATCCACGAGAGGGTGAGCAGACCGGTGACGACGAAGGTCGCGTCGGTCGCGTGATCGAAGAGGCCGCCGGCCGCGCTGACTTCGTTTCGCCGTCGCGCGATGCGGCCATCGAGAGCGTCGGTCGCGACGGCGAACCCAAAGAGCAGGCCCGCGGCGAGCGGCTCACCGGCAACGATCGCGGCCGCGAGCAGCGGCGCGGCGAAAAGCCGGGAAAGCGTGACGGCGCTCGCCAGACCGATTCGCGACCCCGGACGCGACGACCGAATCCGGGCCAGCGCGCGATCTGTTTCGAAGTCCGACATCGATTCGAGCATACGCCCGGTGCCTTCGTTCGCACCGGTGAGTCGAGACCGCGTGGCGGCAGCATGCCCCGTCGCTACGTTGATTTCGGTCCGAATCCCCATCGAGGAGAACGATCGTGCGATCGATGTCGAGCGCGTCCATGATTCCCGTGCTGCTGCTGGTTTTCGCGTGCGCTTGCGAACGATCGTCGACCGGCACCGGCGCGCCGGTCGCGCCTCCGAACGGCGCGACGTCGGCCTCGACGCCGGCAGCCGACCCGGCGGCTTCGGCCGATCCGGCGCCGCGCGCGGGCGACGTCGCGAAGGGACGCCAGCTCTACGTGACCAACTGCGGGATCTGTCACGCGACCGACCCGACGAAGCCCGGCACGATCGGCCCCGAGCTCGCGGGATCGACGCGCGAGCTGGTGGTGCGTCGCGTCCTTCACGGCGACTACCCGGCCGGATACACGCCGAAGCGCGACACGCGCAACATGATCGCACTGCCGCACCTCGCACCCGTGGTGGACGACATCGCTGCGTATCTCGCGACCGTGCCGCCGGCGCAGTGACGGAACCAGGCAGGCCCGGCGGACGCGCGCGCGATGCACTTCTCGCACGCGTCGCGACCGGCGCGCGCCGTGGTTCAGAGCAACGCGGACGCCGCGATCAGAAGCCCGAGCGCGACGGCGAAGCCCGTGTGCACCACCGGCCCGACCGGCGGCTTCGCCATCGTTTGCGCGGGATCCCCGGCGAGCGCGTTGTACTCGAACCATCCCGCGACGCCGAGAAACACCAGCCAGTAGATCCCGGGGTGTCCTTCTCCGAGCGCGAGATTGGACGCGAGCCCCTGGAAATGACTCGCGGCGCCCATGAAGAACAACATCGGAATCGAGAACAGCGTGTTCGTGCGCGAGGCGAGGCCCGCGCGAGCACCCGCCGCAGCGGCCGTCGGATCCGCCGGCTTTCCCGCTGCGACTCCCTCCGCATTTTCGATCACACGTCGCTGATTGGGCCAGATCACGAACCAGACGTTGAACCACATCAGCGTGCCGAGCAGGCCGCCGGTCAGGATCAACGTCATGTACGGGCCGGTCGCCAGCGCACCGTGGGTTCCGGTCTCGGCCGTCGCGAAGCGCATCAGAATCATCGTCCAGCCGGTGAGGAAGGTGATCATGGCGCCCCACCGGAAATACCAGAGCGCATTCGGCACGAGGCCCCGCACCATCAACGAGCGAGCCTGGCCACCGAGTTCGGTCGAGAAGTACGGAACCTGGACGAAGTTGAAGTAGTAGAGGATGCCGATCCACATGATGCCGGCGAGAAAGTGAAACCAGCGAAGCAGGAAATGCAGTCCTTCGGAGCCGAAGATCTCCATCGCGTTCCTCCCGAGGAAGCCTCCAGTCTAACTGGCGTCATCGCCGTGTCCGGAAAATCTTCGTGCGTCCTCGGCGCGAACGATCGCGGTTCAGGTCCGGTCTTCGAGCACCGCTTCGGCGGCCATTTCTGCCGCACGCTGCAGGTCGAGGACCTGCGTTCGCCCGTCCCGTCGCCTCACCAGCTCGACCTGCTTCTGGGCGAGCCCCTTCGGCCCGACCGTCAGGCGGTAGGGAATGCCCACCAGATCGGCGTCCTTGAACTTGACGCCCGGACGCTCGTCCCGGTCGTCGAGGACGACGTCGAGGCCCGCGGCACGCAGGGCGTCGTAGAGCTGCGCCCCGGTTTCGCTCGCCGCGACGTCTTTCGGGTTGATCACGGTGACGACGACCTCGAACGGCGCGACGGAGACCGGCCAGATGATTCCGTTCTCGTCGTGACAGCGCTCGACGACGGCCGCGATCGTGCGGTCGATCCCGATTCCGTACGAACCCATCACCATCTCGACCGCCTGCCCCTTCTCGTCGAGCACGCGCGCATCGAGCGCCGCGCTGTAGCGAGTTCCGAGCTTGAAGATGTGTCCGATTTCGATCGCCTTGCCGACGGCGAGCGGCGACTCGCACTCCGGACAGGGCTCTCCCGCGGTGACGGCGCGCAGGTCGAACCAGCTCTCGACGCGGATGTCGCGCGAGAGATCGACGTGGCGCAGATGGTGATCGTCCTGGTTGGCACCCGTCGTCATGCCGCGTCGGCCTCGCAACGCGAGGTCTGCGATCACGCGCAATCCGCCGACGCCGACCGCGCCGAGGCTTCCCGCCGAGGCACCGAGCGCCGCCCGGATTTCGTCGGCGCGTGCGGGTCGCAGCTCGCGGGCCGACGTCGCGTCGAGCAGCTTCTGTTCGACCAGCGCGTGATCCCCGCGCATGAGAATCAGCACGACCTCGCCGTCGAGCACGTGAACCAGCGTCTTGATTTGTCGTTCGGCCGGCGCTCCACCGGGAAATGCCACGAGCTGTTCGATCGTTCGCACGCCGGGCGTCGCAAACCGCTCGGGCTCCTCCGTCGACGCGGGATCTTCGATCGGGGCGAGGGCGGACGTGGCCTTCTCGAGATTCGCCGCGTACCCGCAGGCGGCGCAGGAAGCGATCTGGTCTTCGCCGGCTTCGCTGCGCTGCATGAACTCGACGGATTCGCTCCCGCCCATCGATCCCGACGACGCCTGCACCGCGATCGGATCGAGCCCGCAGCGCAGGAAGATCCGTCGATAGGCTTCGAAGTGGCGCTGAAACGAGAGATCGAGCCCCGGCCGCGCGACGTCGAACGAATAGGAGTCTTTCATCGTGAACTCGCGCACGCGCAGCAAGCCCGCCTTCGGGCGCGGTTCGTCCCGGAATTTGGTTTGGAACTGGAACCAGATCTGCGGCAGGTCGCGATACGAACGGAGCTCGCCGGCGAGCGTGGTGAAGATCTCTTCGTGGGTCATGCCGAGACACAGGTCGGTGTCGCGACGGTCTCGCAGGCGAAACATCTCCTGTCCCATCGTGTCCCAGCGTCCGCTTCGCCTCCAGATTTCCGCCGGATGCAGGGCAGGCAAACGGAACTCCTGGGCACCGATCCGTTCCATCTCTTCGCGAACGATTCTCGTCACCTTCAGCGCGACGCGCTGCGCGAGCGGAAGCAGCGAATAGATGCCGGCCGAGAGCTGGCGGATGAACCCGGCGCGAACCAGCAGGCGATGACTGACGGCTTCGGCGTCGGCCGGATCGTCGCGAAGCGTCGGAATGAACGAGCTCGACCAGCGCACGGTGTACCTCCCGAAACGAAGCGGTCAGCATAGCCGTCGCGGCCGGGCGCGCGCCGTGCCGCCTCGATCAGAACGCGACCCCGGCGTCGGGTTCGAGCACGAACTTCGAGAACGCGCGCATCAGATCTTCGGTCTGCCGCCCCGCCTTCCCCTCGCCGATCGTGCGGCCGTCGAGCGTGCGGACGGGAACGATTCGCGCCCCGGATCCCGTCAGGAACATTTCGTCCGCGGCGAGCAGATCGGATCGGCCGAGGCTGCATTCATTCGCCTCGACACCGAGTCGCTTCGCGATTCGCAGCACGCTGTCGCGCGTGATGCCCTCGAGCGCTCCATCGCTCGACGGAGGCGTCGCGAGCGTCCCGTTTCGAACGACGAAGACGTTGGCGACGCTGGCTTCCGCGACGCGACCCTGCCCGTTGAGGAGCAGCGCGTCGTCCGCCCCCTGCCGCCGTGCCTCCTGCTTCGCGAGAACGCTGTTCAGGTAGTTGAGGCTCTTCACGCGGGGATCGAGCACGTCGAGCCCGGGGCGGCGCCACGTCGACGTGACCAGGTCGATGCCCGTTTCGAGCCGATCGGCCGCGAAGAGACGGACGTCGTCGACGATGCAAACGATGGCGGGTGCGCTGCAACTGCCGGGGTCCACGCCGAGGGCGCCGACGCCGCGGGTCACGACGAGTCGCACGTATCCTTCGTCGCGGCCGAACGCGCGTGCAGTTTCGAGCACGATCTCGCGCACGCGTTCGACACCGCCGGGCAGATCGAGCCCGAGCACGCGGGCGCCTCGGGCCATTCGCGCGAGGTGGTCGTCGAGGCGAAAGACGCGGCGCCCGTAGATTCGGATGCCTTCGAAGAGCCCGTCGCCGTACAGCAGGCCGTGATCGAGCACGGAGACGCGTGCCTCGGCCGGCTCTCGAACGCTTCCGTCGATCCAGATCTTCATCGCGGTTTCTCCTTCTTCCGTTCGCCCTGCGCCGGAGGTCGCGTCGCGCGTTTCGGCGAGCGGGTTCGGTGGCGTTTCATCGGAGCGATCGGTGCACCCGCGAGCCGGAGACCGATCGCACGCGCCGCACGGATCAGGCGCGCGGCGACCCGTGATTCGCGCTCTGCACCGAGCCGCGCCGAGGGAGCGCCGAGCGCGAGCGTCGCGATCAGCCGTTCACCGACGAGAACGGGCGCCGCGACCACGACCAGTCCGGGCGTCCACTCTTCGCGATTGACGGCCCATCCGTCGTTGCGTGCGCGGGCGACCGCGGCTGCGACCGACCCCGGATCGACGCGTGTCGATGGCGTGAATCGCTGCAGCCGACCGCGCGCCAGCTCGACGCTGCCGGGCGCGAAAGCGAGCTGGAGCCGGCCGACGGCCGTGGCGTGAACGGGGACTTCCTCTCCGATGCGTGGCGAGGCGCGCAGAAAGCCCGGCGCTTCCACCTTGTCGATCACCACGATTCGGCCGCCGCGCGCAGCGGTCAGAAAGAGCGTTTCGCCGAGGGCCTTCGCTTCGGCCTCCAGCACCGGGCGTGCCGCGCTGACGACGGGTTCGCGTTCGAGGACTCCGAGCCCGAGCGCGGCGAGTGCCATTCCCGTGCGGTAGTGCCCGCTCGTGTCGCGTTCGATCAGGCCGCGCGAACCGAGCGCGGCGAGCAGACGATGCGCACTCGACTTCGGCAGGCCGAGCGCCTGTGCGATCTCGCCGAGTCCGCGCGCCGCCCCGGCTTCGTGAAGATGAAACAGCAGGTCGATCGCCTTGCCGACCGTCCCGGCACTCGTCTCGCTCGGCTGTTCCACTATTCGGAACTCCGTTCGTGAATACGGAACGAGCGTACGAGGCCCCCGGCCGGCGGGCAAGCCGGAGCGGGGTCGAGCCGGTGCCGGATCGCGGTCAGTCGAAGAGCGCGAAGACGGCCGCGTGGGTCAGCCGATCCGCCGCCGGACCGATCGGACCGAACTCGCAGGCACCGAGCATTCCCGCGAACGGAAGTCCGGGTCGCGCGCGCTCGAGGGTTCCTCCCTCGAGACCGTGGACACCGAAGAGGTCGCGTCCCCGCGCGTGACAGTCGAAGTAGAGACCTCCCGCAGCCGGCGCAGCCGGCAGGCGGTCGAGCATCGCCGCGAGGTCTTCTCTCGCGCCCATGCCATCGCGCAGAACGAACGCGACCCGCGTTCCGCGCGGAACCGGTTCGGGCAGGGCAATCGCCTTGCGACCCTCGTCGAATCCGACCACCGGACTCGGCCGCGCGAAACGCGGATCGAACTCTCGGCCTCGGAGTAACCGAGTCGCGAGCACGAATCGCGCAGCGCGCGAAAGATCCGAAGCCAGCGGTCCCCGCACCGCCTCGCGAAAGACCGTCAGCGCTGGACGTCCGGCGAGTTCGTAGATCCAGTGGCCTTCGACTCGCGTTGCGGCGAACACCGGTGACGCGGGCTGACACGAGGTGGTGACGCCGACCGCGGGCGGACTCGCTCCCCGGATCCGCAGCGCAGCGAGCGCTTGCGCACCGATCTCGTCGCCTCGGGCCACGCGAGACTCACCCGCCCGCTCGGCGAAGGCTCCCCCGCCCACGATCTGCGCGGGTGCGCAGCTCGCCGAGATCGATGCCAGCAGCCGCGAAATGTCGAGTCCCGCGACGTCCGCGAGCAACACGACGAGATCCGACTCGGCGCAGGGGCTGCCGAACGCATCGAGCAGTTCGGCACCAGCGGACGACTCTCGCCCCCGCAGGTCATCGAGCCAGGCCGTCTCGGTTCCGCGGCCGGCCGTCATCGCGAGCACCGCGATGCCCGGCCCCTCGTCGGCGCGCCCCGTACCGAGTACGGCGCAGGCCGTCGCTCCCACCAGATGAGGGGTCTCGAAGCGCCGCGTCGCCTCCAGAAAAGCGGACCGACCCGACGCCGCCCCGGCCGTGAAGACGAGGGCCGCATCCGCCGTCGCGCCGAGGGCGTCGATCGCGGCGCCGCAGGCCTCCGCCGCGGCCCGTTCGGGATCGAGCAATCGGGAGTGGCCAACGGCAACGGACCGCACGCGCGGCAGTATATGGACCCGCCCGCGGCGCCGGCCCGGCCGGCCGCCCGAGTGGGCCCTCCGTCGTTCGCAGGCACCGGCATCGAGCGGTGATCCGGGGTCCGGGCTAGAGTGCGACGCGCCGGGTCGTCCTCCGCGACACGGTTCTCCTCCCTCCGCCGATCACGGATCGTGAACCGAAGCCGCCGATGGGCGCGATCGGGAACCGAGAGGGTGCACGTGGCTGATTATCAGCGGATCGAAACTCGCGAAGATCTCGAGGCGCTCGGCCGAGCGTTGCTCGAAGAAGACGTCGTCGCGTTCGATACCGAGGCCGACAGCTTCTATCACTACTTCGACAAGACGTGCCTCGTTCAGATCGCCACCCGTCGCAACACGTATCTCGTCGACCCGCTCGCGCTCGCCGGTCCGGACGAGATGGCGCCACTCGGGCCGGTGCTCGCGGATCCCTCCATCCGCAAGATCTTTCACGCCGCGGAATACGACATCTACGTGTTGAAGCGCGACTACGGCTTTCGATTCGCCGGCCTCTTCGACACGATGGTGAGCGCGCAGCTGCTCGGTTATCCGTCGATCGGTCTCGCCGCGCTCGTCGAACGACACTTCTCGGTGTCGCTGCCGAAGGACGAACAGCGCTCCGACTGGTCGACCCGACCGCTCTCGCAAACACAGCTCGACTACGCGGCCTCCGACGTCGTCTATTTGATCGAGCTGGCGGAGACCCTCGAGCGCGAGCTCGCGTCGGCGAAGCGACTCGACTGGGCCCTCGAAGAGTTCGAGTCGGTTTGCCAGCGAGAATGGCCCGATCGTCAGTTCGACGAACTCGGTTATCTCCGCATCAAAGGCGCGCGAGGAATCGATCGCGCGAGCCTCGCCGTGCTGCGCGAGTTGTTCCTGATGCGCGACGCGCGAGCGCGCGAGATCGACCGGCCTCCGTTCAAGGTGCTGGGCAATCGCACGCTGCTCGAGATCGCCGAGCGCCAGCCGCGAACGACGGAGGAACTCGCGCACATCAAAGGCGTGACGGATCTGATCTTGCGTCGTCTCGGGCGAGAGGTGCTGGCGGCGGTCACCCGAGGCCGCAAGGCGGAGCACGGGCCGATTCCGAAGCCCGAACCTTCCGGCCGCCGGCGGATGGATCGCCGCACCGAACGCGTGGTGACGCGCATGAAGCGCTGGCGTGCGGAGCGCGCAGCTTCACTCGGACTCGACCCCGGCGTGCTCTGCCCGAACGCGGTGCTGGAAGCGATCGCCTGGAAGGCGAGCTCCGACCCCGAAGAGATCCGTTCCCTGCCCGAGCTGAAGGGCTGGTTCGCACGTGAGTTCGGTGCCGAGATCGCGAACGTGATGTCCGAGGCAAATCGAGAAGCGAGCGGCGAGGACGCCTGACCCGTCGAGCCGTGACGCCGCGGATCGGCAACCTCGCGATTCGGCGAGGCCCAAAAACAAGAAGCCCCTCGGTAGACCATCCACCGAGGGGCTCATCGATCTGGTGACCCGAGAATCCGAAGTCAGGCCGGGTGCCGTTCTGGGGGAAAGCGCCTTCTGTCGGATCTCCGGAGTCCCGAGTCGCCGAATGCAACGGTGAGCGCGCCCACGACCACCCTTTGCACTCGATCCAGATCGGCTCCGACCCGATACAGAGCACGGAGCGTGCCAGCCGCTCCGGCGTACTGCGGCCGAGGCCAGGTATCTGATCTTTGGATGGTTTATCCGCGGGGCACCGAATGGTCCGACGCGATGGGCTGCCGCTCGATGCGGCACCGGCTAGCGGCCTCACCGGATCCCGCGCACCGAAGACA
The DNA here is from genome assembly GCA_964505355.1 of uncultured Myxococcaceae bacterium. Lineage (GTDB taxonomy): Bacteria > Myxococcota_A > UBA9160 > UBA9160 > UBA9160 > CAZDHU01. The sequence continues at coordinate 9,090 of CAZDHU010000112.1, read as the reverse complement.
GGGTGAGGACGACAGTTGAGCCTACTGGCTGCTGTGCAACCGAATGAGGCATCGCCGCTCGATGCGGCGGGGAAGCGCGCGCGTCGAACCCGCTCGTCCCGGATGACCTCCGCGTGCTTCGCGCTTTTCCTCGCAATCGCACCGGGGTTCGCCGCCTGCACCTCCTCGGCCGTGATTCCCGCAACAGACCCCGTCCATCCCGCGGCCGGCCTGCGAATCCTCGAGGCCGAACCTCCGAGTTCTCGGGAAGCCTATTGCGCCTGGTACGGGTCGATGCGCGATCGCGTTCTCTATTTCGGCGAGGCTGCGTTCTGGTCCGCGGCGCGCGCGGCCGGTGGCGATCCCGCGGCTGATCTACGGGAGGCAGGACCACAACTGATCGGCCGGGTCGATCTTTCGCAGGCCGAGTGGCTGCCCGCGCTTCAGGTATTCGGCCAGCTCGGTGAACGATCACGTTCCGGGGTCTGGGACGTCCTCGCCGCCGACGACGGGCGCGTCTACTTCTCGACCTACTTCGAATCCGCCGGGGCCGTCGACCCGAAGACCGGAGAGGTCTGGCGCTTCGACGCGCTCGGCGCGGGCATCAACGAACTCGCGCCCGGACCGGAGGGATCGATTCTGGCCTCGCGCTACGGCGGGCCGGACGGAGGCAACGGCTCGGTCCTCTGGTTCACGGCCGCCGGCGAGCGGATCGCCGAGCTCCCGCTCGAAGGCCCTCGCGACGTCGTGGTCGCTGCGAAGAGCGTGGCCTACGACGCACGGCGAAAACAAATCTGGGTCAACACGGATCTCTTGCCTCGAGCGGGCGGCGCGAGCCGGCACGACGCGCGCGTGCTCGACCTCCTCGGACACGAACTCGCCCGCATCGAGCAGCCAGAGATTCAGTTCATGACGTTCGGCGCGGACGGCACGCACACGCGCGTCGAGCGCATCGGCCGACGTCTGATCCTTCGCGTCATCGCGCCGGACGCGCGATCGACGATCACGGAGACGGGTCGGACGCTTCTCCTCGACGACGCGTTCGCAGCCGGGGTCGACTTCGTTCAGGACCTTCAACCGGGTGACGACGGAAGACTGGTCGTCACTCGCTGGGGCGGTCGGATTCACGTCGTCACGCTGGTCGCGGGCGGTCCGGCGCGAGCCGCCACGCTCGATCTGCCGAGAGAGTCGGGCGAGACGCTCTACTACACCGCCGTCATCGACTCCGGCCGACTCTGCGCGACCCGCTGCAACCGCGTCGAAGTGGTCTGCACGCCCGCCCCCTGAGCCGTGCGGCCGGGTCGGATCCAGCACGATCAACACTCGTGCTGGATTGAAACCGTCCGGCATCGAAGGCGACACCCGGTCACCTCGCCGACGCATCGATCTCGCCGCCGCGAGCGTTGCCTCTGCCTCGACCGACCTCTACCGTCGCCCGGTGTTCGCCGAACGCCGCCGACGCCTGCTCGATGCGATGGGGCCGAACGCGTCGGCGATCCTGCTCGGCGCTGCTCCGGCGGTCCGTTCGAACGACACGCACTTTCCCTTTCGACAGGACAGCGATTTTTTCTATCTGACCGGCTTCGCGCACCCGAACGCCGCCGCCGTCCTGTGCACGAGCGCCGGCGAACCGGCCTACACGCTCTTCGTCGAACCCCACGAACGCGAAGCCGAGACGTGGAACGGCCATCGCCCGGGCGTCGAAGGCGCCTTGCGCGATTTCGGTGCGGACGCCGCCTTTCCGCGATCGGAGCTGCTGGCGGCGATTCCGAAGCTGCTCGAGAACCGGCGCAGCCTGCATCACGTCCTCGGGAAGGACGCCAGTGTCGATGCGCGGATCATCGAATCGATCGACGGCATGCGCATGCGATCGCGTCTTGGCGTGCAGCCTCCGTCGGTGATCGTCGATCCGCGCGCCGCCCTGCACGAGATGCGCCTGCAGAAAGATCCCGGCGAGATCGAGATCATGCGCCGCGCCGCCGCGATCACGTGCGCGGGGCACCAGGCGGCCGCGAGACTCGCCCGCGACGGCGTGATGGAGTTCGAGCTCGAAGCCGCGCTCGACGGAACCTTTCGCCGCCTCGGCGCGAGCGGGCCCGCCTATTCGAGCATCGTCGGCGGCGGTCGCAACGCGACGATCCTTCACTACGTCACGAACGATCAGCCGCTTCGCTCCGGCGAGCTGGTGCTGATCGACGCGGGCTGCGAGCTCTCGGGATATGCCTCGGACGTCACGCGAACCTATCCGGTCGGCGGGCGCTTCGAGGGAGCCGGGCGAGAGATCTACACGCTCGTTCTCGCGGCACAGCAGGCGGCGCTGGAGCTGGCGAAGCCGGGCGCCACGCTCGACGCCGTGCACGACGCAGCCGTTCGCGTGCTCACCGACGGGATGGTGCAGCTCGGTTTGCTGGCGGGCAGTACGGACGGACTGATCGAAAGCGGTGCCCATCGTGCCTACTACATGCATCGCACGAGTCACTGGCTCGGACTCGACGTACACGACGTCGGCGCCTACACGGTCGATGGCGCGCCGCGCCTCCTCGAGCCCGGAGTCGTCTTCACCGTCGAACCCGGTCTCTACGTTCCGATCGACGCCGAGTCGGTCGATCCGCGGCTGCGTGGCATCGGTGTGCGCATCGAAGACGACGTCCTGATCACGGCGACGGGCCACGACGAGCTGACCGCCGAGATTCCGAAGCGCCCCGACGACGTCGAGGCCTGGATGCGCGACGCGTAGCGTTTTCTTCTCATCTTCGAACGAGGAGTCCCCTGATGGCCGACATCGAATCGTTGCTCCACGAGAAGCGCGTCTTCAAACCGTCTGCGACGACGGTTCGAAACGCCCGCTGGAATCACGCGACGTGGTCGAAGCTCCGGCGTCAGGCCGACTCGAACCCCGAGAAGTTCTGGGCGCAGATGGCGAAGGAGAACGTCGGCTGGTTCAAGCCGTGGAAGAAAGTGCTGTCCTGGAAGCGCCCGTACGCGAAGTGGTTCGTCGGCGCGCAGACCAACGTCTCCTGGAATTGCCTCGACCGTCATCTCGAAGGAAAGCACGCGTGGCGACGCAACAAGGCCGCCATCCTCTTCGAAGGAGAGCCCGGAGATACGCGCGTGCTCACCTACGGCGAGCTTCATCGAGAAACCTGCCGTTTCGCGAACGTCCTTCGATCGCTCGGCGTGAAGAAGGGAGAGCGCGTCGTCATCTACATGCCGATGATCCCGGAAATCGCGATCGCGATGCTCGCCTGCACGCGAATCGGGGCGCCGCACAGCGTCGTCTTCGGCGGCTTCTCCGCGGAGGCACTTCGCGATCGCATCATCGACACCGGTGCGAAGGTGGTGGTGACGGCCGATGGCGGCTGGCGTCGCGGCAAGGCGGTGGCCCTGAAGGATGCCGTCGATTCGGCCATCGATGCGGAAACGACGGTCGAGAAGGTCGTCGTCGTTCGGCGCACCGGCGAATCCGTCACCATGCGCGAAGGACGCGATCTCTGGTGGGACGACGTGATGGCCGAGGCGAGCGCGGATTGTCCGCCCGCGAAGCTCGATTCCGAACATCCGCTCTTTATCCTCTACACGAGCGGTTCGACCGGAAAACCCAAAGGCATCCTTCACACCACGGGCGGATTTCTGGTCCACACCGCAACGACCGCGAAGTACGTCTTCGATCTGCGGGACGACGACACGTACTGGTGTACGGCGGACGTCGGCTGGGTGACCGGGCACTCCTACGTCCTCTACGGGATTCTCTCGAACGGCGCGACGACGCTGATGTACGAAGGGGCGCCGGTGCATCCGGCGCCCGATCGAGTCTGGTCCATGATCGAGAAGTATCGGGTCTCGATCTTCTACACCGCACCGACCGCCATTCGCAGCTTCGTCCGACTCGGCGACGAGCATCCGAAGAAACACGATCTGTCGTCGCTCCGGGTGCTGGGCACCGTCGGCGAACCGATCAATCCCGAGGCGTGGATCTGGTACCACCGTGTGATCGGTGGCAAGCGCTGCCCGATCGTCGACACCTGGTGGCAGACCGAAACCGGCGGAATCCTGATCACTCCGTTGCCGGGTGCCGTCCCGACCCGACCGGGCTCCTGCGCGCTGCCGTTCCCGGGCATCGACGCGGCGATCGTCGACGACACCGGTCGCCCCGTGAAGGCGCCGGCCGGCGGCTTCCTCGTTCTGCGCCGACCGTGGCCGGGCATGCTGCGCGGAATCTGGGGGGATCCGAAGCGTTTCGAAGAGCAGTACTGGAGCCGCTTCCCGGGGTTCTATTTCACCGGTGACGGCGCACACCGCGACAAGGACGGGTACTTCTGGGTGATGGGACGCGTCGACGACGTGATGAACGTGTCCGGTCACCGGATCGGAACGATGGAAGTCGAAAGTGCGATCGTTTCCCACGCCGAGGTCGCCGAAGCCGCGGTGGTCGGCCGCCCCGACGATCTGACGGGCACGGCGATCGTCGCCTTCGTGACGCCGAAGTCCGGCGTGCGGGCGGATGCGGCGCTGAAGGAAGAGATCCGAAGTCACGTCGCCAAAGAGATCGGCGCGATCGCGAAGCCGGCGGACGTGCGATTCACCGACGCGCTTCCGAAGACCCGCTCCGGCAAGATCATGCGACGGCTGCTGCGCGACATCGCAGCCGGAAAGGAAACCGTGCAGGACACGACCACGCTCGAAGACTTCAGCGTGATCGCGAAACTGCGCGAGGACGACGACGCCTGAGGCACGAGAACGGGACCGGCGTCTCGAAGGCGTCCCGCATCCCGAGTTTCGATCGACCGTCGCCGTTCGCCGTCACGCCGAGTGCTCCTTCGCCAGGGCTTCGAGCCGCGCGAGCGGGAGGCGTCCGATGCGAATCTCGCTGCGTCGAAACATTCCGATCAGCCAGGGCCAGTCGCGTCGCACGTCGCTCGTGTAGTAGCTGAAGACGAGTTCGCCTTCGCGCAGAACGACCCCGGCGTACGACGTGTCTCCCGCGCTCGGAACGTCCGAGAGCCAGAGTAGACGCGTCGGCTCGACCAGAAAGAGTGCCGTCCGTTTGCGCGCGAAAACGCTCGCCGGGCGCGTGAAGAATCCGAACGGCGGAGGCTGGCGCCGCGCGATGGCGAAGACCCGACCGGCGTGCGCGAACAGTGCCGGCCCATCGAGACGCGTGAGATCACTGTCCGCGTACGTCCAGCGGGTGCAGGGAGGCTCGGCGACGGCGAGCAGCGTGCGTGCGCGGGGATGTCCGAGCAGCGCGTCGGGCGTCACCTCGAGCCGCGCGGTCGCGAGCAGCCGGCCGTCGGGCAGCCATTCGATGTCGGTCTCGTCGTTCGCATCTCCGTTCCAGATCCGCGAGACGAGCGACCAGTGCCAGCCGTCTTCGCTGCGAAGCAGCACCGAGCGCCCGTGTTCGTGCCAGTACGCCGGCGCGAACCACTCGCGTCCATCGCGCGTCTTCGGGCGCCAGAGCAGCCAGCCCTCGGACTCGAGACCGGTCATCGCGACGGGTTCGAACGGCGACCAGCGTGCACCGTCGTCGCTGCGGGCCACCACCGTCACGTACGGACGGGCCTGGACGCCGCGGTTGGCGAGGGCGTAAAGCAAGAACTGCTCACCGATGATCGCGAACTTCGGATCGCGGATGTCTTCGCCGGGCATGCGCAGTTCGGCGACCTTCGTCCACTCGCGCGCATCCGGCGAGCGACGAATCACGATCCGGCAGTTTCGGCTGCCGAGATGCCACGGTGATGCCGCATGGGCGAGCCAGTACTCGCCGCGCCAGTGGACGAGATCGGTGTTCGAGTTGTGGAGCCCGTCGCGAACGACGGGAAACGTTTCGATCCCGAGCCGGGGATCGATCCGGGCGCGATTCGGTCGCCAGAGAAGCCACGCGCCGCCGAGCACCAGCAGAACGAAGCCGAACTCGATCCCCGCGTACATGCACCCTCCGGGCTTTCGCGCGTCACCCGCCCGACTATGCTGCCCGGTCGAGACGCGAAACACACCCCACCCGACCTCACGTCGGGCGGGGCGTTCTGCGTTTCGGGATCGGACGAGAGGGGGCGGCCCGTTGCGCCCGAGATTGCCTGCCGTGCACGGCCCCCCGGCGTCGTGCGCCGCGGGCTCGTTGCGTTTTCGATCGCACGCGGGTGCGCGGGAGGAATTTCGTGGAGCGATTCGTCGGCATCGATTTCGGAACGACCAACAGTTCGGTGGCCATGGTCGATCGAAACGGCGAGTCGCAGCTCGCGCGCTTTCCGACCGGCGACGGAACGTCGAGCGTGTTTCGCTCGATTCTCTTCTTCGATCCCGACGAGCGCGAAGCGAACGGGCGTCTGGTGCCATCCGCGGGCCCCGAGGCACTCGCACGCTGGCGCGAAGCGAGCGGCGCGGGGCGCCTCATGCAGTCACTGAAGTCGTTCCTCGCCAGCCGTCTCTTCACGTCGACGAACGTCTTCGGCACCGTGCTCTCGCTCGAGACGCTGATCGGTCATCTGCTCCGCGGCCTTCGAACCGGCGCCGAACGCAGCCTCGGTCCACTCGGCAAGCGCGCCGTCGTCGGCCGCCCCGTTCGTTTCGTCGGAGCCGAGACGGGAGACGAGTCACTCGCGCTCTCGCGCCTGCGGGCCGCGTTCGCCTCGGCCGGCTTCTCCGACGTCGTCTTCGAGCCCGAGCCGGTGGCCGCCGCATGGCATTACGAACAGCGCCTCGATCACGACGAACTCGTGCTGATCGGCGATTTCGGGGGCGGCACGAGCGACTTTTGCCTGCTCCGCGTCGGTCCCGGAGTGCGCACGTCTCGCGGCGGCGAAGCCGAAGTGATCGGCACCGAAGGCGTTGGGCTCGCCGGCGATGCGTTCGACGGCTGCATCGTGCGCGAAGCGGTCAGTCCCGCGCTCGGCCGCGGCTCCGAGTTCCGATCGATCTTCGGCCGCGTGCTGCCGGTCCCGGGCTGGATCTATCGCCATCTCGAGCGCTGGAATCACCTCGTCTTCCTGCGCATGCCCGACACGCTGCATCTCCTGCACCAGCTCGCTCGCGAGGCACTCGAACCCCGCGCGATCGAAGCGCTGCTTCACATCGTCGAGCAAGACCTCGGCTTCGCGCTTCACCAGCGGGTGGAGGGCGTGAAATGTTCGCTCTCGAACGAACGCACGGCGCGCCTTCGCTTCGCCGACGGACCGGTAGGCGTCGACCGGCCGATCGAACGAAACGCGTTCGAACACTGGATCGGCAGCGAGGTGCGGGCCATCGAAGGAGCCGTCGAACGGCTGCTGGCGAGCAGCGGGATCTCGGCGGGAGACGTCGACGCGGTGTTCTTGACCGGTGGCTCGTCCCTCGTCCCCGCGGTCCGGTCCGTGTTCGCCGACCGCTTCGGACCCGAACGAATCCGCAGCGGCGCCGAGCTGACGTCGGTCGCGAGCGGGCTCGCGCTGCGAGCGGCGACGCTCGCGCGATGACGTGACGACCGGACGTCTCACCCGCCTGGCGGAATCGGATCAGGCGGCAGCGCCGGGCAGCGACACGCTCGCCGGATTGCTCGACCTGCGCCCGAGCGTCCAGCGACCATCCGGCCGCGACACCAGCTCCAGCACCTCTCCGAGCGCGGGCCGCTCGCGCTCGAGCAGCTCGCCGGCAAGGCTCTCGACGATGGTTCGAATCACACCCTTGTGCGCGACCACGAGCGCACCGCGCCCGCGGGTCGCGAGAATCCGACCCAGCGCCCGCAGCACGCGCTCTCGAAACGCGGCGCGCTGCTCGCCGCCCGGGTACTCGAATCCTTCGACACCGGCCTGCCAGTCAGCGAACGCGACGGGATCGGAGGCCGCGATCTCTTCGCGCGTCAGCCCTTCCCAGCGACCGAAATCGATCTCGCGCAGATCGCTCTCGAGGCGGATCTGCGCGCCGTTCGCGATCAACCGCGCCGCTTTCCAGGAACGCTTCAGCGAGCTGGCAACCACGAGATCGACGTCATCGAGCCGCAGCGAGCGCCGCACGTCGTGCATTCGGGCGATTCCGGCCGGAGAGAGTTCGACGTCCGCGCTGCCGTGATAGCGGAGGCTCGACTCCCCGTTGGTTTCGCCGTGCCTCACCAGAATCAGGCGGCGGATCGTCGACATCCCGTTCTCCTCGAATCACGCGGTCTGGCTTCGAGACCGAACGCCGACCGGCGCCGGTCGGCCGGTGCACGACCGCAAAGGACGGGCAGAGTCGGCGACGTGGGGCCTTGCGTCAACGCTGCGGAGCACCTTGAATCCGCAGCAGCGACCGCGATCGCGGCCCGAACTCGCGGTCCCGGGGGGTGATCGGCCGTGAACCTGCGCGCGTTTTCCATCCTTTTCCTGCTCGGGATCGCCGTCGCCGGCGGGGGCCTCGTGCTGACCCGCTGCGAACGTTCCGGCCCCACCGCGACGGTGGCCGGCTCGATCGCGATCGGTCGCGAACCCCGCACGCTGACCTTCGAAGTCGCCGACGAGGGTATGGGCCTGCGCTCGCTTCGCATCGAACTCGTTCAAGAGGGGAAGGAGACCCCGCTCGCCAGCCGCGACTGGCCGGGCAGCCTGCTCACCGGCGCGCTCGGCGGACCGTCGCACGAACGAATCGAGCTTCCGATCGATCCGCGCGGTCTCGCGCTTCGCGAAGGGGCGGCGGCGCTCCGGCTGCGCATGCGCGACTGGTCGTGGAGCCAGTTCTTTGCCGGCAATGAAACCGTCGTCGAGCTGCCGTCGTCGGTCGATCTTCGTCCGCCGCGCGTGTCGATCGAGAACGGACAGACGTATCTGCAGCGCGGCGGCACCGGTCTCGTCGTCTACTCGATCGCGGAAGACGTCAGTCGCGACGGAGTCGACGTGGCGGGGAAGTTCTTTCCGGCTCGCGCCTTCCCGGGAAGCGATCCCGCGCAGCGGCGTCGCGTCGTGCTCTTCGCCATCCCGCACGACGTGGCGGAGAATCCGACGATTCGCGTTCTGGCCGAAGATCTCGCCGGCAATCGCACGCTGCAGGGCTGGTCGACGTTCTTGAAAGAGCGCCGCTGGCCGGACGTCTCGCTGCAGCTTCCGCCGAGTTTCTTCACCAACAAGGTTTCGGAACTCGCGATCGCGCGCGGGCTGCCGGTGGGCG
>CAZDHU010000111.1:0-8060 GCA_964505355.1 uncultured Myxococcaceae bacterium | reverse complement strand
CGTTCGAGCAGGCCGCGGGATTCCTGCGCATCCGGGGCGGCGAGAATCCGCTGGACTTGACCGGGGTCCATCCGGAGTCGTACTCGGTGGTCGCCCGGTCCTGCGCGGAGTGTCGTTCGACGTGCCGGCCGGAACGGTCGTCGGCCTCGTCGGAGCAAACGGCGTCGGAAAGACCACATTGCTCCGCGTCGCGACACGCTGGCTGCGCGCGGATTCCGGATCCGTGCTGGCGGGTGGTGCGCGAATCGAGTCGCTCTCGCGTCGCGAACTCGCGCGTCGGATCGCCGTCGTGCCGCAGGAAACGAGCGTTCCGTTTCCGTTTCGTGTCGACGAAATCGTTCGGATGGGACGCGCCCCGCATCTCGGGCTGATGGCCTTCGAGACACGCGATGATCACGAGCGCGTCGAGGCTTCCATGGCCGACGCCGGAATCAGCGATCTCGCCGCGCGTTCGTTGTCCGAACTCTCGGGCGGGCAGCGCCAGCTCGTCGCGCTGGCCCGCGCACTCGCGCAGGATGCGCCAACGCTTTTGCTCGACGAACCGACGGCGTTTCTCGACCTCCGTCACCGCGTGGACGTTCTCTCGTTGATGCGCCGCGAAGCCGCACGCGGGCGGGCCGTCCTGATGGTCTCGCACGATCTCGGCCTCGTCGGCCGCTCGTGTGATCGGCTCGTGATGCTCGCCGACGGACTCGTCGCTGCCGACGGACCACCCGCCGACGTGCTGACGCCGCAGACGCTCCGCACGGCGTACGGGATCGAAGCCGAGATCCTGCACGCGGCGGACGGCGCCCCCGTGGTGTTGCCGCGAATGACCTCGCGTTCGCTTTGAACTCCTCGCCGTTCCCGAGCGCCGCGGAACGTGAAGGGGCGCGTTCGTGGCCGGCGATCCCCGCCGACGGGACTCACGAAAGGTTCTGCACCGGCTCCCAGCGTCCCTTCAAGAGGTTGCGCGCGATGGTCACGCGCTGAATTTCCGAGGTGCCTTCGACGATCGTCAGCACGCGGACCTTGCGGTAGACGCGCTCGATCCCGCCTTCGAGCAGACATCCAGCCGCACCGTGGATTTGGATGGCTTCGAAGGCGGCGCGGTTGGCGAGTTCGGTGCAGAACAACTTCGTCATCGCCGCCTCGGTCCGGACGTCGAGGCCTTGATCTCGCATCCACGCCGCGCGGAGCATCATGCTTTCGGCGGCGAACAGTTCGGTGGCCATGTCGGCGAGCTTTCCCTGCAGCAACTGATACTCGCCGATCGGTTTGCCGAACTGATGGCGCACACGCGCGTGCGAGGTGCAGGCGAGCAGCAGCTGGCGCGTGATTCCGACCGCCATCGCGCCGAGCTTCACCCGGTTGGCATTGATCCAGTCGAGTGCGAGCAGGAGCCCGAGACCTTCCTGGCCGAGCACGTTCTCCGCCGGAACCTCGCAGTCGCGCAAGACCAGCTCGCCCTGAAAGCCACGGAATCCCATGCAGGTGAGCGGTCGCGGCGGTTCGTAGCCCGGTGTGTCGCGATCGATCAAAAAACAGGTGACACCGCCCCGTGCGCCGAGTGCCGGATCCGTCAGCGCAAACACCATGGCGAAGTCGGCCTGCGCCGCGTTGGTGATGATGCTCTTCGTTCCGTTCAAGCGATACCCGCCCGAGATCTTCTCGGCTCGCATCTCGATCGCACCTGCGTCGGATCCCGCCGCCGCTTCGGTCAGCGCAAAACAAGTCGAGCGTTCACCGCTCACCAGCGGTCGCAGATAGCGATCGCGCTGCTTCTCGGTGCAGGCGAGCAGCACCGGCGTCGGCCCGCCGGGTCCGCCGAGCACGTCGTCGAAGAACACGGTGTCGTGGGAATGCGCCTCTCGCTCGAGCAGGCAGCGGGTCGAGAAGGGAAGCCCGCCTCCTCCGACGTCGGCCGGCATCTCTGCCCCGTAGAGCCCGAGCTCTTTCGAGCGCATGCGCACGACGCGTCGAAGTTCTTCGGGCGGGGCGACGTCGGGATCGAGCCGTTCGCGTTGCTGCAGCGGGATCACCTCTTCGCGCAGGAAGCGACGCAGGGTCGAAACGAGAATTCCGGCCTCTTCATTCGGAGCGAAGTCCATCGGGTTTCTCCTGTTGGATCGTGAGTCGCCGTACGCACGGCCGTCCGCAGGCCATGCGACATCGTTCGGTGTCCGGTTCCGTCGCGAGCGGCAGGCCGGCCCCCGCATGCCATCCGAAGAATCGATCGAAGACGGCGCAGTCGTATCGATCGGCGAATCCCGAGCGCACGACGCGTTCGTGAACGAAGCACCGTTCGACCCGAACTTCGTAGGAGTGGTCGTCGACGGCCGAGAACACCGCCTCGATGTCGGGCGGCGTCACGAGGAGTTCACAACAACCCGCGCGGAGCAGATGGAGCATGTCGTCGATCGAGCGGGCGGTCTCGATCCCGAGCGCGCGCAGCAACCGCCGCGCTTCGATTCGACCCTGATTGCGCAACGTCGCGCGATTCAGACGGTTCGCCGCGTCGATTCCCAGCGCGTCGCTCACGGTTCGGAACCAGAGCGCGTCGTGCGAATACCAGCAGCGGCGAATCAGCGATTCGCGTTCGATCGGGTCGAGATCAAGCGTCATCGCGAACGGCCTTTCGCCGGCCGCGCCGCGGACGAGTTGCGCGCGCCGGTTCGGATGGAGTCGAAAGCCAGTCGAGGGCCGCGTGCACCATCAGTTCGGAGACGGACCGGCCGCGGTCGTCGCGTTCGAGTGCGAGCAGTCGAATCAGGGTCATGGTGAAACCGATGCCGTTCAGCACCCACGCTGCGGCCACCGGATCGATGTCACTCCGTACGGTCCCACGCGCCTGTTCCTCGGTGATCACGCGGGCCAGAAAGTCGACGTAGGCGCGGTGGTTCTCTCGAAGCGTCGAAGCGAGGTGCCGATCCTCGGACTCGGCGAGCGCCTGGAACTGCACCGCGAGCGCATCCTCGTGCTCGCGAACTCCCTGCAGGTAGATCCGGGCGAGGCGGCCGAGTCGGTTCCCTCGAGAGGGCGCTGGCTGGCCGGCACGCGTGGCGGATCGGGCCGAACGCACCGGGGTCGCGTTCGCCTCGACCGGATCTCCCGACCAGTTCTCGAGGATCCGGCCGCCCACCCGGCGCAACACGCGGTCGAACAGATCCTTCTTGCTGTCGAAGCGCTTGTAGATCATCGCCTCCGAGACGCCGGCCTCGCGGGCGATCTCGGCCGTGCTGGCGCGCCGGTAGCCGAGCCGCGCAAAGACGCGGGTGGCGGCCTGCAGCATCTGCGCCTCGCGCGCTTCCGCCGGGAGGCGAGTGCGGCGAGGTTCAGGAGTCGGAGGCGGCTTCGGACGAGTCATAAGTGAGTGCGCACTTACTTACCGCGAGGCGCCCATCTCCGCCAGCTCTTCTCGTCGCGCAGCGGCGGTGGCGATCCTGGCCGTGCGTGACACGCGGATTCCGGCTCGGACGCGACCTTGCACGGGTCGGTCCGGTGCGGCTACACGAGCAGCGGTCCCCTCCGCCCGTCCAAACCGCGCCGTCGGCCGCGCAGCGGGTGGTTCCCGAGCAGCCCGCGGGCACGTTCGCCACAGGAGTACCGATGTCGCTCACCATCTCCCGGGTCCATGCGCGCGAGATCCTCGATTCGCGAGGAAATCCGACCGTCGAAGTCGAACTCGAGACCTCGGGCGGCGAGACGGGCCGCGCCGCCGTGCCCTCCGGTGCGTCGACGGGCTCTCGCGAAGCGCTGGAGCTGCGTGATGGCGACCGGTCACGTTATGGCGGGCGCGGCGTGCGCACGGCCGTGGCGAACGTGAACGGAGAGATCGCGAAGGCGATCGCTGGCCGGCCGATCGGAACGCTGGCAGAGCAGCGCGCCCTCGACGCCGCGCTGGTCGCTCTCGACGGCACGGAAACGAAGTCGCGACTCGGCGCGAACGCGCTGCTCGGGGTCTCACTGGCCGACGCGTACGCGGCGGCCGCCGCCGCGAAGCAACCGCTGTATCGATTCCTCGGCGGCGATGCGGCCACGGTCTTGCCGGCTCCGATGATGAACGTGCTGAACGGCGGAGCGCACGCCGACAACAGCGTCGACCTTCAGGAGTTCATGCTCTACCCGCTCGGCGCGCCGACTTTCGCCGAGGCGCTTCGCTGGGGCGCCGAGATTTTTGCGACGCTGAAGAAAGTGCTGCACGACAAAGGGCTATCGACCGCCGTGGGTGACGAAGGCGGCTTCGCCCCGAACCTCGCGAGCAACCGCGAGGCGATCGAACTCGTCCTGACGGCCATCGAACGAGCGGGCTACCGGCCCGGCGAACAGGTATCGATCGCGCTCGACCCGGCTGCGAGCGAGTTTCACCGCGACGGAATCTACGATCTCGCCGGAGAAGGCCGGCGTCTTTCCGGCGACGAAATGATCGGGTTCTGGAGTGACTGGTGTGACCGGTACCCGATCGTCTCGATCGAAGATGGTCTCGCAGAGGGCGACTGGGACGGCTGGGAAAAGCTCACGAAGACGCTCGGCGGCCGTTGCCAGCTCGTCGGGGACGACATCTTCGTCACCAATCCGGCGATCCTTCAGCGCGGCATCGAGCGACGGGTGGGCAACGCGATCCTGATCAAGTTGAACCAAATCGGCACGCTGAGCGAAACGCTCGAAGCCATGCGCATCGCCAGCGCTGCGGGCTACGCCACGATCGTTTCGCATCGTTCGGGCGAAACCGAAGACACGACCATCGCCGACCTCGCCGTCGCGACCGGGGCCGGTCAGATCAAGACGGGTTCGCTTTGCCGAACGGATCGGGTCTGCAAGTACAACCGGCTGCTGCGCATCGAAGAGGATCTGGGCGCAAGAGCGCGCTACGCGGGCCGGAGCGCGCTCGCCGGAGTCGCGCGCTGACGCCATCGCTGCCGGCGTGCAATCTTCGGTACCGGCGTGCGCCGGTGACGCACCACGGACTGTGCGACGAACGAGAAGAAGACGCGAGGATCGCGTGAGAACCGTCGAGCAGACGCGCCCGAGGCCCGGCCTCTCGGTTCCGGTCGTCACGATCATCGACGAAGCCGGTGAACTGATCGAGTCCGATCAGCGCGCACTGGTCCGGCACGTCGTCCAGGACGGCTATGGAGCAGACATCCTTTTCGCGGCCGGGACGACCGGCGAATGGGACCGCCTGCCCTCGCGCGTCATGCAGCGTTCGATCGCAGTGGCTGCCGAAGAGGCGGCAAAGATCGACGCAACGCGAGCTGGAGATTCACACGGCACGCCGGGCGTCGAGGTCTGGGCCGGCATCACGGCGCTCTCCGCCGAGGAAACGCTCGGCAATCTCGATTTCGCGCTGGCCCAGCCCGGAGTCACGGCGGCCGTGCTCGCGCCGCTGTCGATTCGCGGCGTCGATGATCCCGTGCGCTTCGTGGCCCGCGACATCGCCGATCTGCTCGATGCGCGGACGCGGCGCATTCCCGTCTATCTCTATGACAACGCGGACATCGCGGCCAACCCCGACGTGCCTCACATCCGGACCGCGCAGGTGAAGGCGCTCTCGCGCCTCGACTTCGTGCGCGGGATCAAGGTCTCCGCGCCGCCGCGAGTTCTCGGAAACTACCGCCGTGCAGCGGCGAACTTTCGTGATCGGGGCGAGTTCGGCATCTACGTCGGTGACGCGATGCAGATCTTCGACATCTTTCGACCACGCCGCGGATTGTTTGGCGGGATCTCCGACTACTGGCAACGCTGGAACCTGAGCGGTGCGTTGCCGATCGGCTTGGTGGCCGGGCCGGCCAACGTGATGCCACGCGAGTGGGCGCGCGCCTGGCAGAGCTGCCGGGCGGGCGACGTCGAACGAATGGACGCGGCACGCGAGGTGCTCGAAGCGTTTCGCACCGGAACCCGCGCCGCCGGTGGACGGCGCACGATCGCGTGTCTGAAACGTGCACTGGTACGGCTCGGCGTCACCGGTAGCGATCGCGTGGCGAAGGGAACGCCGGCCCTCACCCGTCCGGATGCCGCGCGCTTCGACGAGGCATTCGACGCCGTGCGTGCGCTGGCTCGAGAGCGAATCCCCGAACCGTGGTCGACCCGCTCGCCGATCGACGACGGGGGCGAGCCGGGATGACGGGCGACGAAACTCTCGACGCGGTCGGGATCGGCAGCATGGTGCTCGATCGGCTCCATCGCTGTGCGCGCATTTTGCATGCGGAAGAAAAGAGCATCCTTCGCCCGCTCGGCGGCGGAGCGCTCGTGCGCAGCGCGGTCGGCGGAGTCGTGCTCAACCATCTCGGATGGGCCGCGGTGCTCGGGCTTCGCGTCGGAATTTTCGGAAAGCAGGCGGATGACGAGCCCGGGCGTTTTCTCCGCGCGGCGATGGACGGCTTCGGCATCGAACGACAGCTCGTACTCGATGGAAGTGCGAGTTCGTTCGCCGAGATCTTCGTCGACGACGCCGGCGGGCGTGCGATCTACATGGCACCCGGGGCGACTTCGGAGACCACGGCGGAGCACGTACGTGCGCACCACGAGTCCTTCATCCGCCGGGCGCGCTGCGTGACGAGCGAGGTGTCACAACTTCCGCTCGAGGCCGTGATCGAGGTGCAGCGGATCGCCCGTGCGTCGGGCATCCGCTGCATCATCGACCTCGACGTGCCGCCCTCGGACGCCGTTCCCGGCCTCGGCGACGAGGCGAGTCTGCGCGCGGTGTTGCAGGGAGCGAACTGGTTGAAGCCCGCGAAGTCGGCGGCTCACGAACTCGTCGGCGGACGAACCGACGACGCGCTTTCTCTCGCACGCGCGGTGCGCGCGTCGTTCGGTCTCGAAGTGGTCGTGCTGACCGACGGAGAAGCGGGCTGTGCGATCGCAGCGACGGGATTCGAGGGCCGCGTCCCCGCCCCGACGGTGACGCCCGTGGACACGACCGGCGCGGGTGATGCATTCCTCGGCGGGCTGCTGGCCGCGCAGCGACTCGGGCTCGGCTGGCTCGACGCCGGTCGACTGGCCAACGCGTGCGGAGCGGCCTGCGTGGAACAGCTCGGAGCGTTTCCGGAGGACGCCGAACGCCTGCGCGCCCGCGTTCGCGAGCTCTTTGGGCCCGGCCTCGCGTTGCCGCCCCGCGAGCGCACGCTGCCGGTCGGCAAGGCGAAGAAGGCCGGGCGTTCCGAAGAACCGGGCGATGGATCGCACGCGCTGGCGGTTCTCGAGATTGCCTCGCAAGAGATCGCACGGCTGCGCGAGCGCAGTCACGCCGACGACTATGCCCGGGCGGCGAAGTTGATCCGCGACGCCGCAGCGCGCGGAGGTCGTCTGCACGTCACGGGGGTCGGCAAGGCGAGCCACGTCGCGCGCTATGGCGCCGCCCTGCTCTCGTCGGTTGGATCTCCTGCCGGACATTACGACGCCCACGAATCGATCCACGGCTCGTCCGGTCAGCTGGTCGTGGGCGACGTGTTGATCGCGATCAGTCACAGCGGAGAGACCGACGAGCTGCGGCGTGCCGTCGAACTCGCCCGGTCGCACGGAGCGCGCGTCGTCGCGGTGACGGGCGGGACGAACTCGTGGCTCGCCCGCAACGCAGACGTCGTGCTCGACGCGGGGGTCGCTCGCGAAGGCGGTCCGCTCGGGCTCGCTCCCCGCGCGAGCGTCGCTGCCCAGGCGATGGTGATCGCAGCGCTCTCCGCGCTCCTCGAACACGTGACGGGATTCACGGCGGCGGACTACCTCGCACGCCATCCGGCCGGGCAGCTCGCGCAGCGCGCACGGGCGCTCTCCGAGGGGGGATCCTTCTCGTCTTCAGACCCTGATCCCACGTCCGACTGAACCGGGGGCCCCGCAGACCGCGTCTCGGTCCCTGCTCGTCGAGGCTTCGAAACCAGCGTGCCGCGCGACCCGGCGCCGCCGGTTCACGACCGCAACGAATCTCGCAGGCGAAGGAGGCGCGCCCGAATCTCGTCGCGTGCCGATCGGAATCGAGCGAGCCGCGTGTCGTCGTCGTCGGGACCGCCTGTGGCGGGGTCGGGGATCGGCCAGTGCAAACGGCGCACGTGGCCCGGAAGGACGGGACAGACTTCCTCGTCGCAGAG
>CAZDHU010000110.1:0-9944 GCA_964505355.1 uncultured Myxococcaceae bacterium | reverse complement strand
GATCGAGGAAGCGCAGCGAGAGATACCGTGTGTTGAGTCGGCTGGCGCCGAACGGACAGGATGGACACGCGCGCGTGCAGGAGTCCGTCAGATCGAGTTCGACCGTGTTCGGATGGACGAACTCGCCCGCGAGCCAGCGTTCGGTGCGATCGAAGTCCGCGGTCACCTTGTTTCTGGCGAAGACCGGAAGCGGCGTGCTCATCGATGTCTCCTGCGGCGGCGATCTCGTGATGTCTTCCCGACGAACTCCCTGCGGGTGGTTCGGAGAATCGCCCCGGACCGAAGCGAGTTCCCCAAACCGCGACCGACGGATTCCTCGTCTGCGCCCGGCAGGGCGTAGCAAAATGCAGGTGAGACGGCGTGGCCGGCCCAAAGCGGACGCGCGCGTCAGCCCGTCCGCTCGCCCGACCTGCGACAGTGCGCCTCGGCGGCCGCCCACTCCTCGGGAGTATTCGTGTTGTCGAGAGCGTGGCCGCCGGGATCGAGTGCCGCGAGATCCTCGCCTTCGACGAAATCGACTTCGATCCGATCGAGCAGCGACCGCAGCGCGAGGCGTCCGCTCGTGAGCTGTTCGCGCGCGCGGGGCAAGACCGCGGCGACGTCGTAAACGGCACAGAGGGGATCCGTGCGGAGACGCGGCGCACGGCCCGACGCCGGGCCGGCACCGGTGCCGGCGTCGGTCTTCGCCGGATCGGGACGGCGCGGAACCACGGCGTGCGCGGGCGGCCGTGCGAGCAGACCGAGCAGCAGCGCGGGCGTCACGAGCGGCAAATCGGTCGCGACCACCAGCACGCGCGGCGTTCGCGCGGCGGCGAGCGCACTCGCGAGGCCGCGCAGCGACGACGCCGGGCCGTCGAGATCGGCGACCCGCCGTCCCGCGGCCTCCGCGGGCGGTGTGCCACCGACCAGCATCACGTCTTCCACCAGCGACCCGAGCAAGCGCGCGATTCGCGTCGCGAGAGCGACACCGGAGAGCGTCAGCAGCGCCTTGTCACGACCCATTCGCGTCGATGCGCCACCGATCAGCAGCGCAGCCGAAACGTTCGCGAGCCTTCCGTCGCTCACGCCGCGCCGAGACCACCATCACCGGCGGCGAGCACGTCGTCGTCGAGCACCTGCACGGTCGCCGTGTCTCCGGCCGCGATCGTCGTGGCCTCCGAGGGAAAGACGAGAAGACCGTCGGCCAGCGTCATCGAGCGCAGCACCCCGGAGCTCTGATTCCCCGTGCTCGAGGCGACGAAGCCGTCTCCGTCGCGTTCGAGTCGCACGCGCACGAAGTGGAGCCTTCCGGCCGGTTTGGTGAGCGCCTCCGCCATTCGAGCGCGCACCGTCGGGCGAAACATCCGCCGGCGCCCCGCCATCTGCAGCAGGGCCGGACGCACGAACTCTTCGAAGGTGACGAGCGCCGAGACCGGATTCCCGGGCAGCGCGAAGACCAGCGGCCCGCGCTCGCCGAAGCGACCGAAGACGAGCGGATAGCCGGGCCTGATCTTCACCCCCCAGAAGACGATCGTGCAGCCGAGTGATTCGAGGACCGGACGCACGTAGTCGCGATCGCCGACCGAGACGCCCGCCGAACTCACGATCACGTCCGCGACCAGCGCAGCGCGCAGACGCTCGGCGAGCGCTTCGGGCGTGTCCTTCGCGATGCCCGTATCGAGCGCATCGGCGCCGCTCGCCCGGCTCGCCGCCGCGAGTCCCCAGGCATTCGAGCCGACGATGCGTCCGCCGGCGGGATCGCCGTCGGGCTGGATCAGCTCGTCACCGCCGGAGACGATCGCGACGCGCGGGCGGCGATGTACGGGAATCACCGTCCGACCGAGCGAGGCCAGCATCCCGATCTCGGCCGGGCCGAGACGCGCGCCGCGCGCGAGCACGAGATCGCCCGCGCGCACGTCTTCGCCGGCATCGCGCACGTCGGTGCGCCGCGCGGTCTCGACCCGCACGCGAACGCGGTCGCCCTCGCGCTCCGTGTCTTCCTGACGCACGACGGTGTCGGCCCCGGGTGGAAGCGCGGCGCCCGTGAAGATGCGGGCGGCGGCCCCTTCGGGCAGCGGCGTGCGGGCGGCCGCGCCGGCCGGCACCTCGAACGCAATGCGCAGGACGACCGGCTGCTCACCCGTCGCGCCGCGCAGATCGGACGAGCGCACGGCATAGCCATCCATCGCCGAGACGTCGTTCGGGGGAAGCGTTCGCGAGGAGATCACGTCGTCGGCGAGCACGCAGCCTTCGGCCCGGTCGAGCAACACCAGTTGAGGCGCGAGCGGACGCGCGGCGTCGAGCACGATGCGCTGTGCGCGCGCTGCGGAGAGGCCGGTTTCCATGCGCGCCAACGTACGCTGCGCGGATCGTTCGCGCGAGAGCACTCGGGCGCGAACGAACTCGGCCGCGCGTGCCTCGCGGCGCGAGAAGCGCGAGAAGCGCGAGATTCGCGCGGCCCCGCCCCGCGGCTATGTTGCCCGCTCGTTCCCGAACCCCGGGAGAGGGGCGATGCCGCTCGAATTGCAGCGCGTCCTCGATGCCGTCCTCGACGGCGTCGTCGTCCTCGACCGCGACGGTCGCATCGAGCGCGTGAACGCCGAGGCGTGTCGAATTCTCGAATCGTCGACGGAAGCGCTCACCGGGCAGCCGGTCGAACGCCTGCTCGGTGCCGAGCACGCGGTGGCGCGTCTCGCGCGCGCGGCTCTCGCCGGCGGTCGCAGCGCGCTCGAGAGCGACCAGCCCGTGCAGCGGCGCTTCGACGACGCACTCGTGGTCGACGTCGCGGTTTCGCCCGTCTTCGCCGACGACACGATCCGGCTCGAAGGCGCGGTGATCGTGCTGCGCGATCGAACGATTCAGCAGTCGCTGCAGCGTCTCGTCGACGAGCGCGAGCGGCTCGCGGCCTTCGGTCGCATCGCCGCGGGCATCGCGCACGAGGTCAAGAACCCTCTCGGCGGCATTCGCGGCGCCGCCGAGCTGCTCGGCCTGCGCGCGCACGACGCGAAGGCGCGCGAGACGGCCGGATTGATCGTGCGCGAAACCGATCGCATCAGCGTGCTGCTCGACGATCTCATGATCTTCGCCCGCGGCGAAAAGCTCGAGTTCGCCGCGGTCAATCTGCATCGCCTGCTCGACGACGTACTCGGTCTGCTCGCGCACGATCCGCTGGGACGCACGGCGAACGTCGTGCGTGCGTACGACCCTTCGCTGCCCGAACTGATGGCCGATGCCGACCGACTGGTGCAGGTCTTTCTCAATCTCGCACGCAACGCGCTGCAGGCGATGGAGGCGGCGGGCGGAACGCTCACCATTCGAACGCGTGTCAGCCTCGATCGCCGACTCGCCGGCGACGACGGCCGTCCCGTCGCGTCCGTCGTGATCGAGTTCGTCGACACCGGACCGGGCATGCCGGCATCCGTTCTCGACGAGGTGGCGACGCCGTTCTTCACCACCCGCGCGGGCGGAAGCGGCCTCGGCCTCGCACTTTCCAGGCACTGGGTGTCGCGTCACGGCGGAACGCTTCGCATCGACAGCGCACCCGGACGGGGCACGACGGTGCGCGTCGCTCTGCCGCTGCGGAGGGTGTCGTGAGCGATCGAGAGCGGGCGCGCATCCTCGTCGCCGACGACGAGCCGTCGATTCGCTTCGTGCTGCGCGAGGCTCTCGAAGCCGCCGGCCACGACGTGGTGGAAGTCGATGCCGGCGACGCCGCGCTGGCGAAACTCGCCAGTGAGCGGTTCGCGCTGGCGTTCGTCGACATCCGAATGCCGGGCGCCACCGGCCTCGAGTTGCTCGATCGCGCGCGCACGCTCGATACCGATGCCGCGATCGTCGTGATCACGGCACAGAACACGCTGGAAAACGCCGTCGAAGCGATGAAGCGCGGCGCCCTCGACTACCTCGTGAAGCCGTTTCGACTGGCCGAGATCACCGCGCTGGTCGAGCGAGCGCTCCGCACGCGTGCGCTCGAACGCGAGGTGCGCGCACTGCGTCGCGCGGCCGGCGCGCGCACCGGCGCAGCGTCCGGCGATCGACTCGTCGGACGCAGTGCCGCGCTGCTCGACACCTTCAAGACCGTCGGCCGACTGGCGCGGAGCGACGTCGCGGTGCTGATCACGGGCGAAAGCGGAACGGGCAAAGAGCTGGTCGCGCGCGCGATCCACCTCGCGAGCCCGCGCGCCGAAGGGCCTTTCATCGCGGTCAACGCGGCGGCGATTCCCCGCGAGTTGCTGGAGAGCGAACTCTTCGGCCACGAGCGCGGCGCCTTCACCGGCGCCATCGAATCGCGTAGCGGCCGCTTTCGCGAGGCGAGCGGCGGGACGCTCTTTCTCGACGAGATCGGCGACATGCCGATCGAGCTGCAGGCGAAGCTGCTGCGCGTGTTGCAAACCGGCGAGGTGACCCCGGTCGGCGGCCGGCGCGCCGAGCGAGTCGACGCGCGGATTCTCGCAGCGACGCACCGCGATCTCGACACCGAAGTGCGCGCGGGGCGCTTCCGCGAAGACCTGCTCTATCGCCTGCGCGTGGTCCCCCTGCACCTGCCGCCGCTGCGCGAGCGGACCGAAGACGTTCCCGTGCTGGTCGAGCATTTCGTCGCGCGCTACGCGGAAGAACTGGACGCGAAGGCGCGGTTCGTCGCCGACGACACCCTTCGGCTGCTCACGGAACATCCGTGGCCCGGCAACGTGCGCGAGCTGGAAAACGCGATCAAACGCGCGCTCGTGCTGGCACAATCCGAAGTGCTGACGCCCGAAGACTTCGCGTTTCTGCGTCCGCCGGCGGCGGCGCCCCACACGGACGATGGCGCCGCCCTCGAATCCGTGATGGCGAACGAAGCGCGGCGCGCGCTCGCCGGCCCGGGAGCGCACGATCTTCACCGAGCGCTGCTCGGCCGGGCCGAGCGCGCGCTGCTGATCGCCGCGCTCGAGCACACGCGGGGCAATCAGATTCGCACCGCGGCCCTGCTCGGCATCAACCGAAACACGCTGCGCAAGCGAATGCTCGAGCTCGGAATCGAACGGCCGGAGCGAACGTGAGCGCAGCCTTCGCAGGCGACGATGCTTCGTTCGCGGGCCTTCACGTGCTGGCGGACGACGATCCTCGCTGGCCGAACGACGTGCTGGCGCAGGCGCGAGCGGCCGCTGCCGGTGGTGCGAGCGTCGTGCAGTTGCGCGCGAAACACGCGACCGACACACGCGCCCTCGCGCTCGCGCTCGAGATTCGCGCGATCACACGCGACGCCGGCGTGCGCTTCGTGGTCAACGACCGATTCGATCTCGCGCTGCTTTCCGGCGCCGACGCCGTGCACCTCGGCCAGGACGATCTGCCGCCGGCGCGCATTCCCGACGAGGTTCGCGCGCGACTCGCGGTGGGGCGCTCGACGCACGACGCCGAACAACTCGCGCGGGCGACACACGAACGCGTCGCCTACGTGGCCTTCGGACCGGTCTTCGGCACGACCTCGAAGGATTCTCCGTACGCCGCACGCGGCCTCGAAGCGGTCGCGGAGGCAGTTCGTGTGGTGGCACCACTGCCGCTGGTGGCGATCGGCGGAATCGATCCCGCGCGGATCGCCGATCTTCGTCGTGCGGGGGTGCGAGGGATCGCGGTGATCTCGGCGGTCGCCGGAGCCGCCGATCCGCGGGCGGCGACCCTCACTCTCGCACGCCGTTTCGCGGAAGCGGCCGGCGATGACTGATCCCGCGCTGCGCGCGACGTCGCTGGCCGGCGTCTTCGTGCTGCTCGCGGTCGCGTGGCTCACCTCGCGCGATCGTGCTGCCGTGCGCTGGCGAACGATCGGCCTCGCGATGGGGATCCAGCTCGTCCTCGCCGTGCTGCTCCTGCGCAGTGCGTTCGGTCGCGTGTTCTTCGTCGCCGCGAACGACGCGGTCAACGGCTTCATCGCCTACACCGACGAAGGTGTGCGCTTCGTGTTCGGCGCGCTCGCCGCCACCGGCTTCTCGTTCGTGGTGAACGTACTGCCGGTGATCGTCTTCATGGGCGCGCTCTTTTCCGTGCTCTACCACCTGCGCCTCGTGCAGCCGGTCGTCGCGCTGCTCGCCCGCGCGCTTTCCCGATCGCTGGGCGTTTCCGGCGCCGAGAGCCTCTCTGCCGTCGCCAACGTGTTTCTCGGGATGGTCGAAGCACCCCTGCTCGTGCGCCCGTATCTCGCGGCGATGACTTCGTCCGAGCTGTTCTGCGTGATGACGACGGGCATGGCCGGCATCGCGGGCTCGGTGCTCGTCGCCTACGTCCAGATGCTCGGCGGCGGCGACTTCGCCGGACATCTCGTGATCTCCAGTCTGCTCACGGCGCCGGGCGGAATCGCGATCGCGAAACTGATGGAGCCCGAAACACGGGAGCCCGAAACCGGTCGCATCGGCCGATCGATGGTCGAACCCGTCACGCTGAACGTCGTCGACGCGGCCGCGACCGGCGCGATCGAAGGGCTGCGCGTCGCGGCGTTCGTCGGAGCGACGCTCGTCGCCTTCGTGGCCGGCGTCGCGATGCTGAACGACGGACTCGCGTGGCTCGGCGGACTGGCAGGGCTCGAAGGGCTGACGTTGCAACGCGCGCTCGGCGTGCTGCTCGCCCCCGTCGCGTTCGTGATGGGGATCGCCTGGCAGGACGCGACGCAAGTCGGTGCGCTGCTCGGCGTGAAGACGGTCCTGAACGAGTTTCTCGCCTATCAACAGCTCGGCGAGCTGATTCGAACGCAGGCGATCTCGCCGCGTTCGGCGGTGATCGCCTCGTATGCGCTCTGTGGCTTCGCGAACTTCGGTTCGCTCGCGATTCTGATCGGCGGCCTCGGCGGGATGGCCCCGACGCGGCGAGCCGACGTCGCGCGGCTCGGGCTGCGCTCGATTCTCGCCGGTTCACTCGCGACGTTCGTCGTCGCCTGCCTCGCCGGCGTGCTCGCGTAGCCGCGGAGCGCGGCGCCCGCAGCCCGCTCACTCCGTCGCGCTGGTCACCGTGACCGAAATCTCCACCGATCCCTCGTCGGGCGCGAACATCAACGTCGCGCGGCGGGGGCCCTTCGCGGCCACCAGCATGCTGCCATCCTCGGACTTGATTTCGCCTTCGAGCGTCCAGCCGTTCGCGAGCAAGCCCTCGCGATGGTGTGCGAAGACATCGTCGGGTGTCGCGTTGCGGGCACGCAGCGAGACGATCATGCCTTCGGCGGCATCGCCACCACTCGCGACGACTTCGGCACCGGGCCAGTGCGGCAGATCCTCCGGCAGGCCAGACGCTCCGGAGGCGGCCCCGGTCGGCGCCGTCGCAGCCCCGGTGGCGGGCGGCGCAGCGGGCGATGCAGTCGAGGACGGGGGCGCGGGCGCGGCGGGCGAAGTCTTCTCATCACCGCAGCCCGTCATCAGAACGAGCAACGAAAGCGTGAGGATCGTCGTGCGCAGCACCATCGCGGATTCCCCCTTCGCGATTCGGACATGCAGAAAATCGCGCCGATCGCACCGCGTCCCACGCGGCCGGGACGCTCCGACGCCGGATGCGCGGGCGACCATAGCAGCGACCGGTCTCCCGGCGTTTGACGTGCACGCGAGGAGAATCGCTCCAGACAACCCACCAGGCGCTTCTCCGTGCGATCCCCGGATCCCGGGTTGCCCGTCAACTCGCGCGCCGAGCGCGCCGACAGAGGAGCATCGCGCGCTCCGACCGCGCGAGGCGCGGGGTGGAGCGGGACGATGTCGTTCTGGAATCGGAAGTCGAAGACCGACGAGTTCGAGCTCGATGCCATCCACCGGCAGCCCTCGGAATCGCATCTCGTCGCCGATGACGAAGCCGTTTCGCGGCTGCTACGCGGAGTCTGCATGGCCGGCTCGAGCGCGCTGCTGGTCTCGGCCGAGGCCGGCGAGCACGTGCAGGGCCGATTCGTATCGCTCGGCCCCGATTCGCTGACGATCGAAATCCTCGGCGACCGCTCGCACGCCGTCTTCCGCCCGATGTCACAGTGCTGTGTCGCCTTCAATCACGAAGGCCGCTCGCGAGTCTTCCTCGCCACCGTGCATTCACAGGAAGAGCCGCGACTCGGCCACGGCCCGACGCTGCGAATGCGACGCCCCGCGCAGGTGGCCACGTCCGGCGGGCGCATGACCTTCCGCGTCCCGATCTTCGACGCGAGCGGACTCGCGCTCGAAATCACGACGGATGACGGACGCGTCGTCCGGCCGGTTCCCGTCGACATCAGCTACTGCGGTGTGCTCTTCGAGCTTCCGCCCGGCCCGGGGCCGCGCATTCAACCCGGGCAGACACTGCAAATGAAACTGCGGCTCGACGACTGGCAGTTCGAAACCGAAGCGCTCGTCCGTCGCTCGACGCAGAATCGACACGCGCTCGTCTTCCCGTCCGTCTTCGAACGCATCGACGCCGAACCGCCCGAACCGCTCGGCCGCATCGTCCGCGCCCTGGAAACCCGCTGGCTCCAACAACGCGTCGCGTGAAACCCCCATCATCTGCCGCAGGCAGATGATGCCCCCGCAACATCCGCCGCAGGCGGATGTTGCTCCCGCGGCAGCTGCACCCCCGCAACATCCGCCGCAGGCGGATGTTGCTCCCGCGGCAGCTGCGCCCCGCAGGGCGCGCAGCGCCCGAGGAGCGCCGCGGAAGCGTCCGACTCCCGCGCAGCGCCCGAGGAGCGCAGCGAGAGCGTCCGACTCCCACGCAGCGCCCGAGGAGCGCAGCGGAAGCGTCCGACTCCCGCGCAGCGGAAGCGTCCAACTCCCGCGAACGCGTCCGCCCCTCACCTCCCCTCGAACTTCGGCGGCCGTCGTTCGAGGAAGGCGGCGACTCCTTCGCGGAAGTCGCGGGTTCGGAACAACGGCATCAGTTGCAGGAACACCTGGTGCACGTGCGACTCGAAGCCGTCGTCCTGTCCGAGTCGCATCATGCGCTTCGACGCCTGCACGGCGAGCGGTGCGTTGTCGGCGATCTCGGTCGCGAGCGCGCGGGCCGTCTCGGCGAGTTCGGCCTCGGGCACGACGCGACTGACCAGCCCGAGCGAGAGACATTCCTGCGCGGAGAGCGTTCGGCCGGTGAAGATGATTTCGGCGGCGCGCGACCAGCCCACCAGTCGGGGCAGAAGCCAGGTGCCGCCACTCTCGGGAAGTACGCCGCGTTTGGTGAAGGCCGCGGAGAGCTTCGCGCCTTCGGCCGCAAGACGGATGTCGCAGCCGAGCGCGAGATCCATGCCGTAGCCGGCCGCCCCGCCGTTGAGTGCACAGATCACCGGCTTGTCGATCGTGTGGAGCACGATCGGCGGCGCGTTGCGCAGGTCGAAGCGCTGCGCCGTCGAGGCCACGCCGTCGGACGAACCGATGCCCGTGCCGGCGGCCGCCTCTTTCAGGTCGAGCCCGGCGCAGAACGCGCGGCCGGTTCCCGTCAGCACGATCGCGCGAATCGACGTGTCGGCGTCGCAGTCGAGCAGCGCCGCGGACAGCGCGTCGAGCATGGCCATCGAAATCGAGTTCATGCGATCGGGACGATTCAGCGTGATCGTCGCGATGCGGTCTTCCTTCCGAACCAGCAGTTCGTCCATGGCGCGAGCCTCCCGGGTATGAGGGGTCGTGGATCGTGATCGGCCGCAGCGTACGACGGGACGCACGGTCGCGCCCGGTCGAAGGATCGCGACGCATGGCGGCGATGAACGATGCCGCTGCGTGGCGTCACGGCGGGTGAGGCGAGGCCCCCGGCGCCCGATCGGACGGAGCGAGGCATCGGTTCTCACCCCTCGACGGAGTCCGTCTTCTGCCGCATCACCTGGGGCGGAGGTGAGTTTCGTGCCCGATCCGAAGACGCTTCTGGTGCGCGACGTGATGACGAAGGAAGTGACCACGCTCCGCCGCAACGACCATCTGTCGATCGCCGACGACGTGATGCAGCTCGGCCGCATTCGCCACATGCCGGTGGTCGACGACGAAGACGAAGAGTCGCTGGTGGGCGTGATCAGC
>CAZDHU010000109.1:0-7904 GCA_964505355.1 uncultured Myxococcaceae bacterium | reverse complement strand
CCCTCGCTACAAAGCGCTTGCTGTGCACGAGTAGCTCAGCTGGTAGAGCACCACGTTGCCAACGTGGATGTCGCCGGTTCGAACCCGGTCTCGTGCTCCAGCTTTTCGATGCGCCCCCGGCCACTTGCGCCGGGGGCGTTGTCGTTTCGGGGGGTGCGCGTCGAGAGAGAGGAGAGGCCGAACGTTCTCGGGGCCGGCTCGGTGAAGTCGAGCCGACGCCACCATCTCCGCGCCCGGGGCCCGGTGTTTCGCGGGACGCGGGTGGGGCGCCCTTCGTAGTACGCTGGAGATTTTGCCACCCGCTGCAGGAGTCCCCGATGCGACGACGCACCCGCGGCCTTTCGACTTGCCTGTTCGCCATTTCGCTCACGGCGGGTCTCGCGAGCGACGCGCTGGCCGGCGACGGCGTGATCGAGATCAACCAGAGTCGAGCGCTCGAGGGCGGGGTGACGGCGGGCGATGCCGCTGGCTTCCCGGTCACGATCTCCGTTGCCGGAAGCTACCGGCTGACCGGCAACCTCGACCTGCGCGGGCAGAACAATCCGCAACACGTGACCGCGATCTCGATCACCGCGGATCGGGTGTCGATCGATCTGAACGGATTCGAGATTCTCGGGTCGACGGTCTGCGTGCATCCGACCAGTTTTCCCAATCCGTCGGTCACGTGTTCTCCGACCGGAAGCGGATCCGGCGTCGCCGCGCCCTCGCGCTTCGACGTCACGGTCCGGAACGGCGCCGTGCGCGGGATGGGAAGCTGGGGCGTGATGGCCGGGGAGAACGCGATCGTCGAGGGCGTGCACGCACGCGGCAACGGCTGGGTCGGGATCGGAGCTTCGAGCGGGGTCATTCGCAACAACACGGCCGCCGACAACGGCAGTGACGGATTGTGGACCGGCGGAAACAGCGTCGTCGACGGCAACCAGTCGCACACCAACGGCGGAAGCGGCGTTCGCACGTACGGCGGATCGCTGATCACCCGAAACGCGATCTTCGGCAACGCGCGCTACGGGATCGAGCTGCCCAACGGGTATGCGTCCTGGACGGCGAATCAGCTCTCGTCGAACACACTCGGCGCGACGTATCAGGAACCCGGCTTCTGGCTGACGAGTCTCGGGCAGAACGCGTGCGACTCGTGGCTTTGCCCCTGAATCGCGGGCCTCGCATTCGGCCACCGGATCACGGGCTCGCGGTGCCGCACTGCGGAACGATGGATGCGCTCGGGGGCGAGAGGATCGCACGCTGAACGACGATCGCGTCGGCCAGCGAGCAGCCGACCGTGCCGCCCACGTCGCACAGTTCGGGATGCGCCATGGTGGCGGTCGGCGGCGAGAGCCGTGACCGCAAAAGCACGACGGCATCGGCCTGCGTGACGCTGCCGCTTCCGTTCACGTCGCCGCACTGGCACGCATCTCCGACACCATCCGGTGTCGATCCGCCGACGCCGCCGCGATCGAGTTGATCGGAGTTTGCGACCGACGGGCAGTTGTCGCTCGCATCGGGAACGCCGTCGCCATCCTGATCGGCCTCGCTGACCGGCCACTGATTGTCGGCGATCCGTCCTTCGACCGAACGGGCCGTGTATCCCGGCGGCAGTTCGAACACGCGGGAGGGCAGAAAGCCGACGAATCCCTCCCAGCGCTGCGTTCCGGTGGTGAAGGCCAGCGCGCTCTCGGGCTGCGTGATTTCCACGGTGATTCGGAAGGGCGTTCCGACCGGCAGGTTGAAGAGCGGAACAGAGCCGGTTTCGTCCGCTCCCCAGAGGAAATCGAAGTTCGAATAGCCGCCGAGCGGCGTCGGACCGCTCGTCGAAATCCCCGCGCGTACGGTGAAGGCGGCTCCCGGATGACACCGTGCGGGATTCGACACCGCGCATTCGATCTGGCGCCCGCCGTAGGCGAGGTTGAGTGCACCGTCGACGCTCGCGCCGGGCCCGCCCGTGATCATCACGTCGCCGAGATGAATCTCGCCCCGGTTGGTCATGAAGTAGTTCGCGGCGCTTCCGTTGCCGGTGGCGAGCACGTCGTAGAGGAACTCGCCGGGCCGAACGATGCGCGAACGCCCCGTCATGTAGTGCTCGCCACCCCCCGAGTGAGTGCTCTCGATCGGCAGTTCTCCCGTGGTGGCGCAGACGAGCGCGGCCGGGTCCGGGACGCCGAACCAGAAGAACGAAGCGACGCTGAACTGTGTCGCTGGCGAAGAGACGTCGATCGGGCAGGTGCTGGCGGCCGCGCTGAGCGGCGCGACCAGCGAAGCGACGAGCAGCGCGGCCGCGCCGTGTCTCGACATCGGACAGATCTTCATGGGGAGAGTTCCTTCGTCAGCGGCTCGCGAGCGCACCCGGACGGTCGAGCCCTCGTGGCTCGACTGCGCGCCGCCGCAGTCTACGCCGTTCGATGCCGTTCGATGCGAGATTTCGTTCCGCCGGACTGCGCGCCCGTCGCGAGGGGCAGACGCTCAGGGAACCGGCCGCTCGCTCGCCAGACAGGCGGAGTACGCCTCGCTCTGCGCCCCGCGGTCGTCGACGCGCAGCACGGTGAGTTCGACCGCCCCGCCGGCGAACGCATCGAGGCGCGCAAAGCCCGATTCGGCGGCGGCAAAAAGAGTGCCTTCGACCGGGTAGGCCCAGGTCAGCGCATTCGCCGAGCCTGCGCCGCTGATCAGATGAAACCGCGCCTCGTCACCGCCGCGGATCACCTGCAGGCTGTGATCGTGTCCGGCGGCAAAGAGTAGCGGCGGCTTTGCGGCGAGCCCGCGTTCGATCGAGCGCACCATCGATCGATGAATCTCCGACGCGGCGTCCTGCGGACTCGCCCCGAGCCGTCGCGCGACGTGACGGATCGACCCGAGCACGGGGATCGGGATCCAGAGCGAGCGGTCGAACTCGCGCAGCGGAAAGAGATGCTCTCGCCAGCCGAAGACGCCGCCGTGCGGTCCACCCGAACGTAGGGGATGATGGGCGAGCACGATCGAGTGGCGCTCCGGACTCGCGCGCAGCGCGTCGGCGAGGGCGCTCTCCACGGCCGCCGCTTCGACGTTCGGGCAATCGGGTGACACCGAGACCGGACGTGGCCCGTCGTGCAGCCACCACTGGGTATCGAGAAAGATCAGTTCGAACGAACGGCCGAGCGTCGTCGTGACCGGGCCCGGGCAGCCGTCCGGCGGAAGCTCGCGGGCACCGCGATCCGCGACGAACCGTGTCTGACGAACGATCGCCGCCTCGCCGTCGTGTGCGCCGTTGCTCCAGTCGTGATTTCCCGGCACCAGGAAGCCCTGCGCACCGGATCGTTCGATCGCGTCGAGTTGCGCGAGAAGGCGGCGCCGGTCCTCGGCGGAGTCCGGGTGCTCGGGCGCGCGCAGGCCGGCCGGATAGATGTTGTCGCCGAGCAGCGCGATGCCGACCCGCTCGCGACCGAGCCGATCGACGCGTTCGGAGGCCGCCGCGGCGAGTGCGTCCAGCAGCGGCTCGCGAGGCAAGCGCGGTGCGCCGGCATCGCCGACCAGAAACAGCGTCGCATCGAGCGTCGAGTCGTCCGGGCAGTGCGCGGGCGGCGGAGGCGAGGCGTCGGTTCGCGCGTCGGCCCGCAGAGCGAGGACGGCAGCGCAACAAACGCTCCATCCGATCAGCAGGGCCGACCAGCGCGCGAAGCGGCGCGGCGATCGATCGTGTCGAGGAGCGGCCATCGGATCACAGTACCGAACCGCGACCATCGAAACGGGCGCAGCCTCGATCTCCGCACGCGCTGGCGAACGGTCGCGCACCCGTGCCGGGACGGATCGGGCCGTCAGTCCTCGAGCCGCCGCGCGAGCATCGCGGCGAGTTGTGCGGGGTCGATCGGAACCGTCAGAAAGTCGTCGGCGCCGGCAGCGAGGGCGGGTTCTGCGGCGGCGGGATGAGCGACGAGAGCGATGATCGGGAAGCGGCGACCGGCCGCCGGCTCGCTCGAGCGCAGATGGAGGATGAGGCCGAGACCACCGGCGGTGCGCGTCGCGCAATCGATCAACAGCAGCCCGTATTGCTCACCACCGATCGCCTCGAGGGCATCCACGTCGCTCGCGACCACGTCGGCGCCGAACCCGAGGCGCAGCAGCAGCGCCTTCATCAGGCGCTGGTTCGTTGCATCCGCGTCGACCACCAGCACGCGCGGCCGCTCGTCGACGTGCCGGCGCAGCAGCCCGCCGCCGATCGCGCGACGCCCGGCGATCGAGTCGGTCGGAAGGGACAGCTCCTCGGCCGCAGTGAGCATGCCGTGGGCGGCCGGTTTCGGTCGTGCGAAGGAAATCTCGAACCAGAAGACGCTCCCGCCTTCCGGGTCGCTTTCGACGCCGATCGATCCGCCGAGGCGCTCGAGGATCGCGCGCGAGAGCGCGAGCCCGAGACCAAATCCTCCGTGCGTCGTCGGCGCGCCTCCGGACGGCTGCACGAACGGCTCGAAGATTCGGGCGCGCGCGCCCGGCGAAAGCCCCGGACCGGTGTCTGCGACCTCGACGCGCAGTCGAACGCCGCTGGTCGTGCTCTCGGCGACGCGGGCTCGTAGCTGCACACGGCCCGACGACGTGAAACGCACCGCGTTGTCGAGCAGGTGGCCGAGCAAACGACGCAGGCGGGTGACGTCGCCGATCAGCAGTCGGGGAACCGCGTCGGCCAGCTCGAGACCGAGTTCGAGCCCCTTCTGCTTTGCAGCCGGCGCGTGGGCATCGAGCGCGGCTTCGAACTCGACGAGTGGTGAAAACGCGGATTGCTCGTCGATCACGTGGTCGTCGCCGAGTCGCGCAGCTTCGGTGACGTTGGCGACGAGTTTCGACAGCCGCTCGGTGGCGCGTTTCAGGGCGGTGAGCTGTGGGCGCGAGCGCTCGGACAGCGCCTCGTCGGCCAGCATCGCTGCCGCTGCGGCGATGCCTTCGAGCGAGCTTTCGAGCACGTGGCTCATGTGTGCGAGGACGCGCGATCGCGCGCCGGTCGCGCCGCGCGCCGCCGAGAGCGCAGCTTCGAGTTCGCGCTGCCGGCCGGTCAACGCTCCGAGCTGCTCGGCGACCTGTTCGTCGAACTGTGTTTGCAGCCGGCGATGTTCGACGAGGAGCGTGCCGCTGAGGGCCATCGCCGAAAGCGGCGGGATGAACTCCATCAGCGAAACGGTCGGCAGGACGCCGATCCCGAGCAGGCAGTTGTTCGCGACCAGCACGAGCGTCGCGATCAGAAGTCCGCTCAGCACGCGCCGCTCTTCGCGCGGCACCGTCCCCGCGCTGCGGAGCAGAAGACCGCTGTAGACGAGCGTGCCCCAGTTGAGGGGCAGGAAGAGCAACTGGGCGGGCGGCGAACTCGGCGACCAGTAGCTCCAGCCGAAGAGATGCACGAAACGGATGCTCGGCGGGGCGAGGAACCAGCTGGTCGAGATCGTCGCGAGACAGATCGCGGCCGTGATCGCGACGAGCCCGAGCATTCCGCGCCACGGCGCGTCGACGCGGGCGAAGGCTCGGGTGACGCCGACGACCGAGACCTCCAGCGCGAGCAGCAAGGCGACGAAGATTCGGTGCACGAAATCCGCCACCGCGGGATCGTTCGTCGTGAGTTGCACGTAACGCGCGATCAGTTCGAGCGCAGAGCCGATCGCGACCCCGGCGATGCCGGCGTGAATCGGAGGATCGGCGCCATCGAGAGCGAGCCAGGTGTGACTGGCGAAGATGAAGACGCTGATGCCGGCGAGTGCGAGCAGGAGCAGCGGCACGAAGGGGAACAGCGTCGTGGTTGCGGGATCCATGCCCATCTCCGCCGAAGACGACTGCGCGCCCCGTCCCTCAGAACTTCAGTTCGACCCGCAGGCCGCTGACGAAGCGATTCGTCTCGTCCTTCGCGTTCGACGGCCGCCCGATGGACGGAACATCGGCGAGTCGGGAGAGAAAGCCCGAGAGTCGAAGCCGGACGTCGAGTTCGCTCGCTTGCTCGTCACCGTTCGCGCTGAACGGTCTCGACGGATGCGCGAGTTCGAGGAGCCCGAAGCTTGCGCACGGCACTGCAGCGGTGGCACCCGGTCCTCCGCGATCGATTCTGCCGGGCGGCGGAGCCGGGAGTTCGCTCGTCGCGAACGGTTCGTTCGGCGTCGCGCGCGGCTCGGGCCGTGCGTTCCGGGATCCGCGCGACGAGTCCGTCCAGTGCGATGATTCGCTGCCCGCGCCCCGCGAGCCCGACGGATCGCGTGTCCTCCGCGACGGTCCGAACGTCTGGTCGCCGGGACGCCACGGTTTGGTCGCGCCTTTGTCGCTCAGCGTCGTGGACGCGAGCGCGATCGCGCCGGACGGACTCGCGATCGCCCGCGGCAACTCGCGTTCGCTGCTCTCGGTCTCGAGCAACGTGCCAGCGCAGACCGCCGTCGCGCGCGAGAGTACGAGCGCTGCCATCGCGCTCGAGACGAGGAGTCGGAGCACAGGTCGTGACCGCAATTTCTCTCCCGGAGAGGGGCGTTCGATCGCACTCCAGCCCCCTGCGGGGTTTCAAGGAATGTGCCGGCGCCGCCAGCGATCGAAAACGACGGGCAGGCGCCGGCTTGCAGAATCGTCCGCGGTCGGTCTGCGGGTGATCGTTGCAGAATGAACGGCCCTCGAGCGCGGTCTGAAACGCGGCGCGGCGGGCGCGAAGCGAGCGATCGCGGCATCCCGAGCGACCCCGCGACGTCGATCGCGCCGGCGGGCAGCGGAACCGCGGTGTGCAACGCGACGCGCCCGACAGGCTACGTTCGCGCTCCGTGAGTGCCGTCAGCCCCCGTCCGGACCTGCAACCCGCGCTGATCGCGCTGCGCCACGTCTCGCGCGAATACCGGCGCGGCGTCGATCGAGTGCACGCACTCGAAGACTGCTCACTCGAAATCGAACGCGGCTGCTTCGCGGCCTTCATGGGACCGTCGGGATCCGGCAAGTCGACGCTGCTCAATCTCGTCTCGGGAATCGATCGGCCGACCGCGGGCGAAGTCATCGTCGCCGGCCGCCGGCTCGATCAGCTCGATGACGACGCGCTCGCCCGCTGGCGCGGGCGTCACGTCGGTTTGATCTTCCAGTTCTTCAACCTCGTGCCGGTGCTCGACGCACGCGACAACGTCGCGCTTCCGCTGCTGCTGACCCGCCTCTCCCGTACCGAACGAACCCGACGCGCCGAGATCGCGCTGCGCGCAGTCGGCCTCGAGCACCGGCTCGATCACTCGCCGCGTACGCTCTCCGGAGGCGAGCAGCAGCGCGTGGCGATCGCGCGCGCGCTGGTCACGGATCCCGATCTCGTGGTCGCCGACGAGCCCACCGGGGATCTCGACGCGCGCAACGCCGAAGAGACGCTCGGCCTCTTGCGCCGGTTGAAGGACGAGTTCGGCAAGACGATCGTGATGGTGACGCACGATCCGCGCGCGCTGCGCTTCGTCGACGTCGTCTTTCACCTCGACAAGGGGCTGCTGCTGGACGGCGACGCCGCGCGCCGCGCGCACGATGCGCTCGTGCTGGCCGCGGGCAGTGCGCTGCCGGCACCGTCCGAGAACGCGAGACCATGACCTTCGGTCGTCTGGTGCGGGCCAACCTGCGGCGCAACCCGCTGCGAACCGCGCTCACCGGGGGGGCGATCGCGCTCGCGGTGCTGCTGGTCTGCGTGTTGCTGACGATGCCCGCCGGGCTCGACGCATTCCTCGATCAGATGGCGAGCAATACCCGCGTCTCGGTGGTGAACGAAGCCGGGCTCGTCTACCCGATGCCGTACGCCTATGCGCGCAAGGTGCGCGCGCTCGACGGCGTCGACGACGTGGCCGCGATGATGTGGTTCGGCGGCGCCTACGAGGAGGCCGGACGGATCACGTTTCCCAACTTCGCCGTCGAGGCCGATCGCATCGGCTCGGTCTTCCCGGACTACGGCATCGATCCGCAGGGACTCGCCG
>CAZDHU010000108.1:0-3789 GCA_964505355.1 uncultured Myxococcaceae bacterium | reverse complement strand
CTGAAACTCGACGACGAATGAGCCTTCGCGCGGAACGCACCGATCCGGGGCGTGGGGCCGCGCTCGGCGAGGGAGCAGAATGAATCGCAAGTTCGTGAACGCGCGAAGCCCCATGCGGCTGCTGGAGCGAGGACTCCACGGCGGCCTCGGTGCCGGGAATCTCGGCATCGTTCTCGCCGGTCACGGAGCGGGCAAGACGTCGTTTCTCGTCTGCGTCGCGCTCGATGAGCTACTGCAGGGGCGTCACGTGCTGCACATCTCGCTCGGCGACGGCGTGGCGCACGTGCGCGCGCACTACGACACGCTGTTCGACGATCTCGCGGCATCCGCCCACCTCGATGCGCTCGCGGCGACACGCGCCGAGATCGACCGCCTGCGCAGCATTCGCGCCTACCCCGCCGCCGCGTTCTGCACCGCGAAACTTCGCGAGGCGCTGAAGATCGAAGCCGAGGCCGGAGTTCGTCCCGCGGTCGTGATCGTCGAGGGCTTCGACCTCGAAAATGCGTCTCGCGACGAAGTCGGAGAAATGAAGGCGCTCGCAGAAGAACTCTCGGCCGAACTCTGGCTGTCCGTCACCTGCGCGAGCGACCGGGTCGATGCGCTGCCGGCGTCACTACAGCGGGTGCAGCATCTGGTGGGCGTGATCCTCGCGCTCGAGCCCGCGGAGGGCGCCGTTCGGTTGCGCGCGCTGAAGGACCACGACAACCCCGACGCCGCGGCGCTGCACGTCTCGCTCGATCCACGCACACTGTTGCTGGTCCGCGGCTGATTTCTCACCCGGCCGCTGGCCGGGTCGCAGAGAATCCCGCGCGCTGCCGAGAAACGCCCGTCTGCAGCGATCACGATCCGGCGCGAACGCCTGCGCCGTTCGACCGCGCGATCAGCCGCGCGCGAAGAGCGCGGCGAGGTGTGCTCTTCGGGGATCGCTGTAGACGATGCCCGGATTCGTGCGAGCCGCGGTGGCCGAGGACGCCGGCGCCGCCGTCGCCCGCTTCGCTGTTTTGGCGGCGGACGCGGCCTGCGCGGTTTTCTTCGGTGCCGGCGCCGGGGTCTTTCGGGTCGCCGCGCCCGGTGCCTTCTTCGTGCTCTTCGTCGAAGCCGTGCTCTTCTTCGCCATGGGATCTCCTGCTGAGATTCGGGGATGGAGACGCGCGGATCCGCGCTTCCGTCCTCGCAGTTGTTACCCGAGCGCGCGGTCTCCGTCACGCCCTCGCGCGCAGAGCAGCGATCTGCTCGCGCCATTCGAGCCGCAGCGCGATCACGTCTTCGCGCGTGAAACCGATCTCTTCGCCGATCGACACGATCTCCGCACTCTCGGCGCTCGAGATCGCGTTCTCGGCGGCCGCCACGGCGAACAGGCAGCGCAGCAAGCGCAGACGATCATCGCGCGTAGAGAGCCGGCGAAACTCCCGCGTCACGGTGTAGTTCGCCGTGCCGCCGAGCTGTCGTGCATGGGTGCGGGCGATCTCGATCACCCGGGCGGCCGAAGCGAGATCGATCCCCGCTTCGTCGGCGACCGAGCGACTCATGCGGTCGATCTCGGCGTCGCTCACGTGCAGATCGACGTTCGCCACGCGTGCGAGGACGAAGGCGAACGCGGCGACACGAAGCGCCTCGTTCGCTTCGAGCGCCTCGAGCCGTTCTGCGATGCGCCGGATGGTTTCGCTTTCGCTCGACGCGGCGACGGTGCCGGCGAGACCGAGAAATCGAAGGAGCGACACGCGCGCAGGGTGACGCACGGGCCAGCGAGCGTCCAGCGCGTCGTGCGCCGCATCCACTTCGCTGCGGGCGCGACGTCGTTCGCGTGGCGTCGCGCGGGATGGCGACGCGAAATAACGGTCGTTAGCCTGCGGTCATGCTGCGCCGAACCCCGTCGTCGCGCCCGACCGCGGCGTCGCCTCGCCCCGGGGCTGCTGCGCGCCGGCGCGATGACGAGGCCGAGCGGTCCGATCCGATCGAGAAACGGATCCTCGAGGCATTCGTTCGCGAGGCGCTGCATTGCGGATCGATCGAGGCCGTCGGGATGCGCGCGGTCTGCGAACGCGCGGGCTGCAGTGCTCCCGTCGTCTATCGCCGGTTCGGTGACCGAAGCGGCCTCGTGCAGGCGGCCGTTCGCTCGACGCACCGTCGCCTGCTGGTCGAAGTGGAGGCCGCGCTCGAAGCCCCGGGGTCGGTGATTCGGCGCCTGCGCGGCGTCGCCGAGCCCTATCTGCGGCGAGGCAG
Organism: uncultured Myxococcaceae bacterium; assembly: GCA_964505355.1. Lineage (GTDB taxonomy): Bacteria > Myxococcota_A > UBA9160 > UBA9160 > UBA9160 > CAZDHU01. The sequence goes on along the minus strand of CAZDHU010000108.1, from coordinate 1,566 downwards.
TGGAGACGAAGAAGCCTTCGAGACGCTCGTCACCGCGGAGTGTCGCAGCGACGACGTGCTGGCCGGTGCGGTGCGCGCCGTCTACACGCGATTTGCCCGTTTGCTCGAAGGACTGTTGCGCGAAGGCATCGCGAGCGGCGAAGTGCGTCCCGACGCGGACCCCGCGTTCTTCGCCTGGCGACTGATCGATCTCGGGCTCTTTCGCAGCCAGGCGCGGCTGATGCGCCTCGCCGAGCCCGACCGAATCCGATACCCGGAACGCGCCTTCGCGACGCTGCTGGACGAAATCCGGGCCTGATTCACCTTCTGCGACACGCGGTGTCGCGCGACCACGAGGCAAGCATGACCGATTCCGATCCGCGGGTGATTCGCTGGGAGACGCTGACGAAACGCGCCTTCGACGCGCTCGATCGATCGCGATGCGTGGTCTTCCTGACGGCCTCGCCGATGGAAGTCCACGGCCCTCATCTCCCGTTCGGGACCGATTGCTTCGAGGGCGACGCGCTCGCGCGGCGAATCATTCGCGCGTTGCCCGATCGCCTTCGAGATCGAACGTTTCTCGCGCTGCCCGTTTGCTATGCCGCGTCGGACGTCGTTCCGCAGGCGGGATCGCTGCATTTCCGGCCGGGGACGACGGTCGCGTTTCTGGAGGACCTCGGGAACACGCTCGCGGCGCAGGGATTCGGCGACGTGCTGGTGTCGAACTTTCACGGGGGGCCGCGACACTTCGTCGCGATCGAGCAAGCGTGCGACCGCGTCGCGCGCCGCCGCGGCATCCGGATGGTGTCCGTCTTCTCGCTGATGCTTTCGCGACTCTCCGGCGGCTCCGGTGTGACGCTCGAAGATCTGCTGGCGGCCATCCCGGGGGTTCGCCGCGAAGAGCTTCGCGGCGACACGCATGCCGGTCTGCTCGAAACATCGCAGATCCTCGCGCTTCATCCCGAGTGGGTCGACGCCGGGCACGATCGACTGCCGGCCGTCACCGTCGAAACCTGGCGTGCGCGAACGGCGGACGGCCACGCGAAACGTGGGGGGAAGGGGATCTTCGGCCTGCGGCGGGCGCTTCGCGATTTCGGGGAGAGTCTTCGCTTCTTTCAGACCGAGACCTACAGCGGCGCTCCGGCGGGCGCTTCGGCGGCTCTCGGCGAGGCGTTCCTCGATCGACTCGCGGCGAGTGCGGTCGGCGCGGTGGTCGAGATCCTCGATCGAACCGTTTCGCCCCTCGACTGCCACTCCCCGCTTTGGCCGTACCGGTTCTTTCTGCTCAATCCGTGGATGATTCGGTTTTCGGATCGCATCCTCGGCATCGAGAATCCGATCGCCTGAACCGCCTGCGCCGCGTCGCGCGAGGGCGTGTTCCGCCGTTCAGTTCCCGCTTCCCGTCAGCAGCACCGCTTTCACGCATCGTCCTTCGTGTTGCTCGGCGACGGCGCGATTGATGTCCGCGAGCGGATAGGTGGTGATCAGGCGGTCGAACGGAAATCGACCGGCGCGGTGCTCGGCGATCAGCCGCGGGATGAACGTGTCGGGTTCGCTGTCGCCTTCGATGATTCCTCGATGCGTCTG
>CAZDHU010000107.1:0-8108 GCA_964505355.1 uncultured Myxococcaceae bacterium | reverse complement strand
CGATCCCGAACACGGAGCCGGCCTGACCAACCTCGAATACGCCCCGCTCGCCGAAATCATGGGTCGCAGCGCGATCGCGTCGCGCGTCTTCAACTGCGCGGCGCCCGACACCGGCAACATGGAGATCCTCGCCGAGTTCGGAACCCCGGAGCAGAAGAAGCGCTGGCTGCAACCGCTGCTCGACGGCGAAATTCGTTCCTGCTTTTCGATGACCGAACCGGAGGTCTCCGGCGCCGACCCCACCGGGTTGCGCACGCGCGCGGTTCGCGACGGTGACGACTGGGTGATCAACGGCCACAAGTGGTTCACCTCGGGCGCGGTCGGCGCGAAGGTCGCGATCGTGATGTGCGTGACCGATCCGGATGCGCCGCCGCACCAGCGCCAGTCGCAGATTCTGGTTCCGACCGACTCGCGCGGCTTCGTGCTCGAGCGTGCGGTGTCGGTGATGGGTCATGCCGGAGGCGGCGGCCACTGCGAGATTCGGTACGACGACTGCCGCGTTCCCGTCTCGAACACGCTCGGCCCGGTCGGCGGCGGCTTCATGATCGCGCAGGCCCGGCTCGGCCCGGGCCGGATTCATCACTGCATGCGCTGCATCGGCGCGGCCGAACGCGCCTTCGAGATCATGTGTCACTACGCGAACAACCGCGTCGCCTTCGGCGGGCCGCTTTCGCAGAAGCAGTTCGTGCAGGACTGGGTGGCGCTCTCGCGGATGGAGATCGATCAGGCGCGTCTGCTCACGCTGTACGCGGCCTGGAAGATGGACACCTACGGCAAGGAGCGCGCTCGCCAGGAGATCTCGATGATCAAGGTGGTCGCGCCCAACATGATGATGACCGTGCTCGACCGCGCGATTCAGTGTCTGGGATCGCTCGGCATGAGCGACGACACGCCGATCGCGGCGATGTGGCGGCACGGGCGCGCGATGCGCATCGCCGACGGCCCCGACGAGGTGCACAAGATGGTGATCGCGCGCCGGGAGTTGAAGCGCTTCGCGTGATCGCGCTCGAGGTCGGCAGTGCGGCCCGCCGGCCGCCGCTCGGCGGGATCGCGGGAACGATCCACGCTCTGGTGGGTGCGCTGCTGCGCCTCGACCCGGACACGCAGTACGCGCTCTGCTATCGCCTCTCGCGCTGGCGCAAGGGCCACCTCTTCCGCCCTGCGCTGCCGAACGCGTCGGTGCGCGTGGTGCAGGATCCGTGGAACGGACTCCTGCTGCGCCGTGCGCGGCTGCTGCACAGCATGGGCATCTCGCTGCCGCGAACGCCGCGCGGGATTCCGAAGCTCGTCACCGTGCACGATCTCAATGCGGTGAAGAACACGAACTGGGTCACCGAGCACTGGCACGAGCGCCGGACCGAACGGATCGACGACGTGGTTCGGCGTGCCGACCTCGTCGTCACCTACAGCCGGTTCATCGCCGACGAGATCTGCGAGCACTACCGCCTGCCGGCCGAGCGCGTACATCCCGTTCGGCTCGGCGTCGACGGCACGCGCTTCGCGCCACCGCCGGCCGGCGACGTGGCCGCGGTGCGGCACGAGATCGGCGAGTACGTGATGGCGGTCGGCGTGCTGACGCCGCGCAAGAACTACGGCCGTCTGATGCACGCGGTCGCCTCACTGCCGCCGCTGCGTCTCGTCTGGGTCGGCCACGAGAGCAACGGCGCGCCGGAGTTCCGCGCGGCCGCGGCGGAAAGCAAGCTCGGCGACCGGCTCGTCCACCTTCGCTCCGTCGATCACGAACGGCTGGTGCGGCTGATCGCGGGCGCGCGAGTCTTCGTGGTGCCGAGTCTCTACGAAGGATTCGGGCTGACCCCCCTCGAAGCGATGGCGATCGGGACGCCGGTCGTCTCGTCGCGCGCGGCCTCCCTGCCCGAGGTGACGGCCGATGCCGCGCTCACGGTCGACGCCACCGACGTCGAGGCGCTGCGCGACGCGATCGCACGCATCGCCGCTTCCGACGAGCTGGCGGCATCGCTGCGACGACGCGGCTTCGCCCGCGCGCGCGAGATGAGCTGGGAGCGCTCGGCGCGCGCGCTGCTCGCGGTGCATCGCTTCGCGCTCGGCCTCGGACCGGCGCCGCGTGGCGATCTCGATTCGCCCGGCGATGGTCACGAGCCCTCCGGCGCGCGGGTAATCCATTGAACGGGATCGAAGAGGAGGCCTTTCATGTCCGGTAGCGTTCCGCGGCTTCAGCCCGTTTCGAGCCACGCGCACGCGTGGCTCGAAGGAAGCGGCGCGTTCGGCGTCGCGAACGCCGGCACCATTTCGAGTGGCGGTGAAACGCTGCTGGTCGACACGCTCTTCGATCTCGCGCACACGCGGCGCATGCTCGCCGCCATCGAGGCGGCCGTGCGCGCGCCGATCCGCCGCGTGGTCAACACGCATCACAACGGCGATCACTGCTGGGGAAATCAGCTGCTCCCGGAGGCGGAGATCATCGGGCATCGGCTGGCCGCGGAGCAGATGGCGAAGTCGCCGCCGGCCGCGCTCGAAGCCATCCGCCTCGCACCGCTCGGCCCCGATGCGCGTCCCGGCCTGCGAAAATTGCAGAGTCTGATGCGCGACTTCGATTTCTCGGGCATCACACTTCGACTCCCGACCACGCGGATCGACGAGGACACGACGCTCGACGTGGGTGGCGTGCGCGTCGATCTGCTCTACGTCGGCCCCGCGCACACGGCGGGCGACGTCGCGGTCTGGCTGCCCGACGACGGCGTCGTCTTCACGGGCGACGTGCTCTTCCGTCGCTGCGCGCCGATCGGCTGGGAGGGCACGTTCGAGCGCTGGATTCGATCGCTCGAACGCATCGCGGCGCTGCCCGGGGTTCACACGCTGGTGCCCGGACACGGTCCGCTCTGTGGTCCGGACGGTGCGCTCGAACTGCGCGACTACCTCGTCTTCGCACGCGAGCACGCACGCGATTGTTTCCAGCGCGGCCTCTCGCTCGAAGAAGCCGCACGAACGATCGTTCTTGGCCCGTATGCAAACTGGGTCGAAGCGGATCGCATCGTCTTCCAGCTCGATCGTGCGTATCGCGAACTCCGCGGCGAAGCGTGGGATTCTCCGTTCGACGCACTCGAGCTCTTCGATCTCGCGGTGAAGCTCTTCGGTTCCTAGTTCGAAGCGCCGCCCTCGCGCGCCGTGACGACGCGCGACGAATTCCGCGAAGAAATCGTCGCGCACGTCCTGCTGACCGCGCATCGCCCGCGTAGACTCTGCGCCGTCGCAACGAACGAGCGACGTCGATCGTCCACTGTCGGGAGCCTGTTCATGCGCCGCTGTTGCCTGCTGCTCGCCGCCGCGCTCGGCGTCGCGGTGTCGCCTCTCGCGCGAGCCGCGGAGGACGCAACGACGGGCGCCTTCCCGTTCGCGGAAGGCGATCAGGTCGGCTTCGATCGCGTGACGCAACTGAAGCCGTTTCTGCCGGCCGAGTTCTGGGAGAATCGCGACTTCTTCTTCTACGAAGGCATGCGACTCGAGATCGGCCCGGCGCAGCGCGACTATTCGCCCGCCCGGGAATATCTCGCGGCAACGCAGCAATACGCGTCGCGGGCGCGCCTCGGGCCGGACGGCAGTCTCGAGGGCTACGTCGCGGGGCAGCCCTTCCCGATGCAGGCGATCGACTGCAAACGCGACCCCGATGCGGGCACGAAGATCATCTGGAACTTCGACTACCAGTGGGAAGGCGACGGCGGTGCCGCGTCCTTTCTCTATTCCTACTGGGATCGCGGCGAACAGCTTCCGCTCTTCTACCAGGGCGAAGCGCGCAGCATTCAGCTCTCGCATCGCGTGGAAGCGGAATACCTGGAGCAGCAGGACGGAGATCTCTTCCGCGGCGAGAAGCGAAAGAGCGCGGCGAGCATCGACGTGCAGGCTCCCTACGACGCGCGCGGCATCGCACTGCTCTCGTATCGCTACAAGGCCTCGGACGGTCCGCGCGCCGACGCGAAGAACGACGACACCTGGGTCTACGTTCCGCAGCTTCGTCGCGTTCGGCGGATCTCGACCGCGCAGCGTACGGACGCCGTCTCGGGCACGGATTTCACGCTCGACGATCTGAGGAGCTTCGCGGGCGTCGTGCCGCAGTACGAGTGGACGTGCCTCGGCGAGATGGATCTGGTGGCACCGATGAACTCGAAGGCGCGCGCCTATCCCTACGACGGTGAGCACGACTTCGGTCCGTACGGGCTCTCCTTCGCCAACGATCGCTGGGAACTGCGCAAGGCCGTCAAGATCCGGATGAAGCCGAAGAACGCCGACCATCCGTACGATCACAAAGACATCTACCTCGATCGCGAGACGCTCTCGCCGCTCTACTCTTTCGCCTACGACCACAAGCAGGAGCTGTGGAAGATCATCTGGCACAACCGGCGCTGGAGCGAAGACGGACACGCGCAAAATCCCGACTACTACCCGCCGTGGGACGGCGTCGCGGCACCGCGCGATCTGAAGGTGGTCGGCGACATCATCGTCAACGTGCAGACGGGTACGGGCAATCGCATCGAGTTCTGGGACGCGAGCGGAACGCCGCTGCCGAACAAGGGGCAGGTGCGGCGCTACATCGACGTCGGCCGGTTGACCAAGGGCCGATGATCGCCCGTTCGAACGCGCGTTCCGCGCGGCCGGCGCCTCGTTCTCCGCGAAACGATCAGCGCAGCCGCGACAGAATCTGAATCGCCAGCGAGATCACCACGCTCACCAGCAGACAACTGCCGATGGGCAGGAAGATGCGCACGCCGTCGCGTTCGAAGGTCAGATCCCCGGGCAGCCGGCCGAGCCAGGGCGCGCCGGGCACGAACCAGATCGCGAGTCCGGCGGCTACGATCAACAGGCCCGTGACGACGAGCCACTTTCCGAGTTCGGCCATCGCGCTCGATCTTACGAAGGCGCGGCCGCCGGCGACAGGAGGCTCCGTGCGCCGACGCCCGCTCGCCCGCGATGACGGGTCTACGCCTGCCCCGTGTTCTCGCCCGCGGGACCGCGGGAGATTCTTCGCGCGTTTCGCGATCGCGCTGGCGGTCGCGGGACTCTCCGGTTGCGATCGGCTGATCGAGCGTCAGATCGAACGAAATCTCGATCGGGTCGACACGGAGACGCTCTCCTCTCCCGACCTGCAGGTCGTGCTCTGCGGCACGGGCTCGCCGCTGCCGGACGCGGGCCGCGCGGCGGCCTGCTCGGCCGTGATCGCGAACGGAGAGCTCTGGCTGGTCGACGTCGGCCCGGGCGCCTGGGAAACCGTCGATCTCGCCGACCTTCCGGCGGCCGCGCTGCGCGGTGTCCTGCTCACCCATTTTCACTCCGATCACGTCGGCGACCTCGGCGAGGCGATCACACAGAGCTGGATCGCCGGGCGCGCCGAACCGCTCGAAGTGGTCGGACCCGAGGGCGTCGCGCGCATCGTCGACGGACTCGCGCGGGTCTACGCGGCCGACGTCGACGCCCGCGTGGCGCATCACGGCGACGAGTGGTTGCCGCGTTCCGCCGCCGGCGCGATCGCGCGCGAGTTCCCGCTGCCGGCCGAAGGCGAGGGACTCGTCGTGCTCGAGCGCGGCGGTCTGCGGATCACCGCCTTCGCCGTCGACCATCGTCCGGTGACGCCAGCGGTCGGCTACCGCTTCGACTGGCGTGGCCGTTCGGTCGTCTTTTCCGGCGATACGCGCGCATCGGCGAACCTCGCGCAGTTCGCGCGCGGTGCCGATCTGCTGATTCACGAAGGACTCGACGCGGAGATGATCCGCCGCGTGGTGGAGGTGGCCGCGCGAACCGGACGTCGCCGGATGTCGAAACTCGCCGGCGACGTCATCGGCTACCACACCACACCGGTCGAAGCCGCGCGGATCGCGCACGACGCGGGCGTGGCGACGCTCGTCTTTCATCACATCGTCCCGCCACCGAATCAGGTGCTCGCACGATGGCGGTTTCTGCGTGGCGTCGCCGACGTCTTCGCAGGAGAAGTCGTTCTCGGCGACGACGGCCGGCGCTTCGCGCTCGCACCGAAACCGTGACGGGCGACACTCGCCGGGACGATGCGCGAAATCAACGCTGTCGCGGCGGGTGCGCCACCTCGAGCTTGCGATCGACCACCGCCGAGAGATGGCGGAGGATCTCGCGTCGAAACGCGCCCGCATCGGCGTCGCCGTTTCGAATGCGCTCCACCAGCGCGGCGTTCCATGCCGACACGCGGGCGCGTCGTGCGGAAGACGTCCCTCCGGACGCCCCACCCGCCGACCGCTCTTCTTCGAGCAGCCGCGCGAGGCTCGCTTCCTCCGCGTCGAGATGCGCCTCCGTCGTTTCGAGTTCGCGCGCGACGATCGCCACCACGTTCGCCGCCACACGAGCGTGAAACTGCTTCACGCCCGCCAGCGCCGGCACGATCTCGCGCTCCAGAAAGGCTTCGACCGCGCGCAGCAGTTCGATCGCGTCGGGCCGATCGTTCATCCCTCGGCCTCCATCAGATCGAGCAGTTCACGCTCCGCTTCGGCGGTGCGGCGACCGAGCGACGCGAGCTCGAGACTGCGCACCTTTCCGTCGAGAAAGACGCGCGACTGGCTGAGCCAGACCACCGCGACGCGCAGCGCGCCGGCGGCTTCCCAGAAGCGCAGCAGCGCGGGGTCGACCGGTTCGCCGCCGGCGGCTTCGTAGGCCTCGCAGAGCGCTTCTCGCGTCCCCACGCCGCCCGCGGCCAGCGCGTCGTTTCCGAAGCGCCAGGTGCGACCGCAAAACCAGCCGAGGTCTTCGATCGGATCGCCGACGTGCGCCAGCTCCCAGTCGAGAATCGCCACCACGCCGTTCGCATCGAACATCACGTTGCCGATTCGATAGTCGCCGTGCACCAGCGTTCGGCGATCGCGCCGGGGGGCGCGCGCTTGCAGCCAGCGTTCGGCGAGCTCGAGCACGGGATGCGGTTCGAGGGCGAGACCACGCGCGAGCAGCGTGCTTCCCTCGATCGTCGTCTGCGCGGGGCTCGTGCCGGGGCGGGGCGCGGGAAGACCGGTCAGCGCCGGCGACGCGACATCGATGGTGTGAATCTTCGCGAGGATCGCACCGGCCGCACGCGCCATGCCGTCGCGCGTCTTCGCGAAGGCAGGATCGCGCAAGAGACGACGCGGCAACGTCTCGCCCGTCACGAAATCCATCAAAAAGAACGGCGAGCCGAGCCACTGCGGATCGTTCGACCCCCAGCGCACGCGCGGTACCGGCACGCCAGCCTCGGCGGCGGCGGCGAGCAGCCGCATCTCGACGCCGCGATCGGATTCTCCACTGCGCCCGGCCGGATCGCGGCGCAGGACCAGCGAGAGGCATTCTGCGGGAGATCGCGCGTCGATCGAGAGGCTCCAGAGTTCGCGCGACGCACCGCCCGCGAGGCGGCGCAGGTCTCGCACGACGACGTCCGCCGGCGCGCGCCCGGTCTCACGGGAGACGAAGGCCGAAATCCGTTCGGCGAGCTGTGCGCGCGGATCGCCGGCGCCCGTCTCGCTCATCGCTTCAGCCGAAGAAGCGCGCGGGATCGCGCGTCAGGTCTTTGGTCAAATTTTTGTGGTGTGCTTCGATCGTGCCGCCGCCGATTTCGAGCAGCTTCGCGTCGCGCCAGAGTCGAGCGACGACGTACTCGCCCATGTAGCCGTAGCCACCGAGCACCTGGATCGCCGCGTCCGCTGCGCGCTTGCCGGCCTGCGACGCGAAGAGCTTGGTGGCGTCGGCGTCGAGTCGCTGGCCGGTCGAGCGAAGATCGATGCGGCGCGCGGTGTCGTAGACGAAGGTGCGCGCCGCACGCCATTCCGCGAACGTCTCGGCGATGTAGCGCTGGATCTGTCCGTGTTCGCGAATCGGCTTTCCGAAGGTCTTGCGCTCGTTCGCATACCCCACCATCACGCGCAGACATCGTTCCGCGATCCCGACCGACATCGCCGCGAGGGTGAGCCGCTCGATTTCGAGGTTTCGCATCATGTGCGTCGTGCCCTCGCCTTCTTCGCCGAGGCGATCGCCGACCGGCACGCGCACACCGTCGAAGATCAGCTCGGCGGTGAAGCTCGCGCGCATGCCCAGTTTGTCCGTCCACTTCTGGCCGAGCCGAAACCCGGGCGTTCCCTTTTCGACGAGAAACG
>CAZDHU010000106.1:0-46853 GCA_964505355.1 uncultured Myxococcaceae bacterium | reverse complement strand
CGAGCCGGCGGCGCCGCCGGCCGGACTCACCGCCGCCCTCGCCGCGCCGGCCCCGGTCGATCCCGCGTCGACTTCGACGCCGGGTGCCGAGCAGGTGCTCGGCGCGTTCGTCACCGAGTTGAAGCGGCTGGACGACGCGCTCGCGCAGCTCACCTCGCAGCTCGGCCGACTGCAGAAGACGGCGGTCGACGCGGGCAGCGCGGATCGCAACGAGAAAAAGACCCTGCACTGAGCATTCGCCCGCTGGCGCGAGCCGAGCGATCGTGCCCCGGCGCGAAGCGGGCGCCGCCCGAATCCGGATCGATCGCTCGGACCGGCTGTGCGCCGTGGCGGGGTGCGTGCGCGGACGGGTAGTCTCGCGCTTCCCGGTCCCGCGGATCTCTCGTGTCCGCACTGCTCGTCTGGATCGCCGTCGCCGAGGCGCTCGGCATCCTGCTCGCCGATGTCGTCGAACCGCCCGCGCGAGTCGTGCTCGCGACCGGTGCGCTTGCGTTCGTTGCGGGCCTCTGGTGTCGCGTTCCACGCGCGCGTGCGCTCGCCGCCTGCCTCGCAGCCGCCTGTGCCGGTGCGTTCGCGATGGGCGATCGCATCGAGCAGGCGCGGCGCGCACGTCCGGTCGCGGCGTTCGAGGCGACGTTCGACGCACGCGTGCTTCGTGTTCGCGTGGGAGACGGTCGCTCGACGGTCGATCTCGAACGAATCGGCGCGGAGGAGTCGGAACCTCCGCTGCCACGCCGCCTTCGGCTCTCGGGTGAGGCCGCGCGATCCGGCGCGGCAGTGCCGGGCGCCGAAGTCGGCTCGCCGTCCGATGCTGCGACTTCCGCGAGCGCGCCCGCGCAGCGGGCGCCGGCCGGGGATTGTCTCGCGTCGCTTCGACCGGCCGATCGGGTTCGCCTGCGCGCGCATCTTCGCACGCCGATCGGCCGGCAGAACCCCGGCGCGGCCGACACGCTGCACGCGTTCGAGCGCGACGGGATCGCGGCGATCGGGCGGCTTTCGGATCCCGGTCTCTGCGCGCTGGTCGACGACGGGCGCTGGCGCCTGCGGCCGCGCATCGAAGCGGCGCGCGCCGCGTTGCGTGAGGCGCTCTTTCGACACGGCGAGCGAGCCGGTCTCGTGGTCGCGCTCGCACTCGGTGATCGGCGCGGTCTCGATCGCACGACGCGCGAGGCGTGGGCCGCACTCGGCGTGAGTCATTTGCTCTCGGTCTCGGGCCTGCATCTCGTGCTGGTGGCGGCGGGCGCGTTCGCCGCGATCCGACGGCTCGCGGCGTCCCTCCTTCGTGGCGGACGGCAGGATGCGCGTCGCGTCGCGCTCGCAGGTGCGTGCGTGCTCGCCGGCTTCTACGCCGTGCTCGCGGGATTCGACGTTCCCGTGCAGCGCTCGCTCGTCTTCGTCGGCGCTCTTTCGCTCTCGTTCTTCGCGCGACGACCGGTGCGGGCGCCGACCCTGCTGGCCGGTGCCGCGTCGATCGTGCTCGCCGCCGACCCGTCGGCGCTGTTCGACGCGGGGGCGCAGCTCTCGTTCGCGGCCAGCGCGGCGCTGCTGCTCGCGCCGCGCCTCGAGGGCCCGTCGCGCGCCGCCGGCGGTGCGTCTCGTGTCGCTCGCAGCGAGCAATGGATTCGCGACGCGCTCTCGACCTCGGCGCTCGCGACCGCCGCGACGGCGCCGATCCTCTCGACACATCTCGGTGTCACTGCTCCGGCGGGCCTGCTCGTCAATCTGATCGCCGTTCCCTTCTGTGGCGTCGTGCTGCTCCCCGGGTCGCTGCTCGCGACGCTGCTCGCACCGCTCGACGGCTGGCCGCTCGTCGGGCCCACGATCGATCTCGTGTGCGCGGTTGCCGGAGCGACCTGTGCACTGCTGCGTGGTGCAGCGAGCGCGTCGGCGCTCCTCGCGCCCCCGGCAGCGCCGGTCAGCGCCCTCTCGCTCGGAATCGTCGCCGTCCTCGCGCTGGCGGCGCTCCGCGCCCGGCGCCTGCGCACGCGTCTCTTGCTCGCGACGCTCGCGGCACTGGTTCCCGCGTGGATTCCGCCGCTTCCGTTCCGGCCGGCAGCGCCCCGGCTGGTGGCCTTCGACGTGGGGCAGGGCGATGCGACGCTGGTGCAGGGGCGCAGCGCCGCGCTGCTCGTCGACGGTGGTGTCGCGGTGCCCGGCGGATTCGACAGCGGAGCGCGGATCGTCGTGCCGGCGTTACGAGCGCTCGGTGTGAAGGTGCTCGATCTGGTCGCGGTGACGCACGGCGATCTCGATCATCGGGGCGGGCTTCCGGCCGTGCTCGATGCGCTGCGGGTACGCGAACTCTGGCTCCCGTTCGGAGCGTCCGAGGATGCGGCGTTCGCGGCGCTACGAGCCGCGGCGACACGAAACGGTGTCGCGATGCGCGAGGTCGGGCAGGGAGCGTCCGGCACTCGCTTTGGCGATCTCGTCGTGACGCCGCTCTGGCCTCCGGCGGCTTCGGATCCGGCGCTCGTGCGCGACAACGATCGATCGCTCGTACTGCGAGTCGAAGTCGGCACGCATCGCGTCTTGCTCGCCGGAGATCTGGAGGCGGCGGGCGAGCAGGCGCTGCTCGCGAGCGGTGCCGACGTGCGCGCCGACGTGGTCGGGATGGGGCACCACGGCAGCCGCACTTCGTCGGGCGCGCGCTGGCTGTCGGCGCTCGCGGCCCGCGTGGCGATCGCGTCGGCACCCTGCGAGGGCCGATTCGGCATGCCGCACGTGGAGGCGGTCCGCCGCGTTCGAGAGATCGGAGCGTCGCTCTGGTGGACCGGGCGTGATGGCGCCGTGTTCGTTTCGCTGTCCAGCCCGCTCGCCGTCACGGGGTTCGGCCGCCTGCCGAGCGCGTGCCCGCGGTCGCTGGCGAGAATGATTCACGAGCGCCCTGCGGCGAAGGGCGTTCGCGACGGGGCGGATGAATCCATCGGGCGAGGAGACTGACGGAGGATTCGGATCCGGGTTCACGGTCGCCCTCGGTGCGTCGCGCGAACCCCCTCTGCGCATCGAAGCGCGGTCATCGGCGGGCCGCGTTCGAGCCTCGCTTCGTCCACCGTGATCTTTCACGACGCGCGCGCGATTCGAGGCGCGGTCGTATGCTCCGTTCGATGGCCGCTCCCGCGCTGCTCACGCTGCCGTTTCTGCTCTGCTTCGCCGGCAACTTCTGCCAGTCGCTTTGTTTCAACCTCTTTCTTCATCTGCCCGGGCATCTGCGCGCGCTCGGCGCGGACGAACTGCAGATCGGATGGCTGACCGGGCTGATCTCGGTGGCGGCGATCGCCGTCCGCCCACCGATCGGTCGCGTGATGGATGCACACGGGCGGCGCGGAGTCATTCTCGCGGGCGGCGCGCTGAACGTCGTGGTCTGCGTGCTTTACGGAACGATCGAATCGATCGGTCCCGCGCTGGTGCTCGTGCGCATGCTGCACGGCGTCGCCGAAGCGATGTTGTTCTCCGCGTTTTTCACGCTGGCCGCCGACCACGTGCCGGAGTCGCGTCGCACGGAAGGGCTCGCGCTCTTCGGCGTCTCCGGCATCCTGCCGATCGCGCTCGGCGGATGGCTCGGCGACGTGATCCTCGCGCGCGCGAACTACGGCGCGCTGTTCTCGGCCGCGGCCGTGTTCGCGGCCGCGTCGTTTCTGCTCTCGCCGGGGTTGCGCGACGTTCGAATCGGAACCGCAGAGCAGGAGCCATCTCGGGGCGTTCTGGCGGCGCTGCGCCAGCCGGACCTCGCGCCGCTCTGGATGCTCGGCATCGTCTTCGCGACGGCGCTCGCGGCGGTGTTCACCTTCGTCAAGACCTTCGTGCTCGATACCGGTCTCGGTTCGGTCGGTCTCTTCTTTGGCGCCTACTCGGCCGCCGCGGTGGTGCTCCGACTCTTCTTCGGCCGGGTGCCCGAACGCATCGGACCGAAGCGCGCACTCTTTCCCGCACTCGGTGCGCTGGTCGTCGGCCTCGCCGGTCTCGCCTTCGCGCGCAGCGCCGCGGCGGTGACGATCGCCGGAGTCTTCACCGGTTTCGGGCACGGCTTCACCTTTCCGATTCTTTCCGGCCTCGTGGTCGAGCGGGCCCGCGCGGCCGAGCGCGGGCTCGCGCTGTCACTCTTCACCGCGCTGTTCGACGTCGGCGGGTTGTTCGGCGCGCCGCTTTTCGGTGCGCTGCTCGCGACCACGGGCTACGCGACGATGTACGGCACGGCGGCGGCACTCGCGCTGGCCGGCGCGGTTGCGTTCGCGTTCGTCGATCCGCGGGCGCTGGCGACGGTGGCGGCGATCGGCGAGGAGAACCCGGGAGTGCGGCGGGTGGGGCGCGAGCGCTCGATTCGTGCGCGGGGTGTTTGAAGCGCGTCCCGTTCGATGCGAAGATCGCCGCTCGCTGCGGCGCGCCGCGAACCGGCAGCAAGGAGAATCGAACATCATGGCAGACGGGCACGTGTTTCACGTCGATCGCACGGGCATCCTGCTCTTCGCTTCGGCACTCGGCGAGACGAATCCGATCTACTACGACGATGCGAAGGCGCAGGCGACGCCACTCGGCGGCGTGATCGCACCGCCGACGTTCGCCGTGTCGTCCGCCCACTGGAATCCCGACTACGGCCTCAAGGGCGTGCGAAAGATTCCGGCGCCCGCTCCGAAGCCGGCACGGGCCGACGCCGGGTCGAAACCGGCGGGTGGAGGCGGTCTCGATCTCGCGCGCATCCTGCACGGCGAACAGCGCTTCGAATATCACCGGCCGATTCGTCCGGGGATGAAGCTGACGGTGACGACGCGACCCGGCAACGCGTGGTCGAAGCAGGGCAAGCGTGGCGGGACCATGCACTTCACCGAGTCGGTTTCCGAGTATCGCGACGAAGACGGCGAGCTGGTCGTGGTGGCGACGAGCGTCGGCATCCTGACCGAGAAGGCCGTGGGAGACTGAGATGACGGGAAATCCGAAACTGCGACTCGGCACCCTGACCGTGGGTGCCGAACATGCCGCCACCGTGGTCGAGAACCTGACGCGTACGCAGATCGTCCAGTACGCGGCGGGCTCCGGTGACTTCAATCCGATCCATCACGACGAACAGTTCGCCACCAAAGTCGCGGGCTATCCGTCGGTTTTCGCGCACGGCATGCTGACGATGGCGCTGACGGGCAAGATGCTGACGGACTGGCTCGGCGACGGCGTGCTGAAACACTTTGGTGTGCGCTTCGTCAAGCAGGTGTTCCCGGGCGATTCACTGACGGCGAAAGCCACCGTGACGGGAATCGATCCGAAGGCGGGTCTCGTCGAGCTCGACCTGGTGACCATCAATCAGCGCGGTGAGCCGGTGGTGACCGGAAGCGCCGCGGCAGTCTTGCCGGCCTGAGCGCCGGCGCCCGCAGCGCGGCTGCGGCGGGGCTGCTCGTGCTGCTGTTCGCGTGTGGCGGTGCTCCGCTCGTGCACGGCGTGTTCGAAGCGGAGCCGCTGCGCGGGCGTGTGCCCGGCCTCTCCGAGGCGGCGGCGGCACGGCTCTCGGAGTCGACGCCGTTTCCGCGTCCGACACAGAACGGTGTCGACTGGTTGCTCTGCCGGTGGCGCAGCGCGTGGCCGATTCCCGTTTCGTTGCCGGCGGACGCGAGCGCCGGCGAACGGTCCGTGCTGCAGCACGCGCTGGACGCATGGGAAGCGGCCGGGCTCGGCGTCCGGTTCGTCGTGCAGCCGGCCGGTGCGCCGGCATCGATCACGATCTCGTTCGCGGAAGCCGGGCGTTTCGACGAACCCGGGCTTTCCGGTGCGACCCGAGCGGACTGCAAGATCGGAGATCGCGCGGCGGCGCGAAACGAGTTCGACGCGCGGTCTCGAGCGCGCGACGTGTTCGAGGCCGAGCTGGTCTTCGCGCGCATCGCGCTCGCCCGGCGTACGCCGCTCGACTGGCGCGATCGCGATCGAGCCCTCGCGCCTGCCGAGCTCGCGGGGGCGGCGCTGCACGAGATCGGGCATGCCCTCGGCTTCTCGGGCCACGCGTCCGGCGGTGGGAGCGTGATGGTGCGAACGCGCGAAGACGTCTCGCGGATCGGAGCGCGTGTGCTGGCCGGCGGCGCGCTCGACGAACCCGCGCTGCGCGCACTCTACGCGCTGCCGACGGGCGTCGTGGTGGCCCGCGTGCCGCTCACGTCCGCGCGCAGCGCACCGTTCGTCGCGCTCGCCGAACTCGCGCGGGCCCGCGGCTGGTCGGGCCCCTTCGTTCGTGTCGGTGATCTCGGTGCGCGCGTCTTCCACGTCGATGCCGACGGTCGTGAGGTCGGCATCGAGATCGACGCGCCGGGCCGCTTCGTGCGCGACGGGGGCCGATTTGTCGGCCTTCCCGACGCCGCGGCACGACGCGTGCTCGAAACCGAGGAGCACTGATGGCGGCGCGCCGCCAGTCCCGAACCGGTCAGGCGCGCCGCTTCTTCGCGTCCAGCGCTTTCGAACGCGCAAAGGCGGCAGCCGATCCCTCGGTTTCGCCGAGCGCGCGCAGCACGACCCCGAGGCGGTACTGCGCGACCGCATCGTTCGGATCGATCGCGACCGCGGCTTCGAGATGCGGGCGCGCGGCGGTCGGGTTCGCTTCGGGCTGTTTGTAGAGAGACCAGCCGAGCGCGAGTCGATACGCCGCTTCGTCGGGCCAGAGTTCGACCGCCGGTTCGAGAAAGCGCAGCGCCTCGGTGAAAGCGCCCTTGCGCACGAGGATCTCGCCCTTGCGGTAGAGCGTTTCGGCGGTGGCGACGCGGTGCGCTTCGTCGCCGGCCGCGGCATCGGGCGCCCGTTCGAGTGCCGCACGCTGCGCGGGATCCGAGAGCAGCGCGTGTGCCTTCGCGATGCGGGCGAAGACTTCGTTCGCGATCGCGTGCAGATCGGCGAGTCCCTGTCGCGCGAGCGTGTCGGGATGAAAGCGCCTCGCGGCCTGCAGGTAGGCGCGCTTGATCGTGGCGGCGTCGGCGCTGGCCGGGACGCCGAGCAGATCGAAGGGCCCGAGCGTGGCGAGACTACCGTGGAGACGTTCGAGCTCGGCACGAAGTGCGGCGGATTCGGCGCTCGGCGCCGCGGCCGGAGCTCCCGCTCGTACGTCCGCGCGAAGCGATGCGGCGTCGTCTTCGTCGCCCGCGATCACGATCTCGATCTCGGGCGTGTCCGCCGACGCGCCGGCGCCGGCGGCGGCAGCGCCGGTGACACCTTGCTGTGTCGTTCCGGCGTTCTCCCGCGAAGGTTCGACGAGCGCTCCGAGCGTCGAGAGGATGAAGGTCGCGGCGAGCGCGGACGGATCGCGCACGCGCGCGATCGCATCGCCGAGCGCGCGTGACCCGTCGAGCAGTCCGAGCAAGTCGTCCACCGCGACATCGGGTCGAAGGCGCGGCCGCAAGCGGGCGAGCGGCTCGCCCGGCACGAGACGGCGCTCCGAGGAGGGGGCGAGCCAGCGCAGGAGGCGATCCGTGTCGGCGCCAGTCGTCAGCCCGTCGTGCACCAGTCGGACCGAATCGATGCGAAAGGCACCGGCCTCGTTCGCGACGCGCTCGCCCGGAAGCAGTCGAAACTCGCCGATCGCCCAGCCGAAACATTCGAGCACGCGGCGGCGCAGTTGTTCCTTCAGAGCGAGAAAGAGTTCTTTCGGTTCGAGCAGCCGCAGATCGAGCAGTGCGGCGCCTTCCTTGCACGAATCTTCCTGCACGCGCTGCGAGAGGCGGGCGTGATCCGCACGCGAGAGGCGTCCCTGGTCCATCAAGAGAACGCCGAGACTCTCGCTGGCGAGATTCGACTCGGCGAGAATCGGTGCGCCGTCGACGAAAACGATGCGCTTGGTGACGCCCGGGCGCACGAGCTCGATCGCGCCGCTCCAGCGCTGTCGTTCGACGCCGAGCAGCAACCTCGCGAGCGGCCATTCGGCGAGCGATCCCGAAGCGGGTAGCGGTTCGTGTTCGGCAGCGGTGACAGGCGGGTTCATCGAGAGCTCCCTCGCGGCGAATCAGGCGAATCGGCGC
This sequence comes from uncultured Myxococcaceae bacterium, assembly GCA_964505355.1. Classification (GTDB taxonomy): domain Bacteria; phylum Myxococcota_A; class UBA9160; order UBA9160; family UBA9160; genus CAZDHU01. Next base: position 38,877 of record CAZDHU010000106.1, on the reverse strand, counting down.
TGTGCTTCGGCGATCTGAAAGGCGGAGGCGATCGCGTTGGCGACGTCCTTGCGCACCACCAGATGTTCTCGTTCGAGATCGGCGACCGCGTGTTCGGAAAGCGGACAAACGCCGGCGAGCACCGGTTCCGCTCCCCACGATTCGATCGCATCGAGCACGTTTTCGAGCGCAGCCGCGCCGAACCCGTCATCGATCACGGTCCCGGTCAGATCGAGCACGACGACCGCGACGTCGCGTGCCGCCGGATCCCGCCCGATCAGATCGATCGCGCGCAGCGAATCGTCGGCACCGCCGAACGGCACCACCATGACCGGTCCCCAGACGTGAATCGCCGGCGAGTCGGGATCGACCACGCAGGCGAGTCGCGGCTGCTGCTCGGCGTCGAGTTCCTCCTCGACTCGCCTGCGCAGCGCCGCGAAGGGGAGGCGTGGTGTGTGGAGCGAGCGAGCGTCCTCGTGCTCCGCCAGCGTCCTCGCACGGTGTGCGACGAACCGGCAGCCGTCGTCTCCGCGCGCGAGGCAGCGTTCTTCGCGCACGGAGACATCGTCGTCGAGCAGGCCCGAGAGCCAGCCGGCGGCGTATCCCGTGCTGAGATGGCACTGCGTCGCCTTGCTGGTGTCGAGCAGGCGCCCGCGCGCGCGCGCCTCGAAGGCACCCGGAAAGCGCCCGCGAAGCGGGGCGTCTCCATGGGGATCGAGAGCCGGAGAAAGCTCGAGGGAAAGCGCGGGGGCGGCGGGCGGAATCGCGTGGCGCGTGAGTCCCTCGAAGCCAGCACGCACGACGTGCAGGGCGTCGCGCAGACCGAGCACGAAGCCGATCTGGTGCAGCGCATCGCGTGCCTCGTGCGCTCCGAGTCGTTCGGCGAGTTCCGCGTGCACCGCGCCGAGCAGCGCCGGATCGGTCAGCAGCCGCGGCTCGCGCACGAGATCGTCGTGCGTATCGAGCAGCCAGACGCCGGGCTCGGTGTGATCGTCCGTGCCGCGCACGTCTCTATGCTTCCAGGAAGGCATAAATGTCGAACTTCTGGTCCTTCTGGATGAACGAATGGCCCTCGCGTTCGAGCAGCGCGAGACACGAGCGAGCGATCGCCGGATCGAACTGCGTGCCGGAGAATCGATTCAGCTCGCCGACCACGCGCGCGAGATCGAGTCCCTTGCGGTAGGGGCGGTCGCTGGTCATCGCCTCGACCGTGTCGGCGACGAGAATGATGCGGGCGGGCAGTGGAATCCGATCGCCCGAGAGCCGGTCGGGATATCCGCGTTCCGATCCGTCGAACCATTCATGGTGATGGCGAACGCTGCTGACGACGTCGGAAAGGAACGAGACCGGCTCGAGAATGCGCGCACCGACTTCCGGGTGGCGCTTCATCTCCGCGAACTCGTCGTCGGAGAGCCGCTCGGGCTTGCCGATCACGAGATCCCGCACGCCGATCTTGCCCACGTCGTGCAGCAGCCCGGCGATGTAGACCCGCTCGATGAACTCCTTGGGAAATCCACCGAGCTCGCGGGCGATCTTCGAGGCGTAGACGCCGACTCGTTCGGAATGACCGCGGGTGTAGGAGTCCTTCGCGTCCACCGCCTCGGCGAGCGCGCGGATCGTCTGCACGTACGCGGTGCGCAGCTCCTGGTGCTTCTCGGCGAGCTGTTTGGTGCGCTCGCGCACCTTGTCTTCGAGCGTCCGGTTCAGGTCCTGCAGTTTGAAGTACTGCTCGCGCGTCACCCGGTTGAGACGGCGGATTTCCTGCTTCAGATCGAAATGATCGAACGCCGAGCGCAGCGTCGCCTTCAGCTCGTCGTCGTTCCACGGCTTGGTGATCAGCCGGTAGATCTCGCCGCGGTTGATCGCGTCGACCGCGATGTGCATGTCCGTGTAGCCCGTCATCATCATGCGGACGGCGTCGCCATGGCGTTCGCGGACGGCGGCGAGCAGATCGACGCCGGACATCTCGGGCATGCGCTGGTCGCTGACCACGACGTGCACCGTCTGCTGGTCGAGCAGATCGAGCGCTTCCTGTCCGCGCGACGCGCAGAGGACCTGAATCGGCTCGTGACGCAGCAGGCGCTGGACGGCTTTCAGGATGTTCGGTTCGTCGTCGACGAAGAGAACGGTATGGTCGTTCATCGGGCTCCTTGCAGCGCGCGTCCCCTCCGCACCACGTCGCCCGTGGCGGATTCGTTCCAAGTCTCGTGCCAGCCCGTCGGGATCCGCGAAACGGTGCGCGAGAGCGCGAGGATCGTGTGGACGGTTGCCGCGCGGCTGCCCGTGTCGTTTGCGTCCCGGGGGCGGGACGGGATCGGCAGACGATTCGCAGGCGACGCGCATGCGCCGCGCGCCAGCGGACGGGTTGCGTTCGCGCGCGCGTGCAGGAGTCGGTCGATCGGCGCGAACGACCAGCAACGCGCGGCGCGGCGGAAACGTCGGATTTCGCCTGCACGGCGAACCGCACGCGGGGCGTCCCGCCCGCGGGACGTCCCGATCCCGGGACGCAGGCGCCTCGCCTTCAGGTCGAGTGCAGGCCGAGTCGCTCGCGGCGGTACGAGCCTTCCTGGACTGCGTGGCACCAGTCGAGATGCTCGAGATACCAGCGCACGGTGCGTGCGAGGCCGCGCGGCAGATCGTACGCCGGCCTCCAGCCGAGTTCGCGTTGCAGCTTGCTGCTGTCGATCGCGTAGCGGCGATCGTGGCCGGGGCGATCGGCGACGAAGCGTTTGAGGGCCGCGTAGGCCGGCACCCCGGCGGCGCGCAGCGCCACATTCTCCCGCGCCGGACGCAGCGCCTCGAGCTCGTCGCAGAGCAGATCGACGAGTTCGAGATTGGTCCGCTCGTTCGAACCACCGACGTTGTACTTCTCGCCCGGTACGCCGCGTTCGAGGATCGTCATCAACGCGCGGCAGTGATCCTCGACGTAGAGCCAGTCGCGCACGTTGCCACCATCTCCGTAGATCGGGAGCGGCTTTGCTTCGATGGCGTTGAGCAGCATCAGCGGGATCAGCTTCTCCGGGAACTGATGGGGGCCGTAGTTATTCGAGCAGTTGGTGAGCAGCGTCGGCACGCGGTACGTGCGGTGCCAGGCCTGCACGAGATGATCGGCTCCCGCCTTGGTCGCCGAATAGGGCGAGCTCGGATCGTACGGCGTCGTTTCCCGAAACAGTCCGCTCTCGCCGAGCGAGCCGTAGACCTCGTCGGTCGAGACGTGGAGGAAGCGAAACCGTTCGCGTTCGGCGTCGGTCGCGCGCGCGAGGTGGGCGCGGGCGGCTTCGAGCAGCTCGAAGGTACCGACCACGTTCGTGTGCACGAAGTCGCGCGGCCCGTCGATCGAACGATCGACGTGACTCTCGGCTGCGAAATTGATCAGCCAGCGCGGAGGATGGGCACGCAGCAGCGCGTCCATCGCGGCCGCGTCCGCGATGTCGGCGTGCACGAACCGAAACCGTGGATCGTTCGCGACGTCCGACAGGCTCTGCAGGTTTCCCGCATAGGTCAGCCGGTCCACCACGACGACGTGCGCCGTCGTTTCCGCGAGCGCGAAGCGCACGAAGTTCGCGCCGATGAAGCCGGCACCGCCGGTGACGAGGAGGGTCTCCACGGCACTCACAGGTAGATGCCCGTGCCGGTCGCCGGGAGGTGTTTCCGCGCTCCCCGCGCGCGCTCGACTTCGTCGAGCAGATCCTGCGTGGTGACGCGTGTGACCGGCTCGCCCGCGGCCTCGCAGCGTGCCTTGCGACGCAGCGTGGCGTGCATCAGCCGGATCCAGTCGCCCGGAGCGGGTTCGCGGTATTGCGTCACCACCTGCGGCCAGTCGACGCCGTCGAACAGGCTGCGCCCGGCGATCTTTTCCGCGTGCCCGGCATGGATCGCGAGTGCGGCGACGATGTCGTCCGGGAAGATCGGGACCACTTCGACGATGCGTTCGAATCGGCCGGGAATCACGAACGCCTGTCGCAGCGTCTCGGGATGACTGGTCGAGGCGACGACGAGGGTCGTCTCGACGGCGATCGTGCGATCGACGAGGTCGAGCAGGAAATCCATGATCGGGCCCTGCGGCAGGTCGCTGCGGCGCGCGCCGATCTCTTCGGTCTGAAGAAACTCGAGCTCTTCGAAGAAGACCGTGAGCGGCGGCATCTCGCCGAGTCGCTGCGACCACGTCGCCATCAGTTCTCCGGCGTTGCCACCGCCGTGCAGCAAATCGATCACGAGGCGCGGCACCTGAATGCGCAGAAAAGCAGTGTCCGTGCGTGAGGCCAGTGCGCTCGCGAGGAGCGTCTTGCCGACGCCCCGCTGTCCGATCAGCAGCAGGCCGGAGGGCGGAACCGTTCCCCAGGTCGCGTAGACGTCGGGATGCGTGGCCGCGCAGGCGTAGGTGAGTAGTTCGTCCTTCGCCGCGGCGAGCCCGCCGATCGCTTCGAACGGGACCTCGGGATCGGCCGTCAGCTCGGCCGCACGCGCGAGCAGCGGCGTCTTGCGTTGCAGACTCGTCCAGAGATTCTGGGTGCGCTCGCGCCGCAGGTCGCGTTCCGTCATGGCGGCATTCTATCCGCGTTCGCCGCATGCGCTTCGGCGCGATCCGGTTCACGCGCGGCCGCTCGCGTTCGGCCCGAAGCGCGGCCGCGATGGCGCGGGTTATCGTCGGCCCGATGCCGTCACCCCGCGCGGATCTCTCGCCGCTCGATCCCCCTTCGCTCGCGCGCGCGCGTCGGGCCTTGCTGCGTCGCGACCCGCGGCTGGCCGCGGTGATTCGCGCGGCCGGTCCGTGCCGCATCGAGCCCGACGGAGACTCCTATGCGGGGCTGGTGCGCGCGGTCGTGCATCAACAACTGGCCGGCGCGGCCGCGGCGGCGATCGAAGCGCGCGTCCGGGGCCTCGGGCGCGGGGCGCTGCCTCGCCCGCGCGCGCTGCTCGCGCTTTCGGACGAGGTGCTGCGGGCGACGGGGCTTTCGCAGGCGAAGCGCGAAGCCCTTCGCGCCATCGCCGGGGCGTTCGCGTCGAAGCGTCTGTCGAGGGCGGCGCTGGCCGGGATGGAGGACGACGCGGTGACCGAGGCGGTGACCGGCCTGCGCGGCATCGGCCCCTGGAGTTCGCACATGCTGCTCATCTTCACCCTCGGCCGGCGCGACGTGTTGCCCGTCGGCGATTACGGCGTTCGCAAGGCCGCGATGCAGCTCTACGGGCTCGCGGAGCTGCCGAAGCCGGCGGCGCTCGAACGACTGGCCGAGCCCTGGCGCCCGTGGCGCTCGGTCGCGAGCTGGTATCTCTGGCGGTCGCTCGAACGACCCCGCGCGACGGCCGCCCCGGTTTCGCCCGTGAGCTGACCGGCCCGCGGGGTCCGTGGCGCGACGCGCGCGACGCCGCGATACTGCGCCCGCGCGCGACACGTCCCCATCGTCTAGAGGCCTAGGACATCGCCCTTTCAAGGCGACGACACGGGTTCGAATCCCGTTGGGGACGCCACGCGCAGATCGCGCCCCCCAGCCCGCGGGAGGCTCCGCGTGGTGCATTCCGGGGCCGTGCATCCGTCGGCCCGCGGGCGCCACGCGGCGCTGGCGCGAGTTCACGCTTCGAGGATCGCGATCAGTTGCTCTTCGCTGAGCCCGGAATCGGAGATCGTCGCCCGCATTGGTTCGTAGACGGCCAGCATGCGGTGGTGGCGCTCGGCCATCCGGTGCGACGCGGCGAGGTTGCGCCGCCGAAAGCGCCCGAATCGCTTCAGGTCGTCGATCAGAAAGCGGGCGACGTGGATCAGTTCCGTCTCGCTCTTGTCGTCGAAGCCCGTGAACTGAACGCTCGTTCCCGCCGCGTCGGCTGCCGCCTTGATTCGCTCCCGTTCGCGCGGGCCGTACGACGCGTACGACTCTTCGATCGACGACCACATCTCGAGGAGGTTCGAGACTTCGACGACGACGGGCGGGATGGACGCCTCGGCCGGTCGGAGGATGCCGGGCATGTTCCAGGAAAGCGCCCAGGTGTTGTCGGTCGAGATCGCTCGCACCACCAGCTTCGCGTCGATCCCTTTTCGGATCTCCAGCTTCTCGTGGATCTCGGCGAGCATGTAGAGAATCAACTTTTCCGGATTGGTCAGGTGCATGTGTCCTCGTTGAGCAGCGGCAGGACGGATCGTCGTCGGTCCTCGACACGTACCACAACCGGCGGATCACAGTGCAGGAAAATTGAAGACAAAATTCCCGCCGGGGAAGATGACGCGTTGCGAGCGTCCGTCCGTCGCAGAGAATTCCATCGTCGACCCAAAGGACCAGTTTGGGAAATCGATTCCCGGCGATGCGCGAACTCGAGATCGAACGTGAATGCGGGTTCAGCGAGGTCGCACGCATCGTCTCCCGCGAGGTCGGTTCAGGCGATCTTGTCGCGCCGGGCTGCCGGTTAGACTCGATCGAGAAGAGTCGGGGAGGCGAGCGAATGAGACACTTCGCACGAGCGCAGACGACTCGCGCGGCGCGAATCGCGGCGATCGTGGTCGGCGCGCTGCGCGTCGTTCTCGGGGCGCACGCGCTCGGTCCGGCATCGGCCGGCGCGATCGATCTCTGGCCGGGCTTTCGGGAAACCGCGGTCTTCGGCGGTCTCTCGCTGCCGGTCGCGGTGCGCTTCGCACCCGACGGGCGGGCGTTCGTGGCCGAGAAGGCGGGACGCGTAAAGGTCTTCGACGGCCTCGCGGATCGCTCGCCCGACCTGATGGTCGATCTCTCTGCGGCGGTGTTCGGAACGGCGGATCGCGGGCTGCTCGGTCTCGCGCTCGACCCGCGCTGGTCGACCCACCCCTACGTCTACGTGCTCTACACGTACGACGCCGCCCCCGATGCGAGTGGCGCTTTGCCCCGCTGGGGAGACGTCTGTCCCTCTCCGCCGGGTGCGAACAGCTCGGGCTGTGTCGTCACGGCACGCCTCTCACGATTCGAAGTGAGTCCGTCGAACGTGCTGATCGGCGGCGAGCAGGTGCTGATCGACGGTGGCTACCGCTGGTGCCAGCAGTTTCCGAGTCACTCGGTCGGCGATCTCCGCTTTGGGCCCGACGGCGCGCTCTACGCGAGTGCCGGAGACGCGGCGAGTTACGACAACGTCGACCACGGACAGTTCGGCGGGACCGGCGGCGTGCCCGTCAACCCCTGTGGAGACCCCGACCCGCCGACACACGTCGGTGTCGCGCCGGCGAGTCCGGCCGCCGGGCAGGGCGGGGCGCTGCGCGCGCAGGATCTCGTGATTCCCGGCGATGCCGTGAGCTTCGACGGTGCGATCCTGCGCGTCGATCCCGACAGCGGCGAGGCATTGCCGGACAATCCGCTCTTCGGGGGCTCGACGGCCGACGACGATCGCATCATCGCCTTCGGCCTTCGCAATCCCTATCGCTTCAGCTTCCGGCCCGGAACGCGCGAGCTCTGGATCGGCGACGTCGGCTGGAACACGTGGGAAGAGATCGATCGGATCGTCGATCCGACCGACGACGTGGTCGAGAACTTCGGCTGGCCCTGTTACGAAGGCCATCCGCGGCAGCCTTCATACGACGGTCTCGACAACGAAATCTGCGAAACGCTCTACGCCAGTCCGGTGCTCGGGGCTTCGCCGAAGTTGCAGCGCACGGGGCCTCACTTCGCCTGGCATCACGCGCAGGAGATCGTGTCCGGCGACGGGTGTCTTGCCGGGACGCAGGCGGCATCCATCGGCGGTTCGTTCCTGACCGCCGCCGGGGTGCCTGCCCCGTTTTCGAACGCGTATTTCTTCGCCGACTACTCGCGACGCTGTCTCTACGCGATGTTGCCCGGCGCGGATGGAGTGCCCGATCCCGCGCAGATCGTTCGCTTCGGCGCAGAGGCGTACGGCACGATCGCCCTCGAATCGGGCCCGGGGGGTGATCTCTACCGCGTCAGCATCAGTCAGGGCGAGATCACGCGGTTCAGCTGGCAGGGGCCGACGGCACGAATCGTCGCCACCCCGAATGCCGGTGCGGCGCCGCTGGTCGTTCAGTTCGACGGCTCGACTTCGACGAGCGCCGTGCCCGGAGCGCTCGGCTTCGCGTTCGATCTCGATGGCGACGGCGAAACCGACGATTCCGCGCTTCCCGCACCTCTCTGGACGTACATGACACCGGGTTCGTTCGTGGTTCGACTGCGCGTGACCGACGCACAGGGCGCGACCGATCTCGCCGAGACGACGATCAACGTGTCGAACGGCCCCCCGACCGCGGTGATCGATTCGCCGGTGGCCACGCAAACCTGGCGCGTGGGGGACACGATCGCGTTCTCCGGGAGCGCGACGGACCCCGAAGAGGGGCCGCTGCCGGCCGCGGCGCTGTCCTGGAGCGTCGTGCTGCACCACTGCTCGTCGCCGCTCGATTGTCATGAGCATCCGCTGGCCGAGTTCCCGGGCGTCGCGAACGGCGAGATCGCGGCTCCCGATCACGAGGTGCCCTCGCATCTCGAACTTCGACTGAAAGCGACCGACGCCTTCGGCCTGCAACACACGACGTCGGTCGCGCTCGAGCCGCAGACGGTGCCGCTCTCGATCGACAGCACACCGGGAGGTCTGCCGGTGACGGCGGGTTCACAGACCGCGGCGACGCCCTTCTCGCGCGAGGTGATCGTCGGCTCCGAAACGTTCGTCAACGCCCTTTCGCCCGCGCTGCTGGCCGGAGATCCGTGGTTCTGGCTCTCGTGGTCGAACGGCGGCGGGCAGGGGCAGATCGTGGTGGCGCCGCCGACTGCGTTCTCGCTCGTCGCCGAGTTCGATCGGGACCGCGATTTCGATGGGATTCTCGATCGCCTCGACAATTGCCCGTCGCTCGCGAATGCCGATCAGCAGGACACCGACGCCGACGGCGCCGGTGATCTCTGCGATGGCGACTGCGCCGGCGAGCCGCTCGTGCTGGAGGCCATCGCACCGGCGCACGCACCGCCGTGGGAATGGGTCGAAGTGCTCGGCACGGGGATCGGACCGAACGCGGAACTTCTCCTCGACGACGCGCCCGCGGTGTCGCTGCGCATCGCCGGCAAGCTGCTGCTGCAGGCGCCGCCCGAAACGGAGGGATCGATTCGGCGCGTCGTCGTGGTCGATCCTGCGGGATGCCGCTCGGCGCAGGACGTGACGCTCATGATCGACGCGCCCCCCGCACCGGGCGCCTGCGGTCTGCTCGGCATCGTACCGGCGCTGCTCGTCGGCCTGCTGCGCGTCACGATTGGCATGCGGCGCCGGCGCGACGGTCGCGATCAGACGATGCGGCTCCCGCCGTGACCGCCCCAGTAGCGATCCTTCAGCAGCCGCTTGTAGAGCTTGCCGGTGGCGTGGCGCGGGAGCTCCGCTTCGAAGTCGACGCTGCGCGGACACTTGAGCGCCGAGAGCTGCGAGCGGCAGTATTCGATCAGTTCTCGCTCCAGCGCGGGCGTCGCGTCGCGCATGTCGGCGAGTTCGACCACGGCCTTCACCTCTTCGCCGAACTCTTCGTTCGGGACGCCGAAGACCGCGACGTCGGCCACCTTTGGATGGGTGATCAACACGTTCTCCGCTTCCTGCGGATAGATGTTGACCCCGCCCGAGATGATCATGTTGGCCTTGCGATCCGTCAGATAAAGGAAGCCCTCTTCGTCGAGGTATCCGATGTCGCCGAGTGTCGACCAGCCCTTTTCGTTGCGCGCCGAACGCGTCTTCTCGGGGTCATTGTGGTATTCGAACTCGCCGCCGTTGGCGAAATAGATCACGCCGGGAGCACGCGGCGGTTGCGATTCGCCCGTCGCTTCGTCGAGGATGTGAATCTGGCCGAGCAGCGCACGACCGACCGATCCGCGATGCAGCAACCACTGCTCGCTGTCGATCGCGGTGAAACCGTTGCCTTCGGTGCCCGCGTAGTACTCGTGCAGGACCGGCCCCCACCACTCGATCATTTGCTCTTTGACGGGGATCGGGCAGGGAGCCGCCGCATGAATCGCGCCGCGCAGGCTGGACAGGTCGAAGCGCGTGCGATCGCTCTCGGGCAGGCGCAGCATGCGCACGAACATGGTCGGAACCCACTGGCTGAGCGTCACCCGATGACGTTCGATCAGCCGCAGCGCCTCCAGCGCATCGAAGTGTTCCATCACGATCGACGTTCCGCCGAGCCGCTGCATGGCGAGATTGAAGCGTAGCGGCGCCGCGTGATAGAGCGGCGCGGGCGACAAATAGACGGTGTCGGCGTTTGCACCGTAAAGGCCCGTCACCAGCAACTGAAGTCCGGGCGGGGTGCCGAGCGGGCGATGGCCGAGCGGCGGCCGCACGCCTTTCGGACGGCCGGTGGTGCCGGACGAGTAGAGCATGTCGCTGCCTTCCTGTTCGTCCGGGATCGGCGTCGGCGGGAACGCGGCCACGGCCGCTTCGTACGACTCCCAGCCGGGAATCGCGCCGTCGATCATCAGTCGGCGCTCGACGCGAGGCATGGCGTCGACCAGTGCCGCTGCGACGTCGGCCTTCGCGTGCGTGGTGACGATCACCTTCGCACCGCAGTCGTTCACGATGTAGTCGATTTCGGGTGCGGTGAGGCGCGAGCTGATCGCGGTGTAGTAGAGGCCGGAGCGCTGCGCGGCCCAGACCAGTTCGTAGAAGCGCGGATGATTTTCGAGGAAGAACGCGATCCCGTCGCCCGGCCGGAGGCCCTGCGCACGAAGGAGCTGCGCAAACCGGTTCGATCCTTCGTCGAGCTCGCGATAGGTGACCGTCGCGCCGCTCGATCCCATGATGATGGCCGGCTTGTCGGGCGTGCGTGCGGCAATGGCTGCGGGGTGCATCGATCGGTTCTCCTCGTCGGTGTCGGTCGCGCCGCGCGCCGGTCTAGGCCAGCGCGCCGTCGCGGGTTCTGAGCCCGTGCTGTCGAAGCCGCCAGAGCAGAAGGTCCATCCGGTCCTGGCCGAAGAACGGCTCGCCGCGAAAGACCATCGTCGGTACGCCCCAGTGCCCCGCGCGCTCGAGTGCGCGGTGATTCTCTTCCACCTCGGCGTCGAGGGCGTGTGAATCACGTTCGATCTCTCGTTCGAGCGTCTCGGGATCGAGTCCCGCGCGTGCGATGGCCCGCGCGAGGTGATCACCTTCGTTCCAGCCCCGCACGCGGCCGTCCCAGATCAGTCGCGACACCTCGTCGAGAAGCGCGAGCCCTCGACCGTGTCGCACGGCGGCGACGCCGAGCCGCGTGAGACGATGAATGTGCGGCTGCTCTTTCGGGATTCGCCGGTTCGCGAAGTCCTGCACGATCGGATCCGGCTGCGGCCAGGCGAAGCCGAGACCGAGTGAATCGGCGATTCGCTTCACGTCGCGCAACAGATACGGCGGCCAGAGAGGGTTGACGCGTTCGAAAAATCCCTCGATGCGGACGGCGATCGGTAGCACGATGCGGGGATGCACCTCGAGATCGAAGCGCTCGGGCCACTCGCGCAGGCGCGGTGCCGCGAGATACGAGTACGGGCTTCGAAACGACCAGAAGACGTCGATCTCGAGCGTCATGGGCCTCCCTGCGGCGCCACGCCTCGCGCGGGCGAGCGCTCCGCCCGCGCGCAGCGTTTCACGCCGTTTCCTCGTAGCGCATCGCATCCTCGATGCCTCCCGGGCCGCGGTGAAGGGGCCCGGGATAGTGCGAAATCGCGCGGCTCGGCGGCGCGGAATAGAAGGTCAGACAGGCGAGGCTCTTGAGGCCCGCAAAGAGAGCCCGCTTCCAGTCGCGTGTCGAGTCGGCGAGGTGCGCGATCACCCGTTCGCGTTCCGCGTCGTCGAGCGTGCTGAAGGGGGCGAACTTCGGCAGCAGCGGCCACGGAGCGAACTCGAGCACGAGCAGTCCCTGCTGCAGCGGCGCCGCGAGCGCGGGCGCGCGATCGAGCCACGCATCGGCGAGTCGCGCGGGATCGATCTCGCCGCGGCGAACGAGCGCGGCCGGCCCCGCGCCGAGGATCGTGACCGCCGCCGCCTGAAAGGTCGCGTCGGCGCGAGGAGACAGATGCGTGAGCGCTCGCTCCGGTGCCGGCGCGAGCTCCGAGCGGCCGCAGCCGGTCGCACCCGAACCGAGCGCGAGCAGCGTTCCCGACAGCGTGAGAAACCGGCGGCGATCGAGTGCCGCGATCGCCGCGTACGCCGAAGCCTCGCGGCCCGAATCGACGGGCTCCCGTCGCGTCACGTCTTCGGAAGGGCTCACGCCGCGACCTCTTCGTGCCGCGCGCCAGACGAGGGCGCCTCCGCGTGCGCGCCCTCGGCGGCGAGCAGATGACCTGCGACGCGCAGCGCGTTGGCCACGATCGTCACCTGCGGGTTCGCGCCGAGATTGGTCGGCAGCGCGGACGCATCGCTGACGAACAAACCGCGCACGCCGCGCACGCGACCTTCGACGTCACAGACCGACGCGCGCCCTTCGCCGCCCATCGCCGCACCGCCGAAGAGATGCACCGCGTAGAGCAGGCTCGCGCGAGCGGGATCGAAGGGCACGCCCTCCCATGCGGCGAGGTCCGCTTCGCCGCGCACCGGTGCGCTGCCTTCGATCGGCAGAATCACTTCCGGCGCGCCCGCCGCGAGGAAGGCGCGTGCGATGGCGACCATCCCGTCGCCGAGGCGACGACGATCCTCGTTCGGCAGCGCGTGATCGACGCGCGCCTCGCCCGATTCGTCGAGTCGGATTCGGCCGCGCGCGCGATCCCGCAGCACGACCAGCGCGCGGGCGAGCCGGGGAAGTTCGCTCATGCGTTCGGCGTGGGAACGGCCGAAGCCGGGCAGTGCCGACGCGGTGGCGATCGGATGCACGGCGGTGTTTTCGATCATGAACCCCGGCCCGCCGTGTCCGAAGACGTCGGAGAACTGCGTGATCGCGCAGGCCATCGTCGGCCCGTAGTAGCCGAAGACGGGTTCGTCGAAGCGAGCCGTCACGTGAATCGAACTGTGAAACTGGATGCCGTCGCCGACCGAGTCGGCCACGCCGCTGCGCAAGAGGAGCGCGGGCGTGCCGAGCACGCCGGCCGCGACCACCACGCGCGGCGTGTCGATGCGTAGCGTTCCGATCGGTGCGCGCGTGAGCGGGTCGACGCGAACGACATCGACGGCGCGCACCGCCCCGCCGGTGATCCCGATTCGCCGCGCCCGCGCGTTTGCGACGATGCGCGCGCCCGCCGCCTCGGTGCGCGGCAGAAACGTGCGCAGCATCGACTGCTTTGCGCCCGACGGGCAGCCGAAGTTGCAAAGGCCGAGATTCACGCAGCCCTGCACCGAGCGCGGCATTGCCTCGTGCGACCAGCCGAGCCGTCGCGCACCGCGCGCGAGCAGCGCGGCGTTTCGATTGAGATGCGCGCGATCGGTCGGCGAAGCACCGATCGCCTGCCAGGCCGCATCGACGAAGGGTGCGAAGGCATCGTCGGTCAGCGCGCCGAGGCCGTGCGCATCGCGCCACTCGGCGAGCACCTCGGGCGGGGTTCGCCAGCACAGTGCGTCGTTGATCACCGTCGAGCCGCCGGCGCAGGCGCCCGCGTACAGGCTCTGGCGCGAAGACGTCTGCGAGATGGCGTAGAGGCGCGCCGTCATCTCACCTTCGTCGCCGGAAAACTCCGCGGTCTCGACCCGCGGCCCCGCTTCGAGCACGACGACGCGCAGTCCCGCCGCGGCGAGTCGTGCGGCGACCGGGGCGCCGCCCGCACCGCTGCCGACGACGACGGCGTCGGCGCTCTCGATCGAATCCGGCGAGGCCTCGGGCATGACGCGCGCAGTATACGCGTCGCGCGTGGCTCCGGATCGGCCGCGTGAATCGGCGTGCCTCGCGCGGTAAGCTCGCGCCGAATCGAACGCGCACGACGACCACAACCACGAAAAGGGGAAGCAGATGTCCGAGTTCACGATGACGATCGATGGCAAGGCCGTCGCGGGAGAGCAGAGCTTCGGCGTGATCAACCCGGCCAGCGGAAAGGTCTTCGCGCAGGCGCCGGAGTGCACGACGGGCCAGCTCGATCAGGCGATGGACGCCGCGCAGCGCGCGTTCGGAAGCTGGCGGCGAGATCTCGAAGCGCGCCGGCAGGTGCTCCGCGACTGCTCGGCGGCGATCAAGAAGAACGTCGGCGAGCTGGCGAAGGTGCTGACGCAGGAGCAGGGCAAGCCGATCGCGCGCGCAACGGAAGAAGTGGTGGGCGCGGCGGTCTGGTTCGACGTCACCGCGGGCCTGCAGCTTCCGGTCGACAGCGTGGCGCCCGGCGTCGAGGTGCACCGCCGGCCCTATGGCGTGGTCGGCGCGATCACGCCCTGGAACTTTCCGCTGCTGCTCGGCGTGTGGAAGATCGCGCCCGCGCTGCTCGCGGGAAACACGCTGGTGCTGAAGCCGTCGCCGTTCACGCCGCTTTCGTCGCTCGCGCTCGGCGAAGTGCTGCGCGACGTGGTGCCGGCCGGCGTCTTCAGCGTGGTGTCGGGCGGCAACGAACTCGGGCGTCAGATCGCGGAGCATCCGGCGGTGCGCAAGATCGCGTTCACCGGTTCGGTCGCGACGGGCAAGAAGATCGCGCAGAGCGCAGCACCGGATCTCAAGCGCGTGACGCTCGAACTCGGTGGCAACGATGCCGCGATCGTGCTGCCCGACGTCGATCCCCGGCAGGTGGCACAGAAGCTGTTCTGGGGCGCGTTCGCGAACTCCGGTCAGGTCTGCTCCGCGATCAAGCGGCTCTACGTGCACGAGTCGATTCACGACGCGATGGTCGGCGAGCTCGCGGCGCTGGCGAAGAGCGTGAAGATGGCCGACGGGCTCGAAAGCGGCACCGAACTCGGGCCGATCAACAATGGGCCGCAGCTCGCGCGGGTCAGCGAGCTGGTGGAAGACGCGAAACAGCACGGTGCGAAGGTGCACGCCGGCGGCTGCGCCCGCGCCGGTGGTGGCTACTTCTTCGAGCCGACGATCGTGAGCGGGATCAGCGACGGCACGCGCCTCGTCGACGAGGAGCAGTTCGGGCCTGCGCTCCCCGTGCTCTCGTTCCGCGACGTCGAGGACGCGATTGCCCGCGCCAACGCCACGCATTTCGGGCTCGGCGGGTCGATCTGGACGCGCGACGTCGCGCGCGGCTGCGAGCTGGTCGCGCAGCTCGATTGCGGCACCGGCTGGGTGAACCAGCATCTCGCGATCCGGCCCGACGCGCCGTTCGGCGGCAACAAGTGGTCGGGCATCGGCTACGAGAACGGCCCCTACGGTCTCGCCGCGTACGTGCAGCTTCAGACGGTGAACGCGACGGGCCTCTGAGTTTCGAACGCGGGCGGCGGAGCGTGCGCTGGCACGTTCCGCCGCCGCGAGTGCGCCGTCGAGATCGGAGCTGTCTCGTTTGCTCAGCTCGCGCGGGCCGGGAAGAGTGCGTCGAGCTTCGCGGCGATCTCGTCCGGGATCGCGAGCCCCGACGCCGCGACGTCGTCCTCGAGTTGTTCGACTCGCGTCGCGCCGATGATCACGCTCGATACGTTCGGCTGTCGCAAACAGAAGCCGAGCGCGAGACGCGCCATCGAAACGCCCAGTTCGGCCGCGATCGGGCGCATCGCGTCCACGCGCGCCAGCGTCTCCGGAGCGAGGAAGCGCTGCATGAAGCCGCCGCGCTCTTCGTCCGTCGCACGCGAGCCCGCGGGACGCGCGCCGCCCGCGTACTTTCCGGTCAGCACGCCCTGTGCGAGGGGACTCCAGACGATCTGCCCGATGCCTTCGCGCGCGCAGACCGGAATCACCTCGTGCTCGATTCGTCGCTGCAGCAGCGAGTATTCGGGCTGGTTCGAAATCGGTGCCGCGCCGTCACGTCGATCGGCGATTCGACAGGCGTCGACGATCTGCGCGGGCCGCCACTCCGACGTGCCCCAGTAGAGCAGCTTGCCCTGGCGAATGAGATCGTCGTACGCGCGCGCCGTTTCTTCGATCGGAGTCTCGGGGTCGGGGCGATGGCACTGATGCAGATCGAGGTAATCCGTGCGCAGGCGGCGCAGCGACGCCTCGACGCTTTCGACGATGTGCTTGCGCGAAAGGCCGCGGTCGTTGGGTCGATCGGAGACCGGAAAGAAGCACTTCGTCGCGAGCACGAGTGCGCTGCGCGGCAGATCGGCGATCGCCTCGCCGAGCGCCTGTTCGGCGCGGCCGTTCGCGTACACGTCGGCCGTGTCGAAGAGGTTCACACCGAGATCGAAGGCCGCACGAACCAGTTCGCGGGTGCCGCGCAGCTCGACTCGCGAGCCGAGCGTGAGCCAGGAGCCGAAGGAGACCTCGCTCACGCGAAGGCCGCTCTTTCCAAGCCGCCGGTAGTGCATGGGCGCAGGGTAGGACACGAACCCGCGCGACGGCCTCGCTTGACACACCGGCGCGCGGGCCGGTACAACGCAGCTCGACGTTGCGATGAAAGGTGACCTCCGGCGGGATGCCGGAGGCGGTGCGGGCGGCAAATGGATTGTCGTGTGCATCGCGGGAAGCCGGTGTGAATCCGGCGCGAGCCCGTCGCTGTGACCGGGGACGCGCGGCAGCACGACACCACTGACCGGATCTCGCTCGCGAACCGCAAGGGTTCGAGGGGCGGCCGGTCGGGAAGGCGCTGCCGGGCGGTGGATCCGGGAGCCAGAAGACCGGCCTTTCAGCGGCTTTCGCCTCCGGCGTGGATGCGGAGGGAGGGCAAGACGTCGCGCGCGGCGCTGGCTGCGCGCGACGGCCCGTCCCGCGTGTTCGTGCTTCGAGACCGAATCCTGCGCAGCGTCCGTGGTGAGCCGTGAGGCGCGCCGCGACCACGCTGCGTCCGGGGACGACGCAGAGGGAGTCGGTGTTCGTTGCGTCGTGCTTCGCGTCACAGCCGTCCGCTGCGTCCGCATGGCGACTCGTGCGTTTCGTTGCGACCGACACCGGTTGGTGTCGGCGTTTGCCGCCGTGTGCGGCGGCTCGCGATTCGTGGGTTCGGTGTCGTCGTTCCGGGGCTCGCGTGGCTCGCCGCAGGGTCGTCATTCGCGAGCGACGAATCGCCGACGCCGGTGCCCGCGCCCGCCATCGAACGCGCGGTGCCGCGCGCGACCGTGCACGCGCCCGCGCCGGGCCAGTTGCCCGACGATCCCACCGCCTTCACCAGCGTGATTCACACCGATGCCTACGCCGGCGAGGGCAAGAGCATCGAAGATCTGCTCTCCGAGAGCGTCGGCGTACAGGTGCGCCGCTTCGGTGGCCCCGGCCAGCGCGCGGAGCTTTCGATCCGGGGCTCGACCGGCAGTCAGGTCGTGCTGCAGATCGACGGTGTTCGGCTCGACGATGCGCGCGCCGGCGCGATCGATCTCTCGACGCTTCCCGTCGAGCTGTTCGAACGGATCGAGGTCTCGCGCGGTGGCGGTGCGGCACAGGTGGGCAGCGGGGCGATCGGTGGCGTGGTCAATCTGGTGACGCGCCGTCCGGGCGACCGCGCGCAGACCGAAGCGAGCGTCGAGGCCGGCAGCTTCGGCAGCTTCTCGGGCTCGCTGCTGCGCACCGAACGTCGCGCCGGAACCGAACTCACGCTCGGCTACGACGGCGCCACCACCGACGGTGATTTCGACTTCCGGCGACCCGTGATCCGCGTCGCGGGCCAGGACTTCCACTTCGATCCCGAGCGCATCCGCAGGATCAACGGCGAGAGCGAGCGCGAGGCCGGCGTGCTGCGCGTTGCGCGCGAAATCGGCGACAGCGCGAGCGTGTCGCTGACGAGCCAGCCCGTGTTCGTCTCGCGCGGCGTGCCGGGTCTCGATTCGGGCAGCGGCGAGACCGGCGGGCAGCGCGAGCGTGCGCACGAGCGGCGCTTTCGACATCACGGCGTGATCACGATCGAAGACGCCGATCTCGCGGGTTTCGCGGCGTCGCTCGATCTGCAGCACGGCTACGACCGCACGCGCTACCAGGATCCGGTGCCGACCGGGCTCTGCGGGCGGATCGATCTCGAAAGCGCGAACTACGTGCTCGGCGCTTCCGGGCGCGTCGAACGCGAGCTCGCGCTCGGCGGAACGCAGCACCGGCTCTCGATCGATGGCGATCTGCATCAGGATCGACTGACCGCGACGGACGTCGCCAACACGACCCGCGCGGTGGCCGGCGCCGTGCTGCAGGACGAGATCTCCGTCTTCGACCGGCGCGTGCGCGTCGCGCCCGCCCTTCGCTTCGATCACACGCAGGGATTCGCCGGCGAGTGGATTCCGCGTGTCGGCGCCGTGATCGAGCCGCTGCCCTGGCTGCGCCTGCGGGGAAACGCCGAACGCGCCTACCGCGCACCGAACTTCGAAGAGTTGTTTCTGCCCGATCAGTGCTTTGTGCGCGGCAATCCCAATCTGCGCCCCGAAGAGGCGCTGAGCTTCGATGTCGGGCTCGAGCTGGCGTTCGCCTCGGCGGGGCCGTTCGAGAACCTGCGCTTCAGCGGCGCGTGGTTTCGACAGGAGATCGAGCAGTCGATCGTCTTCGTGCTGGTGAGTCCGTTCACGGTCGCCCCGCGCAACACGGGCGCGGCGACGGCCGACGGATTCGAGCTTTCGGGATCGTTCGGTCTCTGGGAAGACCGGATCGGTGTGTCGGCGAACGCGACGCTGCTCGACGCGCGGCTCGATGCGACGGGCGCCCGCCTGCCGGGGCGCGCGCGCAGCGAAGCCACGCTGAGAATCGAACTCGGCCCGCGCTCGCGAATCGTGCGCCTCGTCGGAACCGCGCAGCAGACGGGAGAGCTGCCGGTGAGCGACAGCGGGCGCACGCGTCTGCCCGCGCGCACGACCTTCGACGCCGTGCTGCGCATCGACGCGAAGCAGTTGCCGTTTCTCGGCGCGCAGATTCCGGCCGATCGATTGTTGCTCTCGCTCGTCGGACGCAACCTCGGCGACCGCAGCGTGCGCGACGCGCAGTTCATCCCGCAACCGGGACGAACCTTCGCTCTGCGGCTCGAAGGGACGTTTCGATGAGAGGGCGATTCGCGGTGCTCGTGATCGCGACACTGTTCGGTGTCGGCCCTGCCTGCGGCGGAGGCGGAGGCAGCGGTGGCGGCGGCGGTGCGCCGGTGATCGAGGTCTCTTCGCCGGATCGACGCTGCGTCGCACTTCCCGGCAGCTTTCCGCCCGGGCTCGATCTCGTGCCGGGCGTCGCGGGGCGCGCCGTGGTGGCGAGTTTCGCGCCGTCCGCGCTGCTTCCGTTCGAGCTCTCGACCGAGCCGCCGAGCGTTTCGGCCGCGGGAAACGTGCCGTCGATTCCGGCCGACAGCGACGGAAACGGCGCCGCGGACCCGCTGGCACCGACACTCGATGGTGTCACTGCGGTGAGCGCCGATCTCGCGCTGCTGACGGCGAGTCTCTACGACGAGGTGATCACCGTCGATCCGGCGAGCGGTGCGCTGCGTTCGCTCGAGGTGTCGACGCCCGCGGGGTTCTCCGCCAGCGCCTTTCCCCGTCTGCCGGCACCGGGATCGAGCGCCACCCGCACCGCGATCTCGACCTTCGCCTGCGTGGTGCCACCGGCCGGCGCGTCCGACTCGCGCGGCACGCTCCTCTCGACGCTGTTTCCGCCGGCGCCTTCGCGCTGTGCGGCGGGACAGACGAGCTTTCGCACCGGCTTCACCTCGGGGGCGGCGATCTCCGGCGGCGCGCTCTTCGTGTCGATGGCGAACGTCGGCAGCGATGCGGGCACGGCGAACACGCAGTTTCTGCCCGGAGTCGTGCTGGTCTTCGAGCTCGATCTCGCCAGCAGTCCGCCGCGCGTGAACCCGGACCCC
This sequence comes from uncultured Myxococcaceae bacterium, assembly GCA_964505355.1. Lineage (GTDB taxonomy): Bacteria > Myxococcota_A > UBA9160 > UBA9160 > UBA9160 > CAZDHU01. The sequence goes on along the minus strand of CAZDHU010000106.1, from coordinate 19,189 downwards.
ACCACGCCCGCCATCTTCACCGGCGGATTCAATCCCACGCAGGTGACGGCGTTTCGCTCGCCCTCCGCACGCGACTTCGTGCTGGTCACGAACAGCGGCGCGCTCGGCATCCTGCAGGACGATCCCGCGACGCCGGTGATCGACAGCGGCGGCATCGCCCTCACCGAAGCGAGCATCGACGTGATCGACGCCGCGACGCGCACGCGGGTCGCGACGGTGCCGCTCGGCGCCGCGCTGCTCTCCTTCGACCGGCTCGCGATCGATCCGTCGGGGCGCGTCGCGGTGACGGGCAGCGCGGCCGGAAGGCGGCTTCACGCGATCGATCTCGCGCCGCTCGACACGCTGCCCGCGCTCGCGAGCGGCGCCGAGCCCTACCGCCTCGACGGCAGCGATGCGCGCGTTGCAAGCGTCGACGCGAGGATCTTCGATGCCGATCACCCCTTTGCGCTGCCGGCGCGCAGCGGGGGCGCGTCGCCCGCGACGTGTCCGGGATACGTGGTGGGCGCGGCGTTCAACGCGGCGGGGACGCGCCTCTACGCCACCGAGTTCTGCGATGGCACGGTGACGGTGGTGGGCGTCGATCTCGCCGGCAGCCCGTCGGTTCCCGTACCGCGCAGTCGATTCTCGATCGTCGGTCAGAGCGACGTGGTCGCGCCGGTCGGAACGCTCGGCAGCGCGCGCGCGCTCGGTTCGGTCGCGGTGCGCGGCGGCGCACCGGGCGTCGATTACACGGGCCCCGACGTCTTCGTGACGGTGGGCGAGCCGGAGGGTCTGCTGTGCGGACTTCGCTTCGAATCGCTCTGACGGTGAGTGCCGGCGCGGTGCTCGCGATGGTCTTCGCGATCGCGGCCGGTGACGAAGGCGCGCGTGCGAACGGAGCGAACGCAGCCGGCGCGGGGCGCGCGCGACACCGCATCGTGTCGGCGGTCCCGGTCGCGGCGGTGCCCGGGAACGCGGAGTTCTCGGCTCGAAGAGTGCCTGCGCACGTTTTCGCTGCGCGCGCCGATCGCGCCGCCGGCGAAGCGCGCGCCGCAGCGGGCCCGGGGCCCCTTGATGCGGTGGCCGCCGGCGACCGCGATCGCCCGCACGACGAAGAGGCCGCGAACGCAGAGGCGTTCCTCGCCGGCGGCGCTTCCGTGTTCGTGCGTCTCGATCGGCCGATCGTCGAAGCGGGCGCGGTGACCGCGCTGCTCTCCGGACACGACCCGCTGGGCCCGCGCCGGCTCGCGCTCTGGCGGCTGCGCGGTGCGCGCCGCGCGCTGCTCGCGACGGGGGAGAGCACGCGATCCGGTCGCCTGCGTTTTCCGCCGATCCCCGCCGCCTCGGGCGGCGACGATCTGCTCGTGACACCGATCGGTGTCACACCGGCTTCGGCACGGAGTGCACAGCCGGCCCCGCACCCGCTGCGCGGCGCGCGAGACGCGATGGTGAGATCGGCCGAGCGGAGTGGGCAGGGGGCGCTCGCGACCCTGCTGGGTCGCGGCCTCGGCATCGGACGAGAATGGACGGTGGAAACGGAGCCGAATGCGCAAGGTACGCAGGCGGCGATGGCGTTTGCGAACGAAGGAGAGCGGTGATGAGAATGCGGAGCGGATGGAGTGTGGCGGGCCTCGTGTTCGCGGCCGGCCTTCAAACGGGCGAGGTTGCCGCGACGCCCGTCGCCGCGGGGTACGCCGTCACGACGATCGCGACGCCCGGCGTGGCGACCGGTGGCGTGGTGGCGCGAAGCGGAGTCCTTCTCGTCGGCACGGGCGGCTTCGGCGCGGGGGCGCAGTCCGTGGTGCGCGTCGAGGCCGACGGCAGCGCGACGACGATTGCCGATGGATTCAACGCACTTTCCGGTTTCGTCTATGACGCGGTGAACGATCGGCTCATCGTGGGCGACAATGCGGGCGAGCTCGCGGGCGCCGAGACCGGCGACACGATCTATGCCATCCCCGATCCGTTCGGTCGCAGCGGCGCTGCGCTGCGCGCGCGCGATCTCGAGCTTCTTCCCGCCGGCACGATCGCCGGTGCGGCCGACGTGATTCTCGATCCGACCGATCCCGGCGGCCATCACTTCTTCGTCAGCGACTCGTACTTCCCATTTCCGGGGCCGGCGGACGGCAAGCTGTGGGTGGTCGACGAAGTGACGCGCGCGGCGACGGCCGTGCAGAACGGACTTGGTTACGCGGCCGGGCTCGCGGCGCTCGGCGATCGAATCTTTCTCGGCGAGGTGGATGCGTCGACCTTCGCCGGTCGCATCTCGTCGCTCGCGCTCCCTGCAGCGAACGGCGCGCGCACGCTGCTGGCCGGCGCGCTGGCCGGGCAGGGCGATCTCCTGATCGCGGCCGACGGTTCGCTGCTCGCGACGGCATCGGGCTTCGGGGTCGGTTCCTTCGTGCTGCGGATCGATCCGCACACCGGCGAGGCGACCACGCTGGCCAGCGGCTTCGGATACGCGACCGCAATCGCCGAGGAGAACGGCACGATCTACGTGGTCGACGGCGACTTCGCGGGCCTCTCGCACGTCTTCGCGCTGACGCCGGTGCCCGAGCCCGCGAGTGCGGCCCTCGTGCTCGCGGGGGCCACGGCGATCGCGTGGTGCCGGAGGAATCGCGCGTGCGCGTGAGCGCCGTCGCGCTCGCGCTGGCGAGTCTCGTCGCCGCGGGTAGCGGCTGCGACGAGTGGAAGCCGGTGCGCGTGCTCGCGCCGGCGTTCGACTCGTCGGTCACCTGGATGCCGCTCACGCTCGAAATCGATCACGGCGAAGCGATCGTGCCCGGCAGCCTGCAGGTGACGCTCAACGGACACGACGTGACCTCGCGCTTCGTCGCATCGCCGGCGGTGAATGGTCGCGTGCTCGAGACGGCGACACAGATCTGGGACGGCTTCGTGCTGCCGGGCCCGAACGAACTGGTGGCGCGCGTCTCGATGCCGGTCGGCTCGCTCGCGATCACGTCGACCTACGGCGCGATCGCCCGGTTCGAAGCGGTCGGCGATCCCTTCGCCGACGGCGTGCAGGCGTATGCGCCGGGCAGCGGCGGCGGCTTCGGCGCGTCGCTGCTGCCCGGCGTCGTCACCGGGCCTCCGCTCGGCGGCGGGCTCTTTCGTGGCGGCCTCGACGTGGTGTCGCTCGGCCTCGGCGGCGTGATCGAACTCGCCTTCACCAACAACGTGATGCGCGACGGCCCGGGCGCCGACTTCACGGTCTTCGAGAACGCCTTCTTGCGCGTCGATGCCGGGTACGTGAGCGGCATTCCCTTCGCCGATCCCGCGCGCGTGAGCGTGAGCCAGAACGGCATCGACTGGGTCGTGTTCGACTGCACGCTCGATCTCGCCGCAGGGCCCTGGTGGCACGGCTGCGCGGGCGTGCATCCCGTGCTCTCGACCGCTGCCGACGAACACGCGCCGCATCCCTCGATCCCGACGACGGTGCCGATCGAAGACCTCGTCGGCCTCGACGTCGATGCGCTCGCCCTCGCGCCGCCGGCGGGCTCGGGAGGCGACGGCTTCGATCTCGCCGACGTCGGACTCGGCTGGGCGCGCTTCGTGCGCATCGAAGCGGCGGGCTTCGTCCCCGGCCCCGTCGGTGCGGGCAACGCCGGCTTCGATCTCGACGCGATCGCCGCCGTCCACTCCGCCCCCGCCACCGATGCGGATGCGAACGGCATCCCCGACGCGGTGGAGTGAAGCTCGTCGTCGATGGGATCTCGTGCGCTCAGCGGGCATCGAGTGCGAAGCGGACGGGAATGACCAGCGTGCCGTAGACGAACGGAAGCGGCGCGGCGTCGCGCACGGCGCGCACGGCCGCACGATCGAGCGCGAGACTTCCAGACGATCGGCGCGTGGTGATCGAACGCGGTACGCCGTGCGGATCGATCGAAAACTCGATCTGCGGCTCGCCGCTGATCCCCTGCCGCCGCGCGAGCGCCGGGTAGACCAGCTTCGCTTCGACGAGCGCCTGAATCGCCGCCAGCCGCTCGTCGACCGAAGGCCCCGCCGGCGGCGGCGCGTCGACCATCGGAAGCGTCGCGGCCGATGCGGCGCGCGTCGCCGTGGGTGGCGTGGCGGGCAGTGCCGGTGCCTCTCGCGAGGCTCCCACTTCGGCGTCCGGTTCCGCGGCGGTCGCCGGCATCGTCGCGATCCCAACGAGCGCCGCGAACAGGCCGAGGCCTCTCGCGAAGCGTGCCGACCGACGCCAGACCCGACCAATGCGCGCCACGAGACGAATCACCGACATGGCCGCGAAGGTGACCGCGGCGCGCGGCGGGAGCAAGCCGCCAAGACCAGTTGTGATTATTGGATTGCTTCTCGTGCGGACGACCAGTAGAACGGCTTTCGAACGCGAGGCGGCGGAGGGCGCGGTGGATCCGGTGTCGGTGCGAAAGCGCGTTGTCAGTGATTTCGGGCGTCCGGAGCGGGAGTTTGGGTACCGGCGGCGCTTGCCGACGCAAGCGTGCGCGCTTCTCGGCGGAGCGCTGTTCTGGCTCGGCGCGGAAGCGGCAACGGCTTTTCCCGAGGCGCAGCCTCCCTCCGTTTCGCTGGTCGAACCCCTTCCGGGATCCGTGCCGGCAGACCACGTGGGCTGCTTTGCCGCTGACGGGGCCTCCGCGTGGTTCGTTCGAGGAGCGCTTGAAATCGAGCGCTGGAGCGTGGACGGCGGGTTTCAGCCGATCGACACGTCCGCGCTCGCGTCGCCCTCCCCGGTGGGGTTCGACGGGTTCCGGTGTGACGACTTCAATCGTACGCTGGTCTGGAATCTGTACTACGAGAGTGGGTCGGTACCGATCGTCTGGCGGGCGGAAAGCGGCGCGCGGCGTCTCGAAGGGCCGTTGCTGCCGGGATCGCAGGTCGCTCAGCAGGAGTGCCGGGTGCGCGCGCTGTCGAGCGATGGCGCGCGGATCGTGGGAACCTGCATCGTGAGAACCGGTACGATCCTCGACTGGATGCAGCTGCTGGTGGTCTGGGATCCCGCGGGCGTTCCGCACGAGATTCCTTCGCAGCGACGCCGCTACGTCGACGTGGTCGAGATTGGCTTGTCCAACTCGGTTCAGTTGATCGGATGGCTTCGAGACGGCCGTTCCATCTTCATCTCACAAAACAGTGCTGCGACGGAGATTGATCTCGGCGACGATCGCTTGCCCGGTGGCGACGACGACGTCGAGGGAGATCCTCTCCCTCGTCTCGTGAGTCCGCGAGTGCTGTTCGGATTCCTTTCGTCGCGCGACGGTCGCTTGCTGGTGACCTATGAGTCCGAGCCTCCCTCGTACGGGCTGAGCCGTCTTCTCCATGCGGGAGCCGACGGAGTGCGCGGAACTGCGGACGACATCGAATTCGATCTCGACGCGCAACTGACCGAGCGTTGCCGCGGCTGGGGGAGCGGGATTGCCGCCGCCGATGGATCGGCGGCGGTCTTTCACTGCGGCAATGGGCTGGTGCGATGGCGAGCGGGGGGCGGCTTCGATGTCTTTCCTGCTCCCGCGGGCTGGTCCGTCATCTTTCTGAGTGGTGCGACCCCGAGCACTGATGTGATCGTCGGCCGTGCGGCGCGTGCTGCCGAGCGCGATCACATCGTCTGGCGCTGGAGCGAGGACACCGGATTCTCGGTGGTTGGGATCGTGCAGACGCCGGATCTTTTTGCGGCGAGCAAGTTCAGCCTGCCGTCGGATACAGGAGGTGCAGTCGGCGGCGGAGGCGGGGAAGTGGATGCGACAGGACGCTCGGTGATCTGGGTGCGCACTTCGCTAGCCGGATCGCGGGCCGTGCTGCGGTACGGAAATGCGCCCGAAGTCGAGATGCTGCCGCCCTCGTCCGGCGGGCTCCCGTTTACCGCCGGTGTCGGAGTCTCGGATGCCGGTGACGTCGCGCTCGTGTCGAGCACGTCGGAGAAGGGACCAACGCTGCTTCGCGTCCGCACCGGAGCGGAGGAAGACTTGCGGTCCCCCGCCTGGTCGCTTGCGAGTTCGACGCCCGTCTGGTCGCGTTCGACGACGTCATTGTATGCGAGTTACGACCCCAGCCCGTTGAACCACGTTCGCGGCGTGTTGAGCGCGGACGGGCATCGCGTGTTCGGACGGCGCTTCGGCGGCGAGGAACGCGAACCGCTCGGGTTGGAGGACGAGGCGGCGGGTTCTCGATCGCTCGGCGTCTTCTCGGACGATGCCTACGCGTGCGAGGTCCGCCTGGTCGCACGCGATGGCCGCGCGGCGGCGGGCGTATGCTGGATGCTTCCCGGCTGGCCAATGCGCGTGTTCACCTGGTCCGAAGCGCGCGGCATCCGCCTGCTGCCGCCGATCCTCGCGCTCGCCGGTGAATCGTGTCGACCCGTCGCGCTGATCGCGGAAGATGCGAGCGTGATCGGGACCTGTAGCACTCCGTCGTCCCATGATTCTCCATCTTCGAATGCGACGTTTCGGTGGTCGATCGAGGACGACGCCGCGGTCCCCATTCCCGGTATTCCTTCCGGGCCAGGAGCGCCGCTCGTCTTGCACGCGTCGAGCGATGGGCGCGTTCTTGCGGGCGATTACGGCCGGCCGTTTCGCTGGACGGAGCAGACCGGCCTCGAACTGCTGCCCGACACGCCGACTGGACCGCCTCAGGCACTGCTCGCGATGTCGGGCGACGGCAGTACGTTCGTAGTGTTAGCGACACGGAACCACGAAGAGGTGATGTACCGCCTGCGCGGGACGAGCTTCGAGCGTATTCGCTCGCACGCAGAGGGCACCGAAGGCCTCGACCCGGCGGACGACATCCGGATATTCACGATGTTCGGCTCCCCGAAGCCGTTCGTTCGCTTCGTGGCGCTTTCCCACGACGGCGGCGTGGTGGCAGCGAACTGGGCCGGTGCGGCGTTCGTCTGGGACCGTGTGCACGGCGAACGTTCGTTGCTGGCCCTTCTTACGACGGCCGCGTGGCCGCTCACGCGCCCACTGCAGATCCGGATCGCCGCGATGTCTCGCGACGGCGGCTTGATGGTTGGCACGAGCTACCCGACCGGCGGAAACGACGCCGTCGTTTCCGAGGCCGTCGAGGCGACCGGGCGCGCCTTCCTGCTGCGGCTTTCGGGCTCGGTCGACCACGATGGTGACGGCGTGCCGAACGAACTCGATCGCTGTCCGTTCGCGTTCGACCCCGCGCAGTCCGATCGGGGCGGTGTCGGTGACGAATCGATCGCCGACGGTGTCGGCGACGTTTGCCAGTGCGGCGACATCGACGCCGATGGCCGCGTGACGGGACGAGACGTCGAGACCCTGCAACGCGCGTTGCTCGCCGGACGGCCGCTACCGCCCTCGATCATCGACCGCTGCGACGTGGGCGGCTCGCCCGGCTGCACGCTCGCCGACGCCGTCGTGATACGAAGAGCGCTTGCGACGTCGAGCGGTGTCGCGCTCGCCCGGCGCTGCGCGCCTGCCATTCCGTGAACGCGCCGCGCGTCCGCCCGCGCACCGACGGCGGCGCCGCCCCCTACACCATTCGGTGTGACGCGAGTCGGCGCCGGAAGGCGGTGGCGGGGGCGGTGCCGTCGACGCGGAGGCGCCAGAGGCCGAGGCGGTTCGGGAAGTGGCCGTTCCAGCGGTCGCCGGTGCGGACGGCGCTGCGATAGCCGGCGCGGCGGACGGCGCGGTCGGCGATGCGTGAGCTGCGGCCTTTGGGAAAGCTGAAGTGGGCAACCGGGGCGGAGAGCGCGTCTTCGAGCCAGCGGCGCGAGTTCGCGACTTCTTCGATCACGGCCGCTTCGTCGAGGCGCTTGAGGGTGCGGTGCGTTTCCGTGTGGCTGCCGATCTCGATGCCGGCTTCGCGCAGTTCCGCGAGGTCGTGCGTGGAGACGAACTCCGAGTAGCGCTCGGCGTCGGGGATCTCGCGGCCCTCCAGCCAGCGGGTGACGACGTAGAGCGTGGCGGGCAGGTGCAGCCGCTCGAGCAACGGAGCCGCGTGTCGGAGTACGCCCGCGCGGCCGTCGTCGAAGGTGACGAGGACGGGGCGCGCGGGGGCGTGGTGCCGGCCCGCGTAGACGTCGAGCAGGCGATCGAGCGAGAGCACGTCGAAGCCGGCGTCGCGCAGCCAGTGCATCTGTTCCGAGAAGTCGTCGCGGTGCACGATGTGCCGCGCCCGCGTGATGCCGATCTCGTGGTAGTAGAGAATCGGCACGCGCGGAACGCGCCAGGGCAAGAGCATGCGATCTCCGTCGCGGCTGAGAGCCGGTGAAGAACCCGTCTCGGTCGCCGGGGCATCGGCGCCGCGCCCTCCGCGGCGTTGCGCCTTGCCTCGGGCCCGCCCGCGCTGCGCCGGGCTCGGGCGAGTTCTTCGCAGGTGCCGAGCATACGTGGCTCGCCGGCGCGTGCTATCGACCGTCGAGTGTTCGAGGAGAGGTGAGGGGGCATGCCGTCCGCGTCGGTCGTCGTCAGCACGTATCAGCGGCCCGCACATCTCGCGCGATGTCTCGAAGGGTTTCGATGGCAGACCACGCGCGACTTCGAGGTCGTGGTGGCGGACGATGGTTCGGGGCCCGAGACGGCCGAGCTGGTGGCCGCGGTGGCGAAGTCGTATCCCGTGCCGCTGCGTCACGTCTGGCAGGAAGACGCCGGTTTTCGCAAGTGTCGGATTCTCAACCTCGCCTCGCTCGCGGCCGACGCGCCCTATCTGATCTACACGGACGGTGATTGCGTGCCCGAGCGACGTTTCGTGGCGATGCATCTGCATCACCGCGCACCGGAACGTCTGCTGGTCGGTCGCTCGGTGAAGTGGGGCGAGGCGCGCTCGCGAGCGCTCGACCTCGCTGCGATCGCGCGCGGTGAGCACGCGCGGATCGGATGGCGCGAGCTGGTCGACAACGCGCGCGGCCTGCATCGCTACGTGCCCTACGGCTTCGTGCTGCCGGGCGACGTTTCGTTTCGGTGGATGCAACGGCTCAAGAAGAATCGAAACTTTCGCGGCGGCAACGGCTCGCTCTGGAAGAGCGATCTCGTGCGCGTCAACGGCTGGAACGAAGACTTCGAGAGCTGGGGGCTCGAAGACGTCGAACTCGGCTTTCGGCTCCGCCGCGCGGGCGTGGTGCCGATGGTCGTGATCGATCGCGCGGTGAACTTTCATCTCTGGCATCCCGAGGGTGACAAGAAGAGTCGAAGCGCGCGGACGGCCTACAACGCGACCAAGGCGCGCGGCCTCGCGTGGTGCCCGAATGGAATCTCGAAAGGCGATCTGCCGGCGTCGCCGTGACGGCACTGCGCGCGCCCGGCCTTTCGATCAGCGGCCGAGCATCGTCTCCAGCGCTGCGAGCAGTCGGTCGACGGTTTCCGGGCGCGCGTTCTCGCCCATCAGACCCACGCGCCAGATCGCACCGGCGAGCTTGCCGAGCCCGCCGCCCACTTCGATTCCGTGCACGTCGAGCAGCTCGCGGCGCAGGGCGGCTTCGCCGCGCCGCAGGACGGCGTCGGGCAGTCGGAGCGTCGTCAGCATCGGCAGACGAAACGCGTCGGGCACGAGCGGCTGAAGACCGAAGCGCTCGACGCCGGCGATCAGTCGCGCGGCCGCGTCGCGGTGTCGCGCGGCGCGCGCCTCCATCCCTTCTTCGTCGAGGCCGCGCAGGGCTTCGGCGAGCCCGAAGATCGCGCTGATCGGCGCGGTGTGGTGATAGACGCGGCCCTGTGCCGTTCCGTAGTAGCCGGCCAGCAGCGAAAGATCGAAATACCAGCTCGGCACCGGTGTGCGGCGCGCCTTCACGCGCTCGAGCACGCGTTCGCTGAAGCTCGCCGGTGAGAGCCCGGGCGGGCAGGAGAGACACTTCTGCGTGCCGCTGTAGGCGGCGTCGATGCCCCACGCGTCGAGCGAAAGCGCGAGCCCGCCGAGCGAGGTGACACAATCGAGGATCACGTGTGCGCCGCAGTCCTGGGCCGCGTGCGCGATGCGCTGCGGCGGCTGGCAAACGCCGGTCGACGTTTCGGCGTGCACGAAGGCGACGAGCGCGGGCTGCGTGCGGCGGATCGTTTCCTCGACGAGAGATTCGTCGAGCGGCGTTCCCCATTCGGTGTCGACGCGCGTGACGCTCGCGCCGAGTCTTCCCGCGACGTCGCACATCCGTTCGCCGAAGACGCCGGCGACGCCGACGACGACGCGGTCGCCGGGCTCGACGAGATTGGTGAAGCAGGTCTCCATGCCGCCGCTGCCGGTGGCGGCGAGCGGCAGGGTGAGTCGATTGGCGGTGCCGAAGAGTGTGCGCAGTCGATCTTGCACCTCGTCGGCGATGCGCAGAAAGGCGGGATCGAGGTGACCCAGCATCGGTGCGGCCGTCGCCTGTCGCACGCGCATCGAGACGTTCGAGGGGCCGGGACCGAGCAGCAGGGTGTCGCGGGTCGTCATGCGCGCAACATAACCGCGGTGGCGCTGCGCCGTCTCCCCTCGGACGGCTCCGCGCGGGCGCGAATCGCGCCGGCCTCGGCACGCGCGGACAGGTAGAGTCGAGCGCATGATGCGCCGCCTCGTCTGGTTCCTGCTCGCGCTCGGACTCGGCTACGCCGCGTGGAGTGCGCGCGCGCGGATCGTTCCGGCCGCCGCACCCCCGATCGCCGCACCGCCGGCGCAGGCTCCGGCCGCGACGGGCACGGCAGCGCCGGCGCGTCCTGCGCCCGGACGCGCGCTTCCCACCGCCGAGATCGACGAAGAATCACGGCGCGAACTCGACGAGATCCTGCGCGAGGCGGATCGCGAAGAGAACGGGAAGGGCCGGCGCCGGTGAACACGCTGCGCAGCCGCGAACGCTACGAAGCCGAAGAGCGCGAGCGGCTCGCTCCCGTCGCGCAGACCAGCGGCGACAGCGCGGGCCGCCTCGTCGAGGAGGCGCCTCATCCCTATCGCACGGCGTTTCAGCGCGACCGCGATCGGATCGTTCATTCGCGCGCGTTCCGGCGCCTCGAATACAAGACGCAGGTCTTCGTGTATCACGAAGGCGATCACTATCGAACGCGGCTCACGCACACGCTCGAAGGTGCACAGATCGCGCGCACGATCGCACGTGCGCTGCGGCTCAACGAGGATCTCGCCGAGGCGATCGTGCTGGCGCACGACCTCGGTCACACCCCGTTCGGTCACGCCGGCGAGCGCGCGCTGCACCGGCTGCTCGCGAACGACGGCGGCTTCGAGCACAACCGGCAGACGCTGCGCGTGGTCGATCTGCTCGAAGAGCGGTATCCGGGGTTTCGCGGACTCAACCTGACCGAGGAGACGCGGGCCGGCGTCCTCAAGCACGGTGCCGCCTGGTCGCATCCGCTCGCGCTGCCCGCGCCCACCGCGCAGCCCTCGCTCGAAGCGCAGCTCGCCGATCTCTCCGACGAGATCGCTTACACGAACCACGATCTCGACGACGGGCTGCGCTCCGGGCTGCTCACGCTCGAGCTGCTGGAGCGCGATCCACTGTGGTCGGAAATGCGCGCGGGCGTGCGGGCGCGAATGCCGGCCGCGAGCGAGCGCGTGTTGCGCGCGCAAACGGTGGTCGCGCTGATCAACGCGCTGGTGACCGACGTGGTCGAGACGTCGGCCGCGCGGCTCGACGCGGCGCGACCGCGCTCGGCCGGCGAAGCGCGCGCCGCGGAATCGCGTCTCGTCGCCGGCTCGGCCGAACGAACGCGTGCGGCGCGCGCCCTCAAGCGGTTTCTCTTCGAACACCTCTACCACCACCCGCGCGTGCTGCGCATGAACCGCAAGGCCGAACGCATCCTCGGCGATCTCTACGAGATCTATCGCGGCGAACCCCGCCAGTTGCCCGAGCAGGTGCGCGAGCGTTTCGGCGACGAGGGCGAGGCGCGCGCGATCGCCGACTACATCGCCGGCATGACCGACCGCTTCGCACTGGCCGAGCACAAGAAGCTGCTCGACCCGCACGAGCCCGTGTGAAGATTCCCCGCCGTTTGCGGGTCGCACGGCGCACGCGAACGTGTTAGCGGTGTCGGCTCACGGGGGAGGCGGATCGGGCAGTCGGCCGGGATCCGGGCCTCTCCGAAGCCGGAACCGGCGCCCGGGACCTCATGCCGCAGCCTCGAACGACGGACGACCCGGCACCGCGCGACGTCGTCGTCGTGCTGAGCACCGCGCCCGATGCACGGAGCGCGGAGCGGCTGGCGCGCGCCCTGGTCGACGAGGCGCTCGCGGCCTGCGTCAACGTCGTTCCCGGCGTGCGCTCGTTTTATCGCTGGCAGGGAGCCTTGCAGGAGGATGCGGAGGTGCTTCTCGTGATCAAGTCGTGCGGGGATCGGCTGGCTGCGCTGACCGACCGGTTGCGCGCACTCCATCCCTACGAGGTGCCGGAGGTGCTCGCGCTGCCTGCCGCCGGCGGTAGCGAGGCGTATCTCGCGTTCGTGCGCGCGGGGACGGCGTCGTGAGTCTCGCGATGGCTCTGGAGCGTGCGGCGAGCGCGTTGCCGGATGACGCGGATGCGATTCGGCCGGCGAACGGCGATCCCGAGCGGCTGCTCGTCGCGCTCGGTGCGGTCCGGGCTCCGCACGTGCTCGCGTACCTGCTCTCGAACGAGACGGACCATGGCGACGAGCTGGCGCGCGCCTGGTGCGACTCGGCGGCGGGAGCGGCCGCGATCCTGGCCGTTGGCGAAGAGGGGCTCTCGAAGCCCGGCCGCAAGGTGCTCCGGCGGGTGCGGCACGTGCTGCGCGGACGGGGCGTCGCCGTGCCCGAGCCGCCGGCGCCGGCGCGCGTCGCGACGCTCACCACCGTGGAGCCGGACGTATCGGGCGCGTGGCTCTCGAAGATCGATCCCTCGGGCGTGCGGGTCGCGCTGCGGATCGAGGACGAACCCGGTGGCGTGCGCCTCTTCGAGTTGCTGCTCGACGAAGGGCGGGGTATCGCGGAGTGCGCGGTCTACGCACCCTCGCGCGGAAAGGCGCGCCAGCTCGTACGACGTGCTGAAGAGGCGCGCGGTCTCGCGCTCGCGCCGGTACCGGTCGACGCGTTTCGTGCCCTCGTCGCGCGCTGCGAAGCCGCGCATCCGCGCGATCGCGTGATGCCGCGCGGCTTTCTCGAGTTTCGCTCGCACCTCGTTCCGGCGTCCGGAGCGGCCGAGACGCCGGGTGCGCTGGCCGCCCGTGCGCTCGGCGACGAGCCGACGCCGGAGGCGCTGCGCCGCGCGAGCGAACTCGTTCGTGAGCACCAAATCGGTCCCTGGCCGCCGCCGCAGGTCGAACCGCTGCTCGAGGCCGCCGAGAAGCTCCGCTCGACGCTCGAAAGCCGAATCGTGGTCAGCGAGCAGCAGCGGCAGGAACAGCAGGAGCGCGTTTACCGCGATGCCGCGCGCGCCGTCTACGGCGGCGCCCGCGCGCCGCGCACGATCGCGCTGCTGGCCGAGAGCGCGTGGTCGTTCTGGCAGCTCGGAAAGGATGGGGATGCTCGGGCCTGCCTCGCGGCGGCGCGGGCCCTGCGCGAAGCGCCGGACGCCGAGCATGCACCGATGCTCGCGCTTGCCGAGCGGCTGCTCGCGCCGCTACTCGCGCGGATGCGCGAGGCCGCGCGGCCCGAGGATCCCGGGGGGTCGGGCGGACTGGCCGAGGCCTGAGCGGGCGAACCCGCCCGCGGCGCCGGCCGGACTCGTCACGCCCCCGTTTCTGAGCGAGGGTCTGGCGTTTCCGCGCGACGGGGGGCGGCGCGGGGTTCGGGGTGGCGTCGCGTGCACGGATCGGGGTGCGCGCGGAAAGAACGCGCTCCGCACTCGGACCGCAGTCGGCGCGAAGGAATGGAGCCCGCGGGTGCGGGACGGTTCGAGAAGCGGCCGTCGTTCGTGGAGGGACGACCGGCTGCGAATGGCAATGAATGGCACACGCGGGCCCTTGCCGAATCGGCAGCGGACGCGGGCCAGATGAACCTGCGCGTGCGCAGCGAGGCGCTGTGAGTTCGTGCCGGAATGGCGATCGGTTCGCCGCCGGCGTCCGAGCCCGCGTTCTCGCGCGTGTCGCGACAAAGGAGTCCTGAACGATGCGACGACGATTTGGTCGAGGGCGCCGCAACCACGGCGAGGGTGCGCGTACGCCCTCGGTCGACCCGCACTGGCTCGAGCAGGTGGTGAGCGCGGCGCTGGTCCCCGTGCCGAGCCTGATGCCCGTGGGCGAAGCCGACCTGCCGGGAGGCCTCGCGCTGGCCGGCGAGGGAACCACCGCGAGTGGCGACCGGGTGCTGGTCGCGGTCTCGCGCAACGGCGGCGATGCGGTGCTCGCCGCGCTCGCGGTCGCGACGCGACTGGCAGAGGCGGAAGATTTTCGCGGCCGGGTGCTGGCGGTGGCTCCGCAGTGGAGCGCTGCCGCGCGGCGCCGGCTCGGGCTGGTCGGCGACCTGCCGTTTTCGCTCGCGGCGTCCGGCGCGCCCTTTCTCGCCGAGAGTCCGGCCGAGATCGACGCCGAGCCGATCGAGCTGGTGCCCGTTACCTCGCCCCGGCAGGTGATTCGCAGCGTGGCCGGCGCCGTCGAGCGTGATCTGTGCCAGCGCAGTGTGGCCGGGCTCGAAGGTCTCGCGGCCAAGCACGGCGGCGCGGTGCGCGGTGTCGGCCGCTCGGTCGAGCTGGTGCTCGCCGGCCGGCGTGCCGCGGTGCTTCGGATCGACGACGAGGGCGTCCTGCTCGATACGCTCGCCGGCGGTCGCCACAACACCGAACGGCTCGCGCCGGCGAGCCTCGCCGAAGCGCTCGATCGACTCGAAGGAATGCTGCGCAAGCAGCTGAACGAGCGCGATGCGCGCGGACTCGAAGACGCGACACGTTCCGCCCTGCTCGAACCGCTCGCACGGGCCGAATCCCTGCGTGCATTCGTGCGCTGGCCGCTCGGCGGAGGCGATCACGATGCGATCGATCTTGCCGGCGTCGACTCCACCGGCCGCACCGTGATTGGCGCGATTCGCGCGAGCATCGATCTCGAAGCGCTGGGCGCGATCCTCGACGGCTGGATTCGCCTCGCGCCGGCGCTCGCGGATCTGCTCGGCGAAGTCGAGCCGCCCGTGCGGCTCGATGCGCCGCGCCTGCTGATTGCGTCCGAACGACTCGAACCCGCGGTGGCACGAGTGCTTTCGACGCTCGCGATCGACACACGGCGCTTCGAGATCGTGACCGAGGGACGAGAACGTTCGCTGCGTGCCGCCGATGCGACGGCCGGCGCGCCGCCGCGCCGCGAGGAGCGTCCGCGCCGCGCCGAACGTCCCGTACGACCCGAGGCACGGCCTGCGACGCCCGATCTGCGGGCGCCGCGCGATGCGACGCGCCCCCCGTCGTCCGATCTGCGGGGCGCGGAAGCGGATCTGCGAGCGCCTCGCGACGAAGAGCCGCGCCGCCCGCGTGACGAGCGAAGCGTCGCGCCCCCGGCGTCATCCCGGTTCGAACTGTCGGCTCCCGAGGATGCGGAGTTCGGTCTCGGGTTTTCCGACTGGACGCCACCTGCCGACACGGCGGCGGCAGAGACCCGATCCGGACGCGGGCGACGCGGTTCGCGCCGGCGTCGCGGCACGAGCCCCGAAGAGGGGACGGAGGCCGGCACCGCCTCGACGGGCGCGCAGGCGCCGGCCGAGGAGCCGGAAGCCGGCTCTCACTTCGAAGAGATTTCGCTCTTCGACCTCGCCGAAGACGGGGGCGCAAACGGCGGTGCGCGCGACGAGCAGGCGGGATCGCGCCGCCGCCGCCGTCGCCGCGGCCGGGGCCGCGGTCGTTCGGCGAGCGAAGGTGGCGCCGAGGACGAGGGCGCGAGCGACGACGCCGACGAAGAGCCCGAGCCGCGCACGAGTCGTGACGAAGGTGCGCGTCCCGCCCGGCTGCGCGCGGCCGCCGACGCGGATGACGATCTCGAAGGCGGGCTCGTGCGGCTCTCTCCCGAGGCACCGGAGTTCGGCGAAGAGCCCGAGCCGACCTACGAGGACGAAGAAGGCGAAGATGAGCCGCTCGACGAGCGCGAACGCATGCGTCGCGAACGCGAGCGCCGCCGGCGTGCACGGCTCGCGAAGGGCGATCCGGCGCCGGTCGCCGAGCCGCCCGCGCGACCCGCGCGACCGCGTCGGGTCGCGATTCTCGCGCACGCAGATCGCGATTCGATCGCGTCGGCCATTCTGCTCGCGCGCGATCAGCGCCAGCTCGACGGCATCTGGGTCTACCCGCAGGCGGATCTGATGACGTTCTTCCGCGGAGTCGCCCCCGATCTGCAGGACGAGACGCCGATCCTCGTGGTCGGCTTCAATGCTTCGCCGGCGCGCGAAACCCTGCAAACCGCCGCGCTCTATCGCGGGCGCATCGAGTGGTTCGATCATCATCCCTGGCCGCCCGAGGATCTCGAAGCGCTGCGCGCAGCGATTGGTCCGGAAGCCGTCCACGTCGTGCCGCACACACGAAGCACGCTGCCGCTCGTTCTCGGCGGGCTGGTTCGACGCAGTCGATTCTCCGACAAGCTCGTCGACCTCGTGACGGGTCGTTTCTCGCAGCACGATTTCGAGCGCTGGGGACGGCTCTGGTGGTGGCGACTCGGCGAGATGGCGGCGCGCCCGGGGGATCGCCGTGCCGAGATCGAGCCGCTGCTCGCGGGCCGGCCGAGTGATCTCGCGCGCGATGCGCGCGGTGCTTCGCCGCCGCCGCCGGACGAGGTGGCGTTCGTCAGCGAGCGCGATTTCCGGCTCGTTCACTTCGGCGGTCACGGGCTCGTCGTGGTGCCGGTGCCCGAAGGTTTCGATCCCGCACTCTGCGCGCGGATCGCGCGCGAACGTTACGCGGTGCCGCTTTCGCTCGGCTATCGAGAAGGACAGGAAACGTTCGTGCTCGGAACCGACGAGGCCGGCGGCCGGCGCGCGCTCGACGTGCTCGGCGCGGTCGAGCATCTCGCCGAGAAACACGGCTTCATCGATCCGCTGCCCGACGCCGATCACATCGCGCGATTCCGGATTCGCGACGTCGGGGCGCATCCCGAGCGCATCCAGGAGGTGCTCGCGTCGATCGCGATGGGCCGCTCGCTGCTCGAGGGGTGAGCGCCCGTCCGGGCGAAACGATGGAAGCGAATCTGGTCGAGATCTTTTCCTCCGTGCAGGGGGAGGGGCCGCACGTCGGCTGCTCCACGCTCTTCGTTCGGTTCGGTGGCTGCGATCTGCGCTGTGCGTGGTGCGATTCGCCGGGCACCTGGCTTCCGGCACGCAGTTGCCGGATCGAATCCGCCCGCGGGACCGGACGCTTCACGACCCGTTCGTCACCGGTATCGATTCCCGACGTGATGGCCGCCGCCGAATCGCTCGACCTCGCGCAGCACCGATTCGCCAGCCTGACCGGCGGCGAGCCGTTGCTTCAGGTCGAGGCCGCGCGCGAGCTGTGTCTTCGACTCCGCGAGCGCGGGCCGCGGTTGCTGCTCGAAACGCACGGGCTCGCCGCCGAAGCGCTCGCGCGCGTGATCGACGTGGTCGACGTGGTCTCGATGGACTGGAAGCTCGCGAGCGACGTGCGCCGCGCGACCGATCCCGCCGAGGGCGAAGGCGCGGAGTTTCATCTCGCACACGAGCGTTTTCTCGCGATCGCGCGCGGCGCTCCCGAGGTGGTGGTGAAGGTGGTCGTGAGCACGCGCACTCGCGACGACGAGATCGATGCCGTCGCGCAGCGCGTGACGCGGCTCGCGCCCGATGCGCCGCTCGTGCTGCAACCCGTGACGCCGGCGCTCGCGGTGCGCGAGACGCCGGCCGCCGAGCGCCTGCTCGCGCTGGTCGAGCGCGCGTCACGCGCACACCGCGACGTCCGACTGATTCCGCAAACGCATCGAGCCTACGGCGCCTGCTGAGCGCGACCGTCGAGCGCATCGAAGGCGAGAATCTGATCGACCGCGGCCGCGAAGTCCGCGGCGAGGAACGCTCCCGGCGGCGCCTTCGCCGGAGCCGGTCGACCGGAGTGAACGAGAATCGCGCCCCGGCAACCCGCCCGCGCGGCCGCTTCGACGTCGCTCGCGGCATCGCCGATCAACCAGCTCACGTCGAGTCGTGCGCCGAGTTCGCGTGCCGCGGCGAGCAGCATCCCCGGCGCGGGCTTCCGACAGGCGCAGCCCGCCTCGGGCAGGTGCGGACAGAAGAAGCTGCGTTCGATGCGTACGCCGGCAGCGGCGAGGTCGTCGCCGAGCCGCCGCTGGAACGCGTGAAAGGCGGCTTCGTCGAACAGGCCGCGCGCGATTCCACTCTGATTGGTCACGATCGCGAGGCGATAGCCGGCGCCGGCGAGCTGGTGCAGGCCTTCGCGGACGCCCGGCAGCAGCCGGTAGTCCTCGATGCGATGCGTGTAGCCCTCGTCCTCGACGAGCGTGCCATCGCGATCGAGCAGTACGAAACGATCGCCCATGCTGGCAGCCTACCGGATCATCGAGCTGCCGTGTGCGTGCGGCGGAGGCTCGCCGCGAGTGCGCATTCACGAACGCGGGGGCCGGTCGCGCTCTCAGCCGCGAAGCTGGACGCGAAAGCGTTCGAGTGCGCGCCAGACTTCGCCTGCGCTGCGTCCGCCGAAGCGCGCGGCGAGGTAGGCCTCGGTGAATCGGGCGAAGGCCGCGCCGGCAGGCGCGGAAAGACGCTCGCTCACGTCGGCGGCAAAGGCCCGCGGCGGTGTCGCGAGATCGCGCACGATGCCACGTCGGGTCAGCAGGCGGAGGGCGGCCGCGTAAGCGCGTGGTGCGGCGCGCGGGTCGGATCGACGCCGCGCGCGGCGGAGCGCGACGCCCGCGACGAGCAGCGCGGCGGCGACGGCGAGCCCCGCGACGAGGTGCGGCGTGGGCAGGGCGAACCGTTCGCGCGCGCCACCGGCGACACGCTCTGGTGTCGGCAGCGTCGAGAAGACGCCACGCAGGTGACGCAGCGTCCGGAAGAGCGCCGCCATGCCGTGCATCTGATCGACGCGATCGAAATCGACGAATCGGTCGAACCACCAGAGCTCGACGGTGCTCCGCAGATCGGCGAGCTGCGTGAGGAAGGACGCCGATCCCGCCGCGCGCAGGCGAAGATCGGGCGGCGTCGCGTCGAAGCGCACCCAGCCCGAACGGTCGAAGTGGATCTCCGCCCAGGCGTGTGCGTCGGACTGCGTGAGCTCGACGAAGCCGCCGAGCGCATTCTCGCGTCCGCCCGCGTAGCCGTTGACGACACGCGCGGGCAGACCGAGCGCGCGCGCCAGCACGACCAGCGCGCTGGCGAAGTACTCGCAGTGGCCCGCGCGCCCGCCGAGCAGGAACTGCTCGAT
>CAZDHU010000105.1:0-21681 GCA_964505355.1 uncultured Myxococcaceae bacterium | reverse complement strand
GGTCGTCTCGAGTGCGCGTCGCTTGTAACAGAGATTGACGTCGCTCACGAACGAACGCGGTCCAGCCTCGAACGGAGTCTGATAGCGCGAGAAGTCGCAGGCGAAGACGGCGCGATGCAGGATCTCGCTTCGCCCGCATTCGATGCTTCCGCCGATCACCGCGTGAGGCAGCGCGGCGTGAAGGCGCGCGAGCACGGCTGCCCAGTCGTCGCGCGGCACACCGCGGTCTTCGAGCAGCGCGACGAGATCGCCGTTCGCTGCGGCGAGCCCAGCCGAACGGCGGCGATCGAAGAGCTCGTGACGGCCGGCCGCGCTTTCCGGCGAGCGCTGCGTCGAGAGCGCACCGAGCGCGAGGAATCGAACGTCGGGGTGCTTCGCCGCGAGTGCGCTGACATCTCCGGCGGAATCATCGACCGGCACGAGAATCTCGAGCGCCGGCGCGCCCCGCTGCGCCGCGAGTCCCGCGAGGCATCGAGCGAGCGCGTCTCCGCCGTCGACGACCGTCACGACCACCGAGAGACGAGTCACTGCACGTACCCGAGACCGCGCAGCCGCTCGAGCTCGGCGGGGTCGAGCGCGTGCGAACGCACCGCTGCGTCGGGGGTGCGGTAGGGCGGCCGCGCGTCGAAGAACTCGCGCAGCGCGGACTCGAGCGCTCTCGCACGCCCGGGTTCGACGTCCGAGAGATCGTGGGTTTCTTCGGGGTCGGCATCGAGGTCGAAGAGCGTGCTCACGCCGTCTTCCGTCGACACGCAGCGGTACCGGCCATCGAACGCCATCCGAAGCGTTCGAGTAAAGGCGCCGACGTCGCGCTGCAATCCGCGCTGGTTCGCCATCGTTTCGAGATGGCCGTACCACGGGTCGGACTCGGCGAAGACGAGCGTCCGTCCGCTCGATCCTCCGCCGAGCAGCGAACGCCCGTCGTCGCTCGCGAGCGCAACGTCCCCGATCGCCGCCGCGAGCGTCGCCGGCACGTCGACCAGTGAAACGAGATCGTCGACCGGCCCGCGGGCGAGGCGCCCGGGGAAGCGCAGCAAGAGCGGGACGTGAACGAGTGCGTCGTTGAGCGCGAAGACGTGGTCGTAGCGCCCGCCCTCGCCGAGGTTCTCGCCGTGATCCGCGGTCACGACGAGCAGCGTGTGTACGGGATCGAGCGCGCCATCGATCGCAGCCAGCAGATCGCCGAGTACGCGGTCCTGATGGCGCACGGCGCCGGCATAGAGGCCGCGGAGCGCGGAATCGAGCGGTCCCTCGACGCGCTTTCCGGCCATCAGGAGCGGGCCGTAGTACTGCGTCGAGAGTCGCGTCGAACGCCACCAGCCGACGCCCGCGGGCAGGGTCGCGCGCCGATCGGCGAAGGGCGGCAAGTGTCGCCAGTGCGGTTCGAGAAGATTGACGAAGAGAAAGAGGGGACGGGTGTCCGTTCGGCCGCTTTCGATCACGCGGGCCAGCGCGTCGGGTGCATCGCTCGCGCCGTGATCCATCCAGCGCGCCGGCGCGCCGAGCAGCTCGAGCAGCGGGCGAATCGCGAGCGAGCGAAAGCGCGCGCCGAGCGCGTGGACCGACTCGAAGCCCTGCAGCAGGTTCGCGGCTTCGAGCCAGTGGTTCGAAACCAGCGCGGCCGTGCGATAGCCGCGCGTACGCAGCGCTTCGGCGAGCGTCACGAACTCGTCGTCGAGCCAGCGGTGTTCGCGCCACGAGGCGCCGTGGCTGACCGGGTGAAGGCCCGTAAAGAGCGATGCATGCGACGGCACGGTCCACGACGCGGTGGAGTGGGCGCGCAGAAAGACGGTGCTCTCGCGGGCCAGCTCGTCGAACGCGGGCGTGAGCCCGGCAACGACACTTCCCGGTGTCGCCCAGGGGCCGAGATGATCGGCGCGCTGCGTGTCGAGCACGATCAGCACGACGTCGGGCGGGCGGGGCTCCTCCGCGTTCGGCGTCGATGCGGCGGCGCGCGCATCCGCAGGTCGCGCGGCGGGCGCCGCGGGGTGACGCGCGGACTCGCCGTGACGAAGCACGCTTCCGACGATCGTCGCCGGCAGCGCGAGGAGCAGGACGCCGAACGAGATCGTGCGCAGCACCGCGGGCCGGCGCGCGAGTGCGGTCGCGACGGGAACGAGGCCCGCAGCCGCGATCAGCGCGAGGGGCCCGGAAGCGCGCCGAATGGCGAGTACGAGCCCGCCGATGGCGAGCCCTCCGAGCACGAGTCCGCGCAGCGCGGCGCGCGCGCGCCGCCGTTCGCCGGCGAGACGCTCGGCCATGCCGAGCGCGAGCGCGCCGGGGAGCGCGGCCGCGCACCAGAGCGCGAGCGTCACCAGCGCTTCGCGAAGCGTGAGTGCCGGCGTTGCATTCAACGCATCGAATGCACCGGCCAGCGCCGCCACGCCACCGAGCGCGAAGGCGAGTGATCCCGCGTCGTGTTCGCGTGCGCTCACGGCGATTCGTCCGCCGGCCCGAGCGCGAGCCGGTGAAGCGCGAGCGCACCCGCGCGAACGACCGGCGGGCCGAGCGTCGCTTCGAGGCCGAGTGCCGGCGTGCCGGCCGCCGGATCGGCGAAGACGTAGATCGGCCGGCCGAGCCGTGCGAGGCGAGCGCGATCCTCCCGCGAGAGCGCTTCGCCGCGGGTGAGCGCGCGTGCGATCCGCGCGCGTTCGGGCATCTCGGCGTGCGGCGCGGCGAGATAGTGCGTCGCTCGCTCGGTGTAGATCGCGCGGCCGGCGAGAGCCGGAAGCTCGGCGGTGTTGCCGGTGCTGGCGCGAATCGGCGGCCCCGGGTCGATCACGATCACCGCGTTCGCTTCGGTCTTCGCGCGAATCGCGTCGTAGATCTGCGCGCGGTCGCTCGCGGACGGCTGCACGCGCAGCGCGCCGTGCTCGATCGCGAGATCGAGCGGTGGCCGGCCGAGATAGCAGGCGAGGACGAGCGCCAGCGTCGGTGCGAAGAGCAGCGGCGCGATCCATGCCCGCGCGAAGGCGCCGGCCGCGGACACGGCGAGGAGAACGAGCGCTGCGTGATGCAGATTGTCTTCGTTACCCGACGGCAATGAGACGACGATCGCTGCACCTGAAAGCGCCAGCGCCGCGAGCAACAGTGCGCGCAGCAGCGGGCGCGAGTCGGGCGGCGCGCGCCGAATGCCGGCGAGTGCGAGCGCGAACGGAACGGCAGCCGAAGACGTCACGCAAATCGCGCGCCGGAGCAGAAGCGCCGGTTCGCCGGCGGGAATCGAGGTGCTTCCGCTGGCCACTGCGAAGAGATGCCAGAAGCCGGGCGCCGCCGCCGCCACGCCCGCGAGCAGCGCGAGCGCGAGCGGTGCAGTTCGTCGAAACGGCGCGTCCTTCCTCCCGGCGATCGCGAGAGCGAGCGGCAGGACGCCGAGCGTCGCGAGCGCGATCAGGCTGCTGAACGAGGCCAGCAGCGCGGTCGCGGCCGCGAGTGCGATCAACGAGCGAAGATCCGGTCGAAACCACGCGCGGGCGAGGGCCGCGATCATCACCAGCAGCGCGGCGATCGAGAGCGGACGAGCGGTGACGTTCAAGAAGAAGGGCATCAGCGGCCCGTACATCCCGAACGGATCGAACGGGCGAAGATGTTGCGACATCGCATGAACGAGTCCCCACAAATAGGCGGGATCTTCGGCGAAGACGGAGCTTCCGCGGCGTGCGACGCGCCAGGCGAGAAAGAGCGGCGCCTGCGCGCTCGCGCCGGCGAACACGAGAACGGCGATCGCGGCGCCACGAACGCCGTCCCCGAAGAGGCGCCGGCCGAGCGCCGCAGCGGCAAACGCCAGCGCGGCGATCGCGGTCAGCCCCATCGCCTCGAAGACGTGAAAGGCGTGCCAGCCGCTGATCGCGATTCCGCCGGCCGCAACGAGATGAGGCACGAAGTAGTAGGGCAGAGGCGCGCCGGCGAAGAAGGGATTCTCGGGTGGAAGCGAAAGCGGCGCGCGCGCAATCGTCTCTGCGATCGCCGTGTGCAGGAGTCCGTGCGCGGAGACGAGCGTTCGCGGGCTCTCGCGATGGATGCCGACGACGAGCGCGCTCGCCAGCGCGAAAACCGCGAGCGCCGCGCCGCGTCCGGATCTCGTCGATGCGCCGGGCGGCGTTCGCGGCCGCACGATCAATCCTCGACCACGTGCGTTTCGAAGACGCGGCGCCAGCGCTGCCAGGCGGCGTGATCGAAGCGGCCGTCCGCGTCGAGCGACTGCGCGGCGGCGCGCGCCATCAGCAGTGCGTGATGGGTGTTGTCGTGCGCGAACAGCCCCTGCCGCCCGAACGAGAGCACGCGGGGTTGCGCGCTCATCCACGCATCGAGCGTTTCGAAGACCGTCTCGCGTCCGCGCCGATAGACGGGGTAGGCGGCCGGGAGCCGCCGCGAGGCCACCGCCGAGACCGCGCAGCGAACGGGCAACCCGGAGCGCGCGAGGTCGTCAGTCACGCGTTTCGCGAGGGCATCGTCGTCGAGCGTCCAGAGCGGATCGTTCGTGTGGCAGGGGATCTCCGCGCAGAGAACGGTGCGGCCTCGCGGTTCGCTGCACGCCGCGTAGTTCTTCGGCTCCGAAAGGCGCGTGAAGAGAATCTCTTCCTCGGGAAAGTAGTGCGCGTCGTACTCCGTGAAGCGATCGGTTTCGAGCACGAGATAGACGAGCAGCATCGCGCGCAGTTCGAGTGCCTGCGCGGCCGCGAGCACGGGGGCGGGTGCGGCCGGCGCCACGAGCCGTGCGAAGGTGGATGGCGGAATCGTCGACCAGACGTGATCGGCTTCGATCTCGCGCGGTCCGGCGGCCGTCGCGATCTCGACCCGATGAGCTCCCGTCTGCGCGAGTTCGATGCGCGACACCTCGGCGCCGAGCGCGAGGGTCGCGCCGCGCGCCTGCGCGGCGGCCGCGAGCGCCTCGCTGATCTGCCCGAATCCGCGTCGCGGATACCAGAACACGCCGCGACTCTGACGGGCGCCGCTTCCGGCACCGCCCGGCAACAGTCGCCGCACGAGCGTTCCGAGCGAACTCGCGGAGACGCGCTTCCACGCCTGTACGGGCGAGATCGCTTCCGGTTCGAGTCCCCAGATCTTGCGCGCATAGGGGAAGTAGAACTCGCGGCAGATGG
Source organism: uncultured Myxococcaceae bacterium (assembly GCA_964505355.1). Classification (GTDB taxonomy): domain Bacteria; phylum Myxococcota_A; class UBA9160; order UBA9160; family UBA9160; genus CAZDHU01. The sequence continues at coordinate 16,579 of CAZDHU010000105.1, read as the reverse complement.
TGCGGCCGAGCCCGCGTTCGAGGACGGAAGCGAAGGTGTCGTCATGGCGCCGCTCGCTCGCGCCGCCGCGAAGCCACTTCGTCGCCGCATCACGCGTCGCACCGAACGCGAAGCGCGGATGCAGGCGAAGGGCGAGGTCGAGCGGGCGCAGCGGAAAGTGGAGCCAGCGCCCGAGCAATCGGATGCGACCGTGTCGCGGGCGAACGAGCAGGTCGTCGCCGAGCAAGGCGCGCAGCTCGGCGAGGACTTCGGGATCGGCCGCGGGGTGCAGGCGATGACTGCCGTAGTCGACGCGCAGCCCGGCGAGTTCGAAGCTGCCCGCATTGCCACCGACCGACGGCGCACGCTCGACCAGTGAAACGGCATGACCCCGGCGCGCGAGCTCGTAGGCCGCTCCGACGCCGGCCGGCCCGCCACCGAGCACGACGATGCGACTCACGGGCGTCTCCCGCCGGCATCGTCGCCGGTGGCGTGCCGGAGGCGAGCGCTCGAGATTCCGCGCCGCTGGCGGACGCGGGCTCCGAGCGCGAGCGCACCAAGTCCGGCAACGAGTCCGCCCGCGACGAGCACGCCCTGCCAGAGCAGCGATTGCGCGATGGCGGCGCTCGCCTCGACGCCGAAGGGAGCGAGCAGGACGACGAACGCGGCCTCTCGCACGCCGAGACCGCCGAGGCTGACCGGCAGCAGCGCGGTCAGCTTGGCGAGCGGCGAAGCGAGCAGCCACACGCTCGCCGGAAGCTCGATGCCGACCGCGCGGCCGAGCGCGAGGCTGATGCCGACGAAACTGCTCTGCACGGCGCACGAAATCCCGAACGCGACGACGACGACGAGCGGCCGTGTACGCAGCGCATCGAACGCATCGCGCGTGCGAGCGAGCAGTGAGGCGACGCGCGCAGGAAGGCGCCGGGGATCGACGAGTCGGCTCGCGAGAAGTGCGGCGAAGACGGAGCCCGCGAGCAGCAGTGCGGAGGCCACGAGCACGCGACGCGACGTCGGATCGATCGCGCCGGGCATCGAGAGCGCGCCGGCGCTCGCGATCGTCACCACCGACGCGGTGTCGATCCAGCGGTCGGCGATGCTGCCGAGCGCGACCGGTGCGGCGGGGTGACCGTCGCGCAGCAAGAGCGCGGCACGCACCACGTCACCCCCGACCAGCGAGGGCAGGCAGAGGTTCGCGAAGAGCCCCGCGGCATGCGCGCGCACGCTCTCTCGCGCGTCCGGCCGGGCGCCTGCGGCCGCGACCAGCAAGCGCCACTTGCCGGCGCCCACCAGATGGCCGGCCAGAAATCCCGCGATCGCGAACAGCCAGAGACCGGGCGGCACGCGACGCAGCGAATCGGCGAGCGCGCCCGCCGGCACGCGCGACAGAACGAGTGCGAGCAGCGCGACGGTGGCCAGCGCCCGCCAGACGAAGACGCGCGCGCGCGGCTTCGCGAGCAGTCGAGAGGCGTCGTCGATCTCGACCTCGTGCGCGCTCACGGCCGCCCGGGGCGCAGCGCGACGCGCGCGATCTGATCCGAGAGCAGGCCGACCGCCCAGAGAATCGCCGCGCCGAGAAAACCGGTCACCGCCGTCTCCGAAAGATTGTCGAGCCAGAGGTCGTAGAGGAACTTCGCGAAGCCGCCGCAAAAGAAGAGCGCGCCCGCGGGCAAAAAGACCTTCAGCGGATGGAAGTAGACGATCGTGCGCAGGATCAGCAGCGTGAACTCGAAGGCATGGCGGGGTCGAATCTTCGAGCGTCCGACGCGCGCGAGATAGTCGATCGGGACGAAGCGCACGAGGGCATCCGTCGAGAGCGCGGCCATCGTGATCGTGGTGGTGAACGAGAACCCCTGCGGCAGCAGATGCTCGAAGCGTTCGAAGAGCGGGCGCCGAATCACGCGCAGTCCCGAGTTGAGGTCGGGAATCGGGCGTCCGACGAGATAACTCGCGAGCCAGCGAAGAAACGCCTTCGCCGGCCGGCGTTCGAGCGGAATCTCGACGTTCGCGCCGGTTCGCGCACCCACCACCATGTCGTATTGCGCGGCGTCGCGAAGCAGCGCGGGAATCGAACTCGCGGGATAGGTGCCGTCGGCATCGAGGATCACGATCACGTCGTGGGCCGCCGCGCGAAAGCCCGTTTTCAGCGCGGCCCCGTAGCCGCGATTCTCGGGCAGTGAGATCACCCGCGCGCCCGCCGCCTGCGCACACTGCGCCGTGCGATCGGTCGAGCCGTCGTCGATCACGATGCACTCGAACGGGACGCCGAGCGGTGCGAGCGCCCGCTTCACGTCTTCGAGCGTGGCACCGATGCCCTCTTCTTCGTCGAAGGCGGGAATCACCACGCTCACGGCGTCGATCACGATCGGTTCCATCGGCCCTCTCTCATCGCCCGAGAGACGCCGCGTCCGCGGGCGTCTCGTTCGAAACACTCGTTGCACGACGGGTCTCGGGCGCGGCCCGTGGCTCGCGAACGCGAACGAAGATCGCGCCGTCGCCGAGCGTCCCGTCGAAGACACGCAGGAGTCGAAAGTCCTGCTCGAGCCATGCCGCGAGATCCGGCTGCGTCGAGGCGAGATAGCGCGGAAGGGTGTAGAGGACGAATGTGCGCCCGCCCGGAGCCAGCCGCGCCGCGAGTTCGGTGCGGTCGCGCGCGCCTTCCCATTCCGGGGCGAACAGGCGTGCATAGACCTCGGCCGAAACGTCGAGCGGAACGATTCGGTCCGCGGGGCCAGCGAGTGCCCGCACGTAGTCGCGCGCGCCTTCGAAGTCTTGCTTCGGCACGCGGAGCGTGCGCGGCAGGCCGGCGGCCGCAGCCGCCAGCAGTACGACGACCGGTAGCAACCGAAGGGCTCGCTGCATCGCGCGCGGTGCCGCGAGAAGCCGCGGCGCGATCAGCCCCCCGGCACGAAGCGCACCGTGAACGGCCCCGAGGACGACGAATCCCGCCTCGTGGAAGAAGAAGCGAGGCCAGAGATTGCGCCCGAGTGCGATCAGCACCGCGGCGCCGAGCAGCGGAGGGAGCGCGAACAGCCCCGTCACCGTCGCGTCGCGGCGCACGAACCAGAGCACGCCGGGAGCGAGGATCACGAGGCTGCCGGCGACGCCGATCGTCCCGCCGACGGTTCCGACGCCGAGGCGGCGAAACAGCTCCGACAGCAACCAGAGCGGGCTCTTCCATTCGACGACGGCGGTGGTCGAACCGGCGCCGGGTGAGAGAAAGAAGGCCAGCATCTGCGGCAGGACGAGCGCGTGGAGCGTGAGCGTCGCGAGGCCTGCGAACGAGAAGGCGACGAGCGGAGCCAGAAGATCGACGCGCACACCGCGCCGATGCGCACGAAGCGCGAGAGCCGCGATCACCAGCGCGTGCGCGAGCGGCACGAAGACACAGGTCAGGTGAACGCTCATGCCGAGCGCGATCACGATCGCGTACGCGAACCAGATCCGGGCGCGGCCCCGCCAGAGTGCGCGCAGCAATAGTTCGGTCGCGAGCAGCGTGGCGAGAAGAAGACCGGTGTAGCCGCGTGCGTTCTGCGAGAACCAGACGTGGTGCGACGAGAGAGCGAACAGCGAGGCCGAAGCGATGCCGCAGGGCACGTCGAGCACGAGTCGGCCGAGCCGCCAGATTGCGAGCAGGCTCGCCGCACCAAAGAGCAGCGCGGGCAAACGAAGTGTGGCGGCGCTTTCGCCGAAGGCGGCGATGCTGGCGTGTGCGAGGAGCGAGTAGAGAAGGTGCTGGTTGTCGTGCGGGAAGCGGGTCACGATCACCGAGGCGGGCAGGCGCACGAACTCGGTCAGGGTGAAGACTTCGTCCATCCAGAGACCGCTGTCGAGGCCGATCAGACGGAGCGCGAGAGCGGTTGCGACGGCAGCACCCACGGCGACACATTCACGTGTCGAAACGGGCGGCGGCGGCGGCGAAGGCTGCCAGAGCGCGGCGGCCGGACCGCGGCGATGGACCGTTCGCGGTGTGCGCGCGAGCCACGCGGCGATGGCGAGCGCGAGAACCGCCTGCAGCGCGACGAGGGCGCGCAGAAGCCGTGCTCCTTCCAGCAGCGAGCGCCGATGATCGCCGGTCGCGGCGCCATCGAGTGCATCGATCAGCGCAGCGGGGGAAAGCGCGAGGCAAAGACCGGCGAGCAGGAATCCGGCCGCAGCGCAGGCGATGGCAAGACGCCGCCTGCTGGAGACAGCGGGCGCGCTCACCGCGGCGCAGCCGTGCGGCCGGGCCGCCGGTGGCCCGCGGGCGACCAGATCACCGCGATCACGGCGAGCGCGAGCAAGAAGAGCGGGAGCGGATCGGGCGCGCCTCCGGCGAACGACTCGACGTACTGGCCGCGCATCTTGCCGACGACGGTCAGCGCCGGGAGCTGCAGCCCGCTCGTCGCGACGGTGAGCCACGAGGTCGGAACGTCCTCGCGCACCATCGCGAGCACGCTCGCGTGGGCGACGGCGAGCACACCGAGCAGCCACGCGAGCTGGCGAGGCAGTCGGAGCAGAACATCGGCGAGGGGCAGAAAGAGAAGCGGAACGGCCGGCACCAGGTAACGCACGCCCGTGTTCCACTGCAGCCGCGCGAACTGGTTGGCACTCGAGAAGAGGAGGAGGCCGACGAAGTAGGCGATGCCGAGCACGAGGAGCGGGCGGGACGCGAGGCGCGGCCGGCGTGTGGACGGTAGAGGCGCCGCAAAGGCCAGCGCGAGCAGCGGACAGAACGCGAACAGACCGAACCTCGGATCGAACAGGTTTTGCAGCAGAAGATCGGCGGCGGGAAGAGCGAAGCCGTTCCAGCCGCTGACACTGAACTCGGTCGGCGGCATGAAATGCTGTGCGGGCAAGAATGGATGCCCGAAGGCGAGGGCCTGATAGCCGAGCAGGACCGCGAGCGGGGGGATCGCACCCGCCGCCACGGGCAGGGTGTCCCGGCAGCCGAGCACGAACCTTCCGCTGCGCGCGGTGTGTTGCGCGAGCGCGAAGAGCCCGATCGCCAGCAACCCGACGATGCCGCTGTAGTCGCAGAGCACCGCGGCGCCCGCGCAGGCACCGGCCAGTGCGCGCCGGAGCGTCGTCGCGTCGCGCTCGTGTGCGAGCGGAAGGAGAGCGACTGCGAGCAGCGTGAAATGCGCGACGAAGAGGTTCTGGTTCAGAAATCCGCTGCGAAAAAAGATCGGCGTACCGAATCCGTAGAGCAGCGCGAGCGCTGTCGACGCGTGAGCACGTAGTCCCGCCCGCCGGAGCCAGCGGCGCATCACGACGAGCATGGCGGCGCTGAAGGGCGCGGTCGCGAAGAGGTGAATCACCAGCGCGGCGAGACCGAAGCGAACGTCGAGCCCGCGTTCGCGAACCTGCGCGAAGAACTTCTTGCGGTTGGGGCGGGGATCGTCGTAGTCGGCCGAAAGGGGAGTGCCGGCGGAGGCGCGGCGGGCCTGCACGCGATCGACCACCCGATCGATCAGCGGGCGCGTGACTGCGTAAGGGAGCGCGGCGATCAGTGAGGCGCCGGGGTTGTTGTTGATGAAGGCGCCGCGACCTGGAATCTCGAAGAGATCGGGGTGAAGGCCGAGGTACGGATCGACGCGAAGCGTGCCGCGTTCGGCGAGCGAGAAGGCGGGGTAGTGCTCGCGCACGATGTTGGTGGCGAAGTGCAGCGAAAAGATCAGCCAGCCGGTCAGAAAGAGGCGCAGCCCGGTACCGAGCCGCGCGGGAGGTGCGGGTTCGATCTGCGCGGCGGCGAACGAGTTCGTGCTCACGTCACCGCTCCGGCGCGCAGCGCACGAAGATCCGCCAGCAGCGCGCGTTCGAAGAGCAGCGCGAGGGCGACGTAGAGCGCGAGCGCCGCGCCCCCCGCGACCAGCGTGCCCTGCGCACGAAGCGCGTGCGCGCTCGCCAGCGCTGCGAGCGCGGCGACGGCCGGGCGGGCCAGCGCCACGACGAAGGGGACGGGGCCGATTCGGGCGACGGCACAGGCGTGCGCGACGAGCCAGTTGACGAGGCACGAGACGAGCATGGCGATGGCGCCACCGAGCGGTCCGAAGCGGGGCACCAGCACGAGCCCGAGCGTGAGCGTGAGGACGGCCCCGCAGCATTGCGCGAGAAGCTCGAGACGCTGCTCTCCGGTCGCGATCAGCGCGAAGCGGGCGTGTCCCGACACGAGACTCACGGGGATCGTCCACGCGATCACGGTGAAGGGAAGCGCCGCGGATTCGAAGCCGGGCCCGTAAGCGACGCGGCAAATCTCGCTGGCGAACAGGCCGGCGCCGAGTCCGAACGCGGTCCCTGCCCATGCGCAAAGGCGGAACGAACGCGCCAGCAAGTCGAGCAACGCCCGAGGGCCGGTTTCGTGCGCGCGCACGAGACTCGGAAAGAGGTTGAAGTGGTGGAGCCAGACGAACGTGCCGATGCTCATCACGATCCGATGCGCGCCGCCATACCATGCCGTTGCCGCGCCTCCGACCAGCCACGCGATCAGCACCGTCGGCAGGTACTGGTTGAGCGCCCAGACCAGTTGCGAGAGACCGATCGGAGCCGCCTCGGCGAGCAGAGCCCGCATCGGTCGCCAGCGAAAGTCGAGCCGCAGGGGAGTGACGAGAAGCTGCTGCGCGAGCACGAAATACGCGGCGACGCTCGACGCCGCGACGATCTCGACCGCGCCGACCTTCCAGAGATCCGCGTCACCGCGCACCACGAGCACCACACCCGCCGCGAACACGAGCATGCGAAGGGCCTGCGGCAGCGCCGCGACGGACATGCGTTCGAGACCCTGAAAGAGCCAGCGCGAGGCAAAGGCGGTGGCGACGGTGCCGAGGGCGAAGGCGCTCGCGAGACGCGTCGAGGCGGCGGGTTGCCCCATCGCGTGCACGGTGCCGATCATGCCGGCGGCCGCGACGATCGAGAGGGCGAGCCGTGCAGCAGGAATCGTCGCCGCGAGCGAGGCCGCGGAGTCGCGATCGCGAGCGATCGCACGCGCGCCGATCGGCCCGAGGCCGAAGTCGACGATCAGCATGAAGAACATCGAGAGCGCGACGGCGAGTTCGACGGCGCCGTACGAAACGGGGGCGAGCGTGCGGGCGAGAAAGGCGAAGGCGGCAAAACCCGCCAGCTTGCCGAGCGCTTCGCCGGAGAAGAGCAGAACGCCGTCGCGCAGCAGGGCGCGGCCACCCGGCGCCGGGCGCGCGATCGGCGGGGCGCCTGCGGAGACCGGCACCGCCGTCCGGTTCGCGCTCTGCTCGAACGGCTTCACCGCGCGCGCATCACTCGCCGCGCTGGCGAACGTCGTCGATCACCGCGTCGACGATCGACTCGATGGTCGCCGTCGGTCGATGATGGATGGTGGACTCGAGCTTGCGCAGATCGGGCACGCGGCGCTGCAAATCTTCGAACCCTTCGGCGTAGGCTTCTTCGTACGGCACGTGACGAATCTTCGAATGGGATCCGCTTCGCGCACAGATCAGTCGCGCGAGCTCGTTGATCGAGATCTCGTGATCACTGCCGACGTTGAAGACCTGTCCGATGGCCTGCGGGGTCGCCACCAGACGCAGCAGACATTCCACCACGTCGCGAACGTCCGCGAAACAGCGCCGCTGCTCGCCCGTGCCGTAAACGGTGATGTCTTCTCCGCGCAGCGCCTGGCGAACGAAGCTCGGCACCACCATGCCGTAGCGACCGGTCTGTCGCGGGCCGACGGTGTTGAAAAAGCGCGTGATGATCGCGGGCAGTCCGCGTTCCTTGCCGTAGGCGAGCGTCAGATATTCGTCGATCGCTTTCGAGCAGCCGTAGCCCCAGCGGCTGCGCGTGGTCGCGCCGAGCAGCAGATCGTCTTCTTCGGAGTAGGGAATCTTCACGCCCTTGCCGTAGACCTCGGAGGTCGAAGCGACGACCGTCAGCTTTTGCTTCTTCGCCGCGGCGGAGAGCACGACCTCGGTTCCGCGGACGTTGGTCTCGATGGTGCGCGCGGGCTGCTCGACGATCAGCTTGACGCCGACCGCGGCGGCGAGATGAAAGACCACGTCGGCGCGATCGACCGATTCGCCGACCAGCGGCACGTCGAGCACGGAGCCGATCTTGTAGTGAAAGCGCGGGTGGCCCACGAAGGGATCGATGTTCGCCATCGCCCCGGTCGAAAGATCGTCGAGCACCCAGGTTTCATGGCCGTCGCGCAACAATCGTTCGACGAGGTGCGAGCCGATGAAGCCCGCGCCGCCGGTGACCAGAGCCTTCATCGTCTCGCCTCCTTCTCGTCGTCGAGCGCCGCCAGCGTGTCGTGAAGACCGCGCTGCGTCGCGACGCGCCGGATGATGTCGAAATACTGCCTCAGCACGACGCTCTCGGTGTAGTGCGCCCGCAGGGTGTCGTGGCCGGCGGCCGCGAGACGCCGGCGCAGCGCCGCATCGGTCGCGAGCTGCCGGAGCGCCGCGGAGAGCTCGTCCGCCGTCCGAAAGAGGAGGCCGCCGCCGCTCTCGCGGACGATCTCGGTGAGCGGGCCGAGCGCACGTGCGATCACCGGCACCTCCTCGCGAAACGCTTCGAGCAGAATGATCCCGAAGGTCTCGTAGCAGATCGACGGTACGAGAACGGCGAGCGCGCCGCGGTACAGCGCACGCAACTGTTCGGGCGACCGGCGGCCGAGAAAGCGTACGCGCGGAAGACCGGCCGCCGCGCGACGCAGCGCTGCTTCGTGATCCCCCGTGCCGACGATCCAGAGTTCGGCCGGCGCCGTGGCGCCGAAATGAGGCAACAGGTCGTCGACGCCCTTGATCCGCTCGAGTCGTCCCACGAACAGGAAATAGGGCCGGGACGTGTCTTCGCCGTGCGGTTCCGGGGGCTCGGCACCGGAATCGAGGTCGGGCAGGAAGTACGGGAAGACCTCCATCTCGCGCGGAAACCCGAACTCGCGGTGTTTGGCCACGCTGAACGCGCTCGGTGAGAGAAAGGCGTCGACGTGGCGAATCTCTCGCTCCAGCAGACCGCCGAAGCGCCAGAGTTGCGGCGGCCGGTGAAAATGGAGCTGACAACGCAGGCACTCGCGTCCCGTGCAGAGTTCGCGGCCGTGACGCCAGAGCACGTGGCTCGGACAGACGAGCCAGTGTTCGTGCGCCATGTAGAGCCGGACGCCGCGCCCCATGCGCAAGAGCCGCGGCCCGCCCACCAGCGAGACGTTGTGAAAATGCACGACGTCGAAGCGACCGGTCGCGAGCAGCGCTTCGATGCGACGACCGTGGACGAGCGGCCGGCCGAGTTGCTGCGTCGCGAGACAGGAGAGTCGGGGGATGCGGCTTTCGAGCCGATGCACGGTCACGCCGGGCGGCTCGGTCAGTGGATCGGGCTCGCTTCCGCGGTGAAGGACGCGAAAGGCGTCGGCGTCGTGAATCACGTCGACTTCGTGCCCGCGCCGGGCGAGCGCGTGCGCGAGTCGTCGGATGAAGACCGCGTCGCCGCCGAAGTGATGCGGCGGGTAGAAGGTGGTGAGCATCGCGAAGCGAAGCGGACGAGTCATCGCGTGGCGCTCCGCGCCGTGCGGGCAAAGACGGCGCGCGCCGCATCCGCCGCGGTCGTCCAGGAGAGAGAGTGCGCGCGAACGATCGCCTGCTGCGCACAGCGGCGGCGCAGCGGCGCATCGCTCGTCAGCCGGCCGAGTGCGTCCGCGATCGCGTTCACGTCGGCGGGGTCGACGAAGAGCCCCGCTCCTTCGAGCAGATCCGGCAGCGGGCTGTTCCGCGTGGCGACGCAGGGCGTACCGCAGGCCGCCGCTTCGACCGCGGGAAGGCCAAAGCCCTCTTCCAGCGAGACCAGCACGCTGCCGAGCGCCGCGGCATAGAGGTGACGCAATTCGGCGTCGGGCACGAAGCCGGGCATCCACACGCGATCCGCGACGCCTTCGTGCGCGATGCACGCGCGCAGCGCCGCGACGTCGGCGTGAAAGACGTCGCCTTCGAAGTCGCCGACCAGCAGCAGATGCAGCGTGCGCCCCTCGTGCTGCGCGGGCAGGCGCGCAAAGGCCTCGATCAGCGCGGGCACGTTCTTGTGCGGATTGAAGCCGCCGACGTAGATCCAGTACGGGTCTTCCGGCGGAATGCCATGCGCCGCGAGCCAGCGTCGCGCGGGTTCCGCGTCCGCCACCGGCTCGAAGACCGCCGCCGGTGCGAGCACCGTGAGATGGATTCGCGCGAGCGGAATGCCGAGCAGCTCGTGCAGGCAGCGCCGTGCATACTCGGATTGCGTGAGCACCGCAGCCGCACGACGTCGCGCGAGCCACGATTTGAGGCCCCAGAGCGTGCGCGTTCGCCAGCCCGGAAAGACGATCGCGGCGTGGCGTTCGGCGATCGTGTCGTGAAAGCCGATCACCTCGGGCACGCGGCCCGGAATCGGAAACCAGCTGTAGACCGAGGGAAACCAGAACACGTCGAGCGGGACGCGCGCGACGGCGCGACCCATCCGCCAGAGATCGAGCGGACTGCGGCTGCCGGAGGCATTCGCCGCACTCGCCTGACTCTCCGCGGTCTCGAGGATCACGAGCTCGATTCGGCCCGCCGGCGCCGCCGCGACGAGGGCGCCGAGATCGGCCCGTGCGGCGGTGTGTGCGTCGACGAAGAGCACGTAGCGGGCCGCAGGCTCGCCGGCGACGAGAGGCGGCAGCAGCTCGCGCAGAAACCGCCCGTAGCCGCGCGTCGAGCCGAGGCAGGTGCCGTCGATTCCGATGCGCAAACGGTTGGTCGGCTCGCTTTTCTGCGCGCTTCGTGCCGGCACGAGTTCCCCCGAACGTTCGCGCAAGGCTAACCGGCGGTGCGCGCTTCGTCCCGGAGCGACCGGATGGTGCCGATCTGCGGTCGACACCGTCCTGTGTCACGGAGCGGAGCAGCGGATCGCGGGTTCTGCGCGCCGGAGGCGATCCGTGGTAAGAGAGAAGCGATTCGGAACGGCCCGGGAGGCGAGGACGAGTGTCGGCCGAGACGACGCAGGGCAAGGCGCGCAGCTCGCGGCGAACGGGTGTGCTGCTCGCGGCGGCAATGCTCGCAGCAGCGCTCGTCACCTCGCCCTCCTTGCATCGTTACCAGCCGACCCGAATGACGTACGACGAAACGATGTACGGCTGGAAGGCGCAGCGCATCGCGCAACAGCCCTCCCGGGTGTTCGATCACGAGAGCTGGCGCCGGCACCCGCCCGCCGTGCCTGCGCTGATCGCGCTGTTCGCGCGTGCGATGCCGATCGAAGACGCGATGTCGCTGACCGCGAAGCTCTCGCTCGTGGCCGCGCTGCTCGGCATCGGCGCGTTCGCGTTTCGGCTCGCCGGCCCGATCGCGGGCGGAACGGCGCTCGTGCTGCTGGCGCTGCACGATGGTGTGCGCGAGTACGCGGCGCACACGCTGCTCGATCTCCCGCTGGTCGCCGCGCTCGGCGCGGCGGCGGCTCTTTTCACGCTCGAAGGCCGTGCGCGCTGGCTGGCCTTCGCCGTCGCCGCGCTCGCGGCCGGGATCAAGAGCTATGGCGTGCTCGTGCTCGCCGTCCTGCTGATCGCGCTGCTCTGGGAGCGGCTTTCGCGTGGCTGGCGCATCGCCATCGCGGTCGGGCTGACGTTCGGCGCAGGACTGCTGCTCGGCGTGGGCCAGCTCGGCTGGATGCGAGAACGCTTCTACTGGCTCGCGCCCCACGACCCGCTGCGTACCGGTGCCGACAAGCTCTATCACGTCGTGCAGGCCTTCCAGTGGCTCTGGCCCGCGGCGCGCGCACGCACGCTCGCGATTGCGCTCGCGCCCGTCGTGCTCGGCTGCGCGCTCTTCGCACGCCCGGCGCGCGCGAGAGACCGCATCCTGCTCGCGGCCTCGATTCTGGTCCCGCTCGGCCCGCTCGTCGCGACGCGCATCGTCGAACGACGCACGCTGCTACTGCTCGAAGTGCCGCTGTTCGTCTGGATCGGTACGGGGCTCGCGTGCGCGGTCGCGCGCGTGCCCTCGGCGCGCGTGCGAACGGCGCTCTCGGCGTCGCTGCTCGCGTGCGGCGTCGGGCTGCTCGCAATCACCGAACGCACGCGCGCGTCCGCAGATCCGTGTCGCTTCGCCGGACAGTTCGAGACGGCCGTCTGGCTCCACAGCGCACTGCCTGCGGATGCGAGGCTGTATTCGACATCGACCCATCCGCACCGCTTCTACGGCGGGCTCGAGTTCGAGAAGGACGGCGGCCCGCTCTACGGCGAGAACGAATGGACCGGTGTGCCGTTCGAACGGGAGCGCTTCGTACGAGAGATCGAGACCCACGAAGGAGAGAGCTGGCTCGCAATCGGCTGGAATCAGGACACGATGCCGCGCTGGCTTCGCTACGAGCCGGAGGTGGCGGCGCAGCTTCGCGGGCTCGGTTTCGTGGCGAAGCACGAAACATGGCTGCCGGCAAATGCCGCGTGCGAGCCCGCGGACCCGAACGTGGCGGCGCGCGAGGACGCGTTCTTTTCGGCGCTGGGCAGCGCGCGACGTCGTGCGGGCGGGTCGGGGCCGGAGTATCTCGCTGCGCTGGTGCTCGCGCGGCCGCGAGGAGTCGAAGCAGGCCGCTCCGCGGATTCTGCGCGCGAGTTGCCGGCGCGATAGCGCGGCAGATGCCGTCCGCTCGCGAAGTCGCGGGCGCGCTGGCGTTCGCCTTGCCCGGCGTCGTTCCGTGGGCAAGGCTCGACCGATCCGGCACGGGCCCGGTTCGCTCGGGTCACCGCGCGAGACGTGTGCTCCGAACGAGGAGTCGATGAAACCCTTCACGCTGATCATCGGCGCGGGACCCGCCGGTCTCACGGCCGCCTACGAGCTCCAGCGGCTCTCGCTCCCGGCGCTCGTCGTCGAGGCAGACGGGATCGTCGGCGGCATTTCGCGGACCGACGTCTACAAGGGGTATCGCTTCGACATCGGTGGCCACCGCTTCTTCACCCGTGTGAAGGAAGTCGAAGACATCTGGCACGACTTGATCGGCGACGACTTCCTGCTGCGGCCGCGCCTGTCGCGCATCTACTACGCCGATCGTTTTTTCGACTATCCGTTGCGACCCGCCAACGCACTGCTCGGGCTCGGTCCGATCGAAGCGGTGCGAATCGGTGTCTCGTGGCTGTACGCGCAGCTCTTTCCCCACCGGGACGAACGCAGCTTCGAGCAGTGGGTGGTGAACCGCTTCGGCCGGCGGCTGTTCGAGATCTTCTTCGAGACCTACACCGAGAAAGTGTGGGGCATGCCGTGCTCGGAGATCGGCGCGGACTGGGCCGCGCAGCGGATCAAGAATCTCGATCTGCTCGCCGCGGTGAAGCACGCGCTGCTCGGCCCGGGATCGCGCGGCGAAACGTCGATCACGACGCTGATCGATGCCTTTCACTATCCGCGGTTCGGGCCGGGCATGATGTGGGAGCGATGCCGCGAGCGCCTTGCCGAGGGCGGCATCGAGACCCGGCTGCACACGCGCGCGACCGCGATCCGACACGACGGACGTCGCGTGAAGGAAGTCGCGGTTCGAGAGGCGAACGGCGCGACGCGTTCGATCGACTGCGACCAGCTGATCTCGTCGATGCCGATTCGCGAGCTCGTTCACGCGCTCGATCCGGCTCCGCCCGCGGCAGTGCTCGATGCGGCCGACCGGCTGCGCTACCGCGACTTCGTCACCGTCGGATTGATCGTCGATCGCGCCGAAACCTTCCCCGACAACTGGATCTACATCCATTCGCCGAAGGTGAAGATGGGCCGGATTCAGAACTTCAAGTCGTGGAGTCCGGAGATGGTTCCCGATCCGTCGACGAGTTTTCTCGGACTCGAGTACTTCGTGCACGAAGGAGACGAGATCTGGTCGGCGTCGGATGCCGAACTGGTCGACCTCGGACGTCGCGAGTGCGAACTGCTGGGTCTGGTGAACGCCGGCGAGGTGATCGACGGGACGGTGATCCGGATGCCGAAGGCGTATCCCGTCTACGACGGCGAGTACCAGCGTTCGCTGGCGACGATTCGCGGCTTCCTCGATCCGATCGAGAACCTGCAACTGGTCGGTCGCAACGGACAACATCGCTACAACAATCAGGACCACTCGATGCTGACGGCGCTGCGTGCGGCGCGCAACGTCGCGGGAGAACGTCTCGACGTCTGGGACGTGAACGTCGACGCGGAGTATCACGAGGAGATCCGCGAACCCGCGGCGAGCCGTCGCGGCGATCGCGCAGTGCCCGCTCCGCCGGTGCCTCGCGACGTCGAGGCGATCCTCCGCTCGGCCTTCGCGCGCTACGACCCCGTGGCGCTCGGCGCCTCGATCGGTGCCGTGAGCGCGGCGGCGCTGTTCATCGCCACCGGCTGGCTGCTGATTCGAGGCGGGCCGATGGTGGGCAAGAACCTCGCGTTGCTCTCGAACTTCTTCACGCTCTTCGACGTGTCGTGGTCGGGTGCGATCTTCGGTGCGCTCGAAGCGGGAGCGGTCGGATTCGGCTTCGGCTGGTTGCTGGCGCGGTTGATCAACGGAATCGTGCACCTCGAAGAAGTGGCACTCGCGCGGCGGCTCGAGCTGCGGGGTGCGCTCGATCCACTGACGAGAGAGGAGTGAGCCGTGCCCGATTCGAAGCCCACGCTGCAGGAGGCCGAATGGGAGATCGTGCATCACGCGGTCGCGCGGCTGCGGGCGCGTGTGATGGCGGCGACCTTCGCCATGGTCGGTGGGGGGGCTCTCTTTCTCGCGACGAGCTGGCTGTTGCTCCAGGGCGGCAAGAACGTCGGTGAGCACCTCAATCTGCTGCACCACTACTTTCCCGGCTATCGCGTGAGCTGGCCCGGGGCCATCGTCGGCCTGTTCTGGGGTGGCTTCGCGGGCGGCGGCGTCGGCTGGTCGGTGGCGTGGCTCTACAACCGGATCGCGGATCGCCGGCGGCCGGACTGAACGGACTCGAGCGAGTGCGCGCCGTTCTCACCTTTCATGGCATCGACGACTCGGGCTCCGTGCTCTCGATTTCGGCGCGCGCGCTCGCTGCGCTGCTCGCCGCGGTGCGCGATCGCGGTTTCGCGATCGTCGGCCTCGGCGAACTGCTGCACGCGCCCGATGATCGCGATCTCGTGGCGCTGACCTTCGACGACGGATTCGGGTCGCTGCGCAGTGCGGCGCTCCCGATCCTGCAGGCCGAAGACGCACCTGCGACGCTCTTTCTCAGCACCGGCCGCGTCGGCCTCGACAATCGCTGGCCCGGCCAGCCCGCGTCGATTCCGACGTTCGCGATGCTGGGATGGAACGACGTCGAAGCGCTCGCGTCCGCCGGGGTTGCGATCGAAGCGCACACGGTCTCGCACCCCGATCTGCGGAATCTCTCGGACGCGGCCATCGAAGACGAACTCGCCGGCTGCGACGCGGAGATTGCGCGGCGGATCGGCCGCGCGCCGACGCTGTTCGCGTATCCGTACGGCCATCTCGACGAACGAGTGCTTCGCGCCGTGCGGCGTCGCTATCGCGCCGCGGTGACGACCGAGCTCTCGTGGCTTCCCGCGCGGGGACTCGATCTCTGGCAGGTGCCGCGGCTCGACGGCTTCTACCTGCGCAGGTCGCTCTTGCAGCGGCGTTTCGGCAGCGCGGGATTTCGTGGTTGCCTGCGTGGTCTCGCGCTGGCTCGATCGCTGCGCGCACGTCTCCGGTCTGCTGCGTGAGCGAGGCGGGTCCCGGAGCTTCGACGCGGTCCGTCCTCGCCGCGGCGACGACGCCCCCCTCGATTTCGGTGGTGATGCCGGTCTTCGACGGGCTCGCGTTTTTGCCGCGCTCGCTGGCACCGCTGGCCGGTGCATTCGCGCGCGGTGTCGTGGAATGGATCGTCGTCGACGACGGCTCGCAGGACGGATCGGCCGCGTTCGCACGGGCGTCCGGCGCGCGCGTGATCGAGAGCGGAGGACGACTCGGTCCGGCCGCCGCGCGCAACGCGGGGGCCGCCGTCGCTTGCGGCGAGGTGCTGCTCTTCGTCGATGCCGACGTCGTCATGCACGCGGACGTTCCCGAACGCCTGTCGGCCGCCTTCGGCGCGCCTTCGGACGCGGACCTGGTCGCGATCTTCGGTTCGTACGACGACGCGCCGCCCGATCCCGCGATGGCGAGCGGCTACATGAATCTGCGTCACCACTTCGTGCACCAGGCGGCTGCGGGCGACGCGTCCACCTTCTGGGCCGGGCTCGGCGCCGTGCGGCGTGCGGCGTTTCTCGCGACCGGCGGGTTCGATGCGACGCGATACGCGCGGCCGGCGATCGAGGACATCGAACTCGGCCATCGACTGCGCGAGGCGGGCGGGCGGATCCGACTCGATCCCTCGCTTCAGGGGACACACCTCAAACGCTGGAGCTGGGGCGGGGTGTTGCGCACGGATCTCTTCGCGCGCGCGCTGCCATGGTCGCGGCTGATCCACGAACGGCCGGGCTTCGAGTCCGCGCTCAACGTTCGTGGCATCGAGCGGCTGCGTGCGCTGCTGGCCGTGGCCTTCGCGACCTCGCTGCTGGCGACAGGAATCGGTGTCAGCGGGATCGGCTGGCCGTGTACGGCGGGCGCACTCGCGCTGCTCGCGAATGCTCGCCTCGCCGCCTTCTTCGCCGCGCGTCGCGGCGTGCTCTTCGCCGCGGTCGCGATGCTCTGGCATCAG
>CAZDHU010000104.1:0-25609 GCA_964505355.1 uncultured Myxococcaceae bacterium | reverse complement strand
ATATTGATGATTTGGCCAGGTAGGATCGCTTATCCACACTTCAGATTCCGGAGAAGCCGTCTTCAAGAGGCGCGCTCCAATTGCAATGCCGCCACTTCCTCCGATGCTTTGAATTGATTGCGCGCGCCCTTCACGGAGCGCCGAGGAATTTTCACCGAGAACGAGCTTCGCGAGGCACCGGCGGATGCGCGCGGCTACGAGCGCCTCGCGGTGCGATTCGCAGCGAAACTCGCCGCGCGGAACGCGCTCGGCGGAGTCGCGCTGCGCTGGCGCGAAATCGAGGTCGTCGGCGAGCGGCGGCAGCCGCCGGCTCTGCGCGTCCACGGGCGAGCGGCGGAGTGCTTCGCGCAGCAGGGCATCGTGGCGAGCGCCCTGAGCCTCACGCACGATGGCGCGGGCTGCATCGGCCAGGTCGTTCTCGAAGGCTCGTGAGCCTCGCGACCCGCGGGACGCCGGGGCCGGCTCGCCCGGCCACGATGCGCGAGGGGTGGTGAGCGGATGAGACAGTCCCCGTTTGGTGCCGAGGGATGGCCGCTCGTCGGAGCCGCGACGATGCGCGCACTCGATCGTCACACGATCGAGACGCTCGGCGTTCCCGGCGCGCTGCTGATGGAAAGCGCCGGGCGCGCCGTGGCAGAAGCGGCGCTCTCGACCGGTCGTTGTGCTCGCGGCGTCGTCGTCGTCTGCGGCACTGGCAATAACGGCGGTGACGGACTGGTGGCTGCCCGCCATCTCGTGCTCGCGGGCATGCCGGTGCGCGTCGTACTCGCCGGCGATCCGGCCCGATGCTCGGCCGATGCCGCGCCCAATCTGGCCCGGCTTCGCGCACTTGGTCTCGACCCGGAAACCGTTCGCGAGGGCGCGCCTGTCGTCGAAGGCTCGCCGGGCGGCGTCGTGATCGACGCGGTCTTCGGGACGGGCTTCTCGCGCGCGCCGGAGGGGGCGGCGCGCGCGGCGATCGAGGCGATCGCCGCGTGGGCCGGCGAGGCGACGATCGTGGCCGTCGATCTGCCGTCCGGCGTCGATGCCGATACGGGCCAGCCTCACGGCGTCGCGGTGACCGCGGATCTGACGGTCACCTGTGGTCTGCCAAAGCTCGGGCTCGCGCTCGAACCCGGCCGTTCGCTCGCGGGCCGGGTTCTGGTGGCGCGGATCGGGATCGCGGACGAGGCCCCGGGGGTGCGCCGCGAGGCGGTGCTCGCGGGGGACGAGTCCGTCGCCCGCTGGTTGCCCGCGCGGCCGCGGGACGGGCATAAAGGATGGTTTGGACACGTGCTGCTGGTCGCCGGGTCGCGCGGCAAGGCGGGCGCTGCCGCCCTTGCGGCGCGTGGAGCGCTTCGTTCCGGCGCAGGGCTGGTCACCGTGGTCTGCTCGCGCGAAACCTCGCACGCGCTGCAGGGGGCGCTGGTCGAGGCGATGACGGTTCCGCTGCTCGACGGGGCTGCGGCAGGAGAGGGCGCGAGCGACGCGATCCTCGCGCTCGCGCGAGAACGCGAGGTCGTCGCGATCGGGCCCGGTCTCGGGACGGCGTCCGAAACGATCGCGCTCGTCACGCGTCTTGCCGGCGCACTCGACGTTCCGCTCGTGATCGACGCGGACGGGCTCAACGCGCTCGCAGGCCGGCCCGACGTGTTGAAGCGGCGAAAGGCCCTCTCTATGTTGACGCCGCACCCCGGAGAAGCGGCCCGCTTCCTCGGGATCACCCCGGCGGAGGTGAATCGCGATCGGGTCGGCGCCGCGCGCCGACTCGTTGCGTCCACCGGTTCGGTCGTGTTGCTGAAGGGCGCGGCGACGGTGGTCGCAGCACCGGACGCACGACTGGCCGTGATCCCGGCCGGTGGGCCGGTACTCGGCACGGCCGGAACGGGGGATGTGCTGACGGGATTGCTGTCCGGTCTGCTCGCGCAAGGAGTCGAGCCCTTCGCCGCGGCGGTGACGGCCGCTCACGTCCATGCACGCGCCGGAGAAGCGTGTGCGGCAGAGCGCGGCGAGTCCGGGACGCTGGCGCACGAGATCGCGGACGCGGTTCCCGCGGTCATGCAGCGGCTCCGCGAGATGCGGGCGTCGCAAACCGGCGGGAGGCCGCAGGCGGCGGCGTTGCTGGAAGACGGAGTATTCGGCGATGGCAGCGTCGATCGGAATCCGCACGAAGACCTGCGAGTCGCGAGCGCGTTTGGACACGCGCTTCTCGTTCCTCTCGCCGACGGCTGACGCCACGCACGCTGCGGGCGTCGCGCTCGCGCGCGCGATCGGCGAAGCGGGGTTGCTGATCGCGCTCGACGGCGATCTCGGAGTGGGGAAGACGGCCTTCGTGAAAGGGATCGCGGCCGGGCTCGGCATCGATCCCGCGGATGTCTCGAGCCCGACCTTCGTGATCGCTGCCGAGCACCTCGCGCCGGGGGGCCGGCGACTCGTTCACCTCGATCTCTACCGGATCGCATCCGCGGACGAACTCGAGAGCGCGGGGTTCCTCGACCTGCTGGAGGCGACGAACCTGATCGCCGTCGAATGGGCGAGCCGTGTCTCGGAGGCGATGCCCGCCGATCGACTCGGAATCGAGATCGAGCGAACGGCCGGCGCGGACGAGCGCACGATTCAGGCGGTTGCGACGGGGCCTGCGGCGGCGGCGACGCTGGTGCGCTGGCGCGCCACGCTGGAGGAGAATGCGAAATGTCTTTGATCGTTCAGAAGTACGGCGGCACCAGCGTCGGAAATCCCGAGCGCATCGCGAACGTGGCTCGACGCGTGCTCGCCACGCAGGCGGCGGGCCATCAGGTGGCCGTCGTCGTGTCCGCGATGGCGGGCGAGACCGACGGCCTCGTGCGCCTCGCCGCCGAAGTCGCCGGCAGCGAGCCCGATCCGCGCGAGTACGACGTGCTGGTGTCGACCGGTGAGCAGAAGACGATCGCTCTGCTCGCGATGGCGATTCAGCGACTCGGCGGCCGGGCCCGCTCGTTCACCGGGGCTCAGGTCGGCCTTCGCACCGACGCGACGTTCACCCGGGCCCGCATTCAGAGCATCGATGCCAAACGCATTCGGGACCTGCTCGCGGGGGGCGCGGTGGCGGTGATCGCCGGATTTCAGGGTGTCGACGACGACGGAAACGTGACCACGCTCGGTCGCGGTGGATCCGATACCTCGGCGGTCGCCGTCGCGGCCGCGCTCGAAGCCGATGTGTGCGAGATCTACACCGACGTCGACGGGGTCTACACGACCGATCCCAATCTCGTGCCGGCAGCGCGCAAACTGAGCCGCATTTCGCACGACGAGATGCTCGAGATGGCCAGTCTCGGCGCGAAGGTGCTGCAGATTCGTTCGGTGAAGTTTGCCAAGCAGTACGGCGTGCCCCTGCACGTTCGCTCGTCGTTCTCGGACGTCGAAGGAACCTGGGTCACGCGCGAGGAGGACGTGATGGAGCGCCTGGTGGTCTCGGGAGTCACCTACAACCGCAACGAAGCGAAGATCCGCGTGCGCGGCGTGAAGGATCAACCGGGTGCCGCGGCGCGCGTGTTCTCGCCGCTCGCGGATGCCGGCATCATCGTCGACATGATCATTCAAAACCTCGGCTCCGATGGCTCGACCGACATGACCTTCACGGTGCCGAAGGCCGACTATCGCCGCGCGATGCAGCTCGCCGAAGCGACCGCGCGCGAGATCGGTGCGAGCGCGGTCGAAGGCCACGAGGGAATCGCAAAGGTCTCGATCGTCGGTCTCGGAATGAAGGATCACGCGGGCGTCGCGACGCGCATGTTCGAAGCGCTCGCGGCCGAGGGCATCAACATTCAGATGATCGCGACGAGCGAGATCAAAATCTCGGTCGTGGTCGACGAGAAGTACTGCGAGCTGGCCGTGCGCGCGCTCCATGCGGCCTTCGTCGAGGCCGGGGTCGCGACGCCGACGGCCGAGGCCTGAGCCACGCGGGGGGCGGGTGGTTCGGGCGCCGCGGGGTTGCTGGTCGCGGGACTGCTCTGGGTCGCGGCGATCGGCGGACCGCCGGCCGCTGCACCGCGTTGCGACCGTCCGCTCGGCGCAATCGCGCGATCGCCCGGGGTTCCCGTCGTGTCCTGCGCCGGTCGGACGGGCAAGGGACTGTCCCGTTCACGCGACCGCGATGCCGCTTGCCCGATCTGGCCGGCGGGGCCGGACCGCGCGGCGCGACTCGAATCCGTGGCCGACGCGGATCCGACCGGCGGCGCACGCATTTCCGGAGCGAGCCGGCTGTTGTTCGGGCTTCGTCTCGATCTCAATCACGACCCCGCAACGAGCTTCGAGGCATTGCCCGGGGTGGGTTCGTCGCGCGCAGAGACGATCCGCCGCGCCCGGGTCGAGCGTCCGTTTGGCTCGGTCGACGACCTGCGCGGCCTCCCCGGATTCGGTCTTCGGGTTCGTTCGGCCATCGCGCGCTGCGTCGAAGTCACACCGGTTGCCGGTCGCTGAAGTCGCTGGCTCAAGATTTACATCGGCAAATCCGACGCTAGGTTGTTTTTCCAAGTGACCGGCTGTTGCCGGGGGAGGGAGAGGTGAACGCGATGCGTCGAGGTCTTTCGATCCTCGCCGTGGGGATCACTGCGATCATGGCCACGGCATGTGCAGGGGGAGCACCCAATCCGCTGGCCTGTGCCGCGGCCGGTGCAGCGCTCGGTGGTGGTGGCGGCGTGATCGCCGGTACGAAGAGCGATCGCAATCAGGATGGCGACAGCGCGGCCATCGGCGGCACGATCGGTGCCGTCGTCGGCGGTGGCCTGGGCTACGTGATTTGCGCCGCACTCCAGGAAGAGCCTGCACCGCCGCCGCCGCCGCCGAAGGCCGCTCCGGTCGCGCCCGTGAAGGAGAAGATCGTCCTTCGCGGCGTCAACTTCGACTTCGACAAGGCGAACATCCGCAAGGATGCGCAGGTCATTCTCGACGAAGCGGCGAGCATCCTGCAGAAGAACTCGGACGTGATGGTCAGCGTCGAAGGTCACACGGATGCCGTGGGTGCCGACGCGTACAACCAGAAGCTCTCCGAGCGACGTGCAACTTCGGTGAAGACCTACCTGACGGGCAAGGGTGTTTCTGCTTCGCGACTGGCCACGCGTGGCTTCGGCGAAGCGAAGCCGGTCTCGTCGAATCAGACCAAAGACGGACGGGCGATGAACCGCCGCGTCGAGTTGCTGGTCAAGTAAAGAGACGTCGACTCGTTCGGCGACTCTCGGAGGTCCGGGTCGGTGCGAGTCACCGATCCGGACCGTTCGTTTCGACCCCTGCCGTCGCGGCTGCGCCGGTGCTGACGGCGAGCATCCCGTTCGCGGCTCGTGCATGCTGATCCGGTGAGCATCCATCTCGACCATTGCGCGAGTACTCCCGTCCATCCCGACGTGGTGGAGGCCTGTGCGCGGGCGCTGCGAGACCTCGCGGGAAACCCGTCGAGCGTCCACGGGGCAGGGTCTGCGGCGCGCCGCGCGCTCGATCGCGCACGCGATCAGGTCGCCGACCTGATCGGCGCCGTCGCCGACGATATCGTCTTCACCTCCGGTGCCACGGAAGCCAACCATCTCGCACTGCGGGTCGAGATCGAGAACGGGCGCCGGCCGGGACTCGCGGTCAGCGCGATCGAGCACCCCTCCGTCGTTGCCGCTGCCACGCAGGCCGAAGCCGGCGGCGCGTCGCTCCGGACGCTGCCGGTGGATGACGTCGGGCAGATCGACGAAGACGCGCTCGAGGTGGCGCTCGCAGCGGGGTCCGGGCTGATCTCGGTGCAGTGGGCGAACCACGAAACCGGCGTCGTGCAGGCGATCGATCACGTCGCCGGCCGAGTTCACGCGTCGGCGGCTCTGATCCACGTCGACGCGGCGCAGGCGCTCGGCACGCTGGAGATCGATCTATCCCGCACGCCGCTCGATCTGCTGACCGGTTCGGGTCACAAACTGAACGGTCCTTCGGGCATCGGGTTTCTGCGCGTTCGGCGCGGGCTCGAGCTCGCGCCGATCTTCGGTGGCGGACCCCAGGAGCGCGGCCGTCGCGCGGGTTCTCCGAACCTCGCCGGAGCGATCGGGCTCGGACTCGCCTGCGAGATCGCGAAGCGCGATCGCCCGGTTCGGGTGCGGCAGTGGTCGGCGCTTCGGAATCGATTGCGAGCCGGACTTCGCGAAAAGATTCCCGGGCTTCATTGCACGACGCCGGAAGTGATGTCGCTGCCTCACGTGCTTCATCTCTCGTTCGACGGTGTTCCGGGCGACTGGCTGGTCGACGCGCTCGACGGCGAAGGAATCTGCGTTTCGAGCGGCGCGGCCTGCGCGTCGGGGGCACGCGCACCGTCGCCCGTGCTTCGTGCGATGGGGCGCGACGAGCGACGTGCGCGCGAAGGCGTGCGCATGAGCATCGGTCTCGGCGTCGACGAGGCACAGATCGACGCGGTGGTGAACCGCCTGCCGGATCTCGTCGCGCGGGCACGCGAGGTTCGCCCGTGAGCGCGCGCGAGCGGATCGTCGTCGCGATGTCGGGGGGCGTCGATTCCTCTCTCGCGGCGGCGTTGCTGGTCGAATCCGGTGCGGAGGTGATCGGAATCACGATGCGGCTGGTCGCCGAGGGCTCGCGCTGTTGTTCGCCCGACGATGCGGACGATGCGCGCCGGGTCGCCGATCGCCTCGGCATTCGCTTCTACGCGGCGGACTACGCCGACGCCTTTCGGCGGGAAGTGATGGAGCCGTTCGCGGATGCCTATCTCGCCGGGCGCACCCCGATCCCCTGCATTCCGTGCAACCGTCGGTTCAAGTTTCGACATCTGATGGATCGCGCGCACGCACTCGGCGCGGATGCCGTGGCGACGGGGCACTACGCGCGCATCGCGGAGCGGCCCGGCGGACGCCGGCAGCTGCGCCGCGCGCGTGATCTCGCGAAAGATCAGTCGTACTTCCTGTTCGATCTCGACCCGCAGCAGCTCGAGCGGATTCGATTCCCGCTCGGCGAGCTGACCAAAGACGAAGTGCGCGCGCGCGCGCGTGCGCTCGGTCTGCCGACCGCGAACAAGCCCGAGAGTCAGGAGATCTGCTTCGTGCCCGACGGCGACATCGGTGCTGCGGTGGCCCGCCTTCGCCCGGGGTTCGAACCCGGCGCCGGAGACGTCGTCGATGGCTCGCAGCGCGTGGTCGGACGTCATGCGGGCATTCACCGCTTCACCGTCGGCCAGAGGCGCGGACTCGGTCTCGCGCTCGGCGCGCGGACCTATGTGACGAGTCTCGACGCCGAGGCGAATCGCGTGGTCGTCGGCGATTCCGACTCGCTGCTCGCCGGAGGCGCGGCGATCGATGCCGTGTGCTGGGCGTCGGGCGAAGCGCCGTCGCGTCCGGCGCGGGTCACCGTGCGGATTCGCCATCGACACGAAGGCGCACCGGCGCAGGTGGAGGCGACGGACGACGGCGGTGCGGTGGCGCGTTTCGACGAGGCCGTGCGTGCGGTTTCGCCCGGACAGGCGGCCGTCTTCTACGACGGAGACGACATCGTCGGCGGGGGCTGGATTCGGAGCGCGCTTCCATGAACGCGGGAACGCCCGGCGGCGCATGGCGCGAGGCGGTCGAAGAGATCCTCGGGCACCGATTCCGCGATCCCGCGTGGCTCGAGATCGCACTCACCCATCCCTCGCTCGCTCACGAGCTCGGGTTGCCGAGCAATGAACGACTCGAATTGCTCGGGGACGCGGTGATTGGTCTCGTGGTCACACATCTGCTCTTCGATGCGCACCCCGATTGGGACGAAGGACTGCTGACGCGCGCGCGGCTCGGCCTCGTCAGCCGCCGCGCACTCGCGGGCTCGGCGCGCGTCCTTCGGCTCGGGGACTTCGTGCGCCTGGGTCGCACGGAAATCAAGTCGGATGGTGCCAACAAAGAAGGCGTTCTCGGCGACCTGTTCGAGGCCGTCGTCGGCGCGATGTATCTCGACGCAGGGCTCGAACCCGTGCGTGCACTCGCCGCGCGTCTCTTTGCGTCCGCCTTCGAACCCGGTGCGCCGCCGCCCGAACGAGATCCGAAGGTGCGGCTGCAGGAATGGACGCAGTCTCGGCATCGCCTGCTGCCCGTCTATCGCACGCTTCGGGACAGCGGTATCGATGGCGACGCGGTGCGCTTCACGGTCGAAGTCGCGGTGGCAGGACGTGCGCTCGCCGAGGGCATCGGACGCACGCGGCGCGAAGCGGAACGCGCGGCGGCCGAAGCGGCCTGGCCGCAACTCGAATCGGACGACGCGCGGGACGAACACGATCGGGCCGGCGATGAGTGAAGTGGAGGGCGCGCCGCAGCGATCTGCCGTGCATCGCTGCGGCGAAGTCGCGCTGGTCGGACTCGCCAACGTCGGCAAGTCGACGTTGCTCAATCGCCTCGTCGGTGAGCCGCTCGCGATCGTGACGCCGAAGCCGCAAACCACCCGAAGTCGACTGCTCGGGGTGGTCACGCGGCCCGACGCACAGATCCTGTTCGTCGACACGCCGGGGCTTCACCGCGGGCGCGGCGCGCTGCACGAATCGATGCAGCGCGCGGTGATGACCGCGATCGACGACGCGGATCTCGTGCTGCTGCTGATCGATCCGCGGCGCGGAGTCGAGCCGCTCCACGAACCGGTGCTGGCACGACTCGGATCGCAGCGCCGGCCGTTCCTCGTGGTCGGCACGCAGTCCGATCTCGCGGCCGCGAGTGCGCGGCCGTGGCCGCCCGAGATTTCAGGTGCGCTCGCCTCGATCGCCGTCGCCGCGCGCAGGGATGCGAGCCTTTCCGGCCTGCTGGCCGAGATCGTGAGCCGGCTGCCGGAGGGCCCCGGGGTCTTTCCCGAAGACAGCCTGACCGACCGGACGCTGCGGTTTCTCGCCGCCGAACGGGTGCGCGAGGCTGCCTTCCTGCGCCTGCGGCACGAGCTTCCGTACGCGCTCGCGGTCGAGGTCACGGCCTTCGACGAAACCCGCGACGATCTGGTTCGGATCGATGCCGACCTGCTGGTCGAACGCGCATCGCAGAAGGGGATCGTGATCGGCGAAGGCGGATCGATGATCAAAGAGATCGGCACACTCGCCCGGCCCGCGATCGAATCGCTGGTGGGACGAAGAGTCCACCTCGCACTTCGGGTGAAAGTCGAACCCCGCTGGTCTCGAGAGCGGCGCCGCGTCGAAGCGCTCGGTTATCAGTGAGCGGTGGTCTGCGCGCGAGGCACTCGCGCGACGCTGCCGGTTTGACTGCCCGTCATCCGTTCGTGTAGGGTCGAAGGCCGTCGGGCCGTGACCCGACTCGCGCGACGAACACCGCTGGCCCGCTGGTGCGGCGGGCCGTCCGCGGCGTTGGCAGCGGGCCCGACGTGGCCCGCACGATGGTCCGCTGCGAAGACAGGAGACCCCCATGAGTCAGCCCGAGATCGTGATTGCGTCGGCGGCCCGTACGCCGATCGGCAGCTTTCAGGGTGCGTTGTCGTCGTTGTCCGCGCCCGAGCTCGGCGCAATCGCGATTCGCGAGGCGGTGAGTCGCGCGTCGGCCACGCCGGAGCAGATCGATCGCGTGATCATGGGCTGCGTGCTCGCGGCCGGAATCGGGCAGGCGCCCGCCCGCCAGGCCACGCTGAAGGCAGGGCTCCCCGTCTCGACCGGCGCGATCACCGTGAACAAGGTCTGCGGTTCGGGATTGCAGGCCGTGATGTTCGCCCGCCGCGAGATTCTGATCGGCGAAGCCGACGCGGTGATCGCCGGCGGCATGGAGTCGATGAGCAACGCGCCGTATCTGCTGCCCGGTGCGCGCAACGGCTATCGCATGGGCAACGCTTCGATGATCGATTCGATGATCTTCGACGGTCTCTGGGATCCCTACGACAACGTGCACATGGGAACCTGTGGCGACCTCGTCGCCGAGAAGTACGGCTTCACGCGCGAAGCGCAGGACGCGTTCGCCCGGCGCAGCTTCGAGCGGGCGATCCAGGCCCAGAAGGCCGGCAAGTTCAAATCCGAGATCGTCGGCGTGCCGGTGCCGCAGAAGAAGGGCGAGCCGATCCTCGTCGAAGAGGACGAGGGGCCGAAGAAAGCGCAGCTCGACAAGATGCCCTCGCTGCGTCCGGCATTCTCGAAGACGGGCACCGTCACCGCGGCGAACGCGTCGAGTCTCAACGACGGCGGTGCGGCCCTGCTGGTGACTTCGGCGGCGGTCGCAAAGCAGCGGGGCTACCCCGTGCTCGCGCGGATCGTCGCCGACTCGGCGGCGGCGGTCGAACCGAAGTGGTTCACGATCGCTCCGGTCGAGGCGCTGCGCGGGCTCTACGCGAAGACCGCCACGAAGCCGAACGACTGGGATCTCTACGAGATCAACGAAGCGTTCTCGGGTGTCACGATGGCCGCGATGACCGACCACGGTCTCGACGCGGAACGCGTGAATGTGAACGGTGGCGCGGTTTCGCTCGGGCATCCGATCGGGTGCTCGGGAGCGCGCGTGCTCGTGACCCTGATTCACGCACTGAAGGACCGGGGCCAGCGGCGCGGCATCGCGACGCTCTGCATCGGCGGCGGTGAAGCCGTGGCGCTCGGCGTGGAGATCGTCTGATGTCGCAGCGACACACCATCGGCATCGTCGGGACGGGAACGATGGGACAGGGCATCGCGCAGGGCGCTGCCCAGGCCGGGTATTCGGTGATCTTCTGGAATCGTCGCCCGGAGTCGGTCGAGCGCGGAACGAAGGCGATTCGCAAGCAGCTCGAGCGGATGGTCTCGAAGCAGAAGCTCACGGAGGCCGAGCTCGGCGAGACGATGGAACGAATCCGCGGCGTCTCGACGCTCGAAGAGCTGAAGGGGTGCGAGCGCGTGATCGAGTGCGCGCCCGAAGAGCTCGAGATCAAGCGCGAACTCCTGCAGCGCATCGATGGCATCGTGAGCGAAGACGCGATCATCGCCACCAACACGTCGAGCCTCTCGGTCACCCGGCTGGCGTCGTATCTGAAGCGTCCGGGTCATTTCGTGGGACTGCATTTCTTCAACCCCGTGCCGCTGATGAAGCTGGTCGAAGTGGTGCGCGGCATGCGCACCACCGATGCGACCGTCGCCGCGGTGCGCGGCTTCGCAGAAAGCCTCGGCAAGGTGCCGATCGACGTGAAAGATTCGCCGGGGTTCGTGGTCAACCGCGTGCTCTTCCCGATGATCAACGAGGCGGCGTTTGCGCTGCAGCAGGGCGTGGCGACGCCGGAGTCGATCGACGAGTGCATGAAGCTCGGCTGCAACCACCCGCTCGGCCCGCTGGCGCTGGCGGATCTGGTGGGGCTCGACGTCGTGCACGCGATTCTCGACAGCCTGTACCGCGAGTACGGCGAGCCCCGCTACGCCGCCTGCCTCGAAATCAAGAAGCGCGTCGAAGCGGGCTGGCTGGGTCGAAAGACGGGGCGCGGGTTCTACAGCTACGAAGCCTGATCGATTTCCGAGCCCGCCGATCTCTCGCGTCCGCCCGTCGCGCTGGCTCCCGGTGATTTCCTCCCGGCGACCGGGCGGTGCGTGCGAGGCGTGTGCGACGTGAGCGAAGGCGCGGCGCCTGCCGGCGGAGCCCCGGCGGTTCGACTGTACGAGGTCGGCCCGCGCGACGGTCTGCAGAACGAATCCGATGCGATTCCCGCCGAGGCGAAGATCGAACTCGTACGCCGGCTCGCAGGCGCCGGTTTGCGGGCGATCGAAGTCACGTCGTTCGTCTCACCTCGATGGATTCCGCAGCTCGCCGACGCCGATCGCGTGGCGCGCGAGGTGCCGCACGTCGAGGGCGTTCGCTACGGCGCGCTGGTGCCGAATCTCGCGGGCTACGAACGCTTCCGCGCGGCGCGGCTCCCCGTCGCGGCCGTCTTCGTGTCGGCCAGCGAGTCCCACAACCAGCGCAACGTGAACTGTTCGATCGCCGAAGCGATCGATCGATTTCGACCCGTCGCCGAGCGTGCACGTGCCGACCGAGTGACGCTGCGCGCCTACGTCTCGACCGTGTGCGGCTGCCCGTTCGAAGGCGCGGTGAAATCGTCGGCCGTGATCGACGTGGTGCGGCGGCTGCTCGCGATCGGTATCGACGAAATTTCGCTCGGGGACACGATCGGCGTCGGCCATCCCGCCGGAGTGCGCGCGCTGGTCCGCGCCGTCGCCGACGAGGTGACACTCGATCGTGTCGCTCTGCACCTGCACGACACGCACGGGCGTGCGATCGCCAACGTGCAGGCCGGCTACGAGGCCGGGATTCGAAGCTTCGACGCATCGATCGGGGGGCTCGGCGGCTGTCCCTACGCTCCGGGCGCGTCGGGCAACGTCGCGACCGAAGACGTCGTCGATCTGTTCGAGTGTGCGGGGATCCGAACCGGAGTCGATCTCGACGCGCTGGTCGATGCCGGTGCGTGGCTCGAGGACGAAGTGCTGCGCAGGCCGCTGGCGGGACGCGTCTTGCGCGCGCTTCGCGGACAGCGACGGCGAGCGGCGGCGAGGGAGGCGACGGGATGACGAAGAGCGAGGCGTTGCACGACGAGATTGCGCGGATCCAGCGCGGCGGCGAGGAGCGCCATCACCGCAAGGCGGCGGAGGGCGGAAAGCTCTTCTGTCGCGACCGCGTGGGGCTGCTGGTCGATCCCGGTTCGTTCGTCGAAGACGGCCTGCACGCGAACGCGCTGGCCACCGATTTGCCGGCCGACGGAGTCGTCACGGGAACCGGGACGATCGACGGCCGCACCGTCTGCGTGATGGCGAACGACTCGACCGTGAAGGCCGGCTCGTGGGGCGCGCGCACGGTGGAGAAGATTCTTCGGATCCAGGAACGAGCCGAACGGTTGCGCGTTCCGCTCGTCTATTTCGTCGACTCGGCCGGAGCACGAATCACCGATCAGGTGCAAATGTTTCCGGGCCGTCGCGGAGCCGGACGGATCTTCCACAACGAAGTGCGGCTCTCGGGGCAGATTCCGCAGGTCTGCGTGCTCTTCGGGCCTTCGGCCGCCGGCGGCGCCTACATCCCCGCCTTCTGCGACGTCGTGATCATGGTCGAGGGCAACGCGAGCATGTATCTCGGCTCGCCGCGCATGGCCGAGATGGTGATCGGGCAGAAGACGACGCTCGAAGAGATGGGCGGCGCGCGCATGCATTGTTCGGTGTCGGGCTGCGGCGACCTGCTGGCGAAGAGCGAGCGCGAGGCGATTCATGCCGCGCGTCGATACCTCTCCTACCTGCCGTCGCACGCGGAAGCGCCGCTTCCCCTCTCGCCCCCGCGACGGCCCGGGAAGGCGGCGCGTGACCTCGAGACCGTGATCCCGGCCGAAGAGAATCGATTCTTCGACATGCGCGAAGTGATCGAACGGCTGGTCGACTCCGATTCGTTTTTCGAGATCAAGAAGCTGTTCGCGGGTGAGATCCTGACCGGCTTCGCACGGCTCGACGGCCGGCCGATCGGCGTGATCGCGAATCAGCCCAGGGTGAAGGGCGGAGTGCTCTTCGTCGACTCGGCGGACAAGTCCGCGCGCTTCATCCAGCTCTGTGACGCCTTTGGTCTTCCGCTGCTGTTTCTGGCCGACGTGCCGGGTTTCATGATCGGCAAGCAGGTCGAACGCCAGGGCATCATTCGCGCCGGGGCGAAGATGATCATGGCCGTCGCGGAGGCGACCGTTCCGCGCGTCTCCGTGGTGGTGCGCAAGGCGTACGGTGCGGGGCTCTACGCGATGTGCGGACCGGGCTTCGAGCCCGATGCCTGCCTTGCGCTGCCCGGCGCGATGATCGCGGTGATGGGTCCCGAGGCCGCAGTGAATGCGGTCCATGCGAATCGGCTGGCGGCGCTGCCGGAGGAAGACCGTGCGGGAGAGGTCGCACGACTGCGGGCGGAGTACGCGAGTGAGATCGACGTGAGGCGGCTGGCGTCCGAGCTGGTGATCGACGCCATCGTCGCGCCAGAGTCGCTGCGCGAAGAGCTGGTGGCGCGGTTCGCCGCTGCGGCCGGACGGCGCGATTCGCAGCCTCGGAAGCGGCACTCGGTCGCGCCGGTGTAGCCTGACGAGGCACGCGATTCGCGGCGCTGCGGGCGGCGAGTGTGCCCGCTCGTGCGCCGGAGATTCGGAGGATCGATGTCGGTCGTAGCGTCGTCGGCGGAATGTGCGTCTCGCGCGAGTGCGGGTTCTCGCGTGCGCGTCGTCACGGCAACCTCGCTCTTCGATGGCCACGACGCCGCGATTCACATCATCCGACGCCTGCTGCAGGCGCAGGGCGCGGAAGTCATCCATCTCGGTCACGATCGATCGGTCGACGAGCTGGTCGCTGCGGCGTTGCAGGAGGATGCCCACGCGGTCTGCGTGTCGTCGTATCAGGGTGGTCATCTCGAGTACCTCGGCTTTCTGGTCGACCGGTTGCGCGAGTGCGGGGGCGGCGGGATTCGGGTCTACGCCGGCGGCGGCGGGACGATCACGCCGGAAGAGCGAATGCTGCTCGAGGCGCGTGGCGTCGCGCGCGTGTTCGGGCCTGAGGAGGGACGACGGCTCGGTCTCGAAGGCATGGTGCGCACGATCCTCCGGGAGTCGGCCGACCGGCCGGCGCGCAGCGCGCCCGCAACGCTCGACGCACTGGTGCCGACCGCTCACGGCGAGATCGCGCGGCTTCTCTCGGTGCTGGAGGAGGCCGCTGCGAATGGCGACGCTTCGATCGGCCCGTTGCGCGAGCGACTGCGCGAGCGGGCGAGCGCGCACCGCGCACCGGTGATCGGTTTCACGGGAACCGGTGGTGCGGGGAAGTCGAGCGTGGTCGACGAGCTGGTTCGCCGCATCCGTTTCGATTCCCCGGAGCTCACGCTCGCGCTGTTGCTGGTGGACCCGACGCGCCGCAGTTCCGGCGGCGCGCTGCTCGGCGACCGCATCCGCCTCAACGCCGCTGGTGGTCCGACGGTGTTCGTGCGCTCGCTCGCGACGCGACAGGCGCATCTCGCCGTGTCGGCGGCGATCCGCGACGGAATTCTCGCGCTGCAGGCATCGGGGTTCGATCTGGTGATCGTCGAGACGGCCGGCATCGGACAGAGTGATTCCGAGATCGTCGATCTCGCCGACCTCTCGCTCTACGTGATGACCCCGGAGTACGGCGCGCCCTCGCAGCTCGAAAAGATCGACATGCTCGAACTCGCGGACCTCGTGGTGCTCAACAAGAGCGATCGGGCCGGCGCCGAGGATGCGCTGCGCGACGTGCGCAAGCAGTGGCGTCGCAATCATCGCGAACAGTCGATGCGCGACGACGAGATTCCCGTGCATTCGACGGTCGCGAGCCGGTTCGGTGATCCCGGCACGGAACGGCTCTATGCCGCGTTGCGCGCGAAGTTGGTCACGCTCGGGATTCCGGCGCCCGCGACGCTCGGCGAGCGAGACGTTCCGCACGGCACGGGGCAGGCGCTGATTCCGCCGGCGCGATCTCGCCATCTCGCGGAGGTGGCGGAATCCGTTCGCGGCTGGCACCGGCGATCGCGCGAACAGGCGAGCGTTGCCTCCGATGCGTGGGCGCTGAAGAGAACGCTCGCGCACTGTGGCGCCCCGCCGATGGACGAGTTCGCGCCAGCCGAGGGCGTGTTCAAGGAGGCGCCGCCGGACTGCGCTGCGCCCGAGCCCGCGATCGTGTCCGGACTTCGCGCGCGCTACCACGCCGCGCTCGATCGGCTGGAGCCGGAAACGCGCGCTGCGCTCGTGTCCTGGCCGGCGGTTCGTGCCCGCTACGAGGCGGAGCGCCAGAGCTACGCGGTTCGCGAACGCGAGCATTCCGTCGAGAACTTCAGCGAGACGCTGTCGGCGCTGCGGATTCCGCGGGTGGCTCTCCCGCCCGACGAGGAGTGGGGAGCGCTCGCGCGTTTCTTGCGTGCCGAGAATCTGCCGGGATCGTTTCCGTACACGGCCGGCGTGTTTCCGTTTCGCAGCGCGTCCGAAGATCCCGCCCGAATGTTCGCCGGCGAAGGGACGCCCGAACGAACGAACCGGCGCTTCCATCTGCTCGCGCGCGGCCAGCGCAGCGTTCGGCTTTCGACGGCCTTCGACAGCGTGACGCTCTACGGCCGCGATCCCGATCCGCGGCCCGACGTCTGGGGCAAGGTGGGAAACTCGGGCGTGTCGGTCTGCACGGTCGACGATGCCAGGAAGCTGTATTCCGGATTCGATCTGCTCGCGCCCTCGACTTCGGTTTCGATGACCATCAACGGGCCCGCACCGGTGATGCTCGCGTTCTTCCTGAACGCCGCGATCGATCAGCGCGTCGAGCGGCATCTGCGCGAGAACGGAACGCTCGAGGCGGTGCGTGCACGCTTCGCGGACCGTTCGCTCCCCGCGTACGCCGCTGCGCTGCCCGACGGGCACGACGGACGCGGTCTCGCGCTGCTCGGGATTCCGGGCGCATCCGCCGTCGATCCCGAAACCCACGCGCGCTTGCGCGCGGAGACGCTCGCGACCGTGCGCGGCACCGTGCAGGCCGACATCCTGAAGGAAGATCAGGCCCAGAACACGTGCATCTTTTCCACCGAGTTCGGGCTTCGACTGATGGGCGACGTGCAGGAATGGTTCTGCGCGAACGGCGTTCGAAACTTCTACTCCGTCTCGATCTCCGGCTATCACATGGCCGAAGCCGGCGCGAACCCCATCACCCAGCTCGCATTCACGCTGGCCAATGCCTTCACCTACGTCGAGGCGTGGCTCGCGCGTGGCATGTCGATCGACGCCTTCGCTCCCAATCTGTCGTTCTTCTTCAGCAACGGTCTCGACGCCGAGTATTCCGTCATCGGGCGGGTCGCGCGCCGGATCTGGGCGATTGCGCTGCGCGAGCGCTACGGGGCGTCGGATCGCAGCCAGAAGCTGAAGTATCACGTCCAGACGTCGGGACGATCGCTGCACGCGCAGGAGATGGCGTTCAACGACATTCGCACCACGCTGCAGGCGCTGACCGCGGTTCAGGACGCGTGCAACAGCCTGCACACCAACGCGTACGACGAGGCGGTGACGACGCCCACCGAAGAGTCGGTGAGGCGTGCACTCGCGATCCAGTTGATCATCGCGCGCGAGTTCGGCACCACGCGAATCGAAAACGTGTTGCAGGGCAGCCACGCCATCGAACGGTTGACCGATCTGGTCGAGGAAGCCGTGCTCGCCGAGTTCGAGCGACTCTCGGCGCGTGGCGGCGTGCTCGGCGCGATGGAGACGCTGTATCAGCGCTCGCGAATCCAGGAAGAGAGCCTTCGCTACGAGTCGCTCAAACACAGCGGCGAGCTGCCGATCGTCGGCGTCAACACGTTCGAGAGCGCGACCGGTGAGACTCCTGCCGGCGCTCCGCTGCTGATGCGCTCCACCGAGGAAGAGAAGGCGGCGCAGCTGGATTCGCTGCGGCGGTTTCACGAACGGAACGCCGAACCGGCGGCGGCGGCGCTCCGGCAGCTGCAGGCGGTGGCGCGGCGGGGCGGCAACGTCTTCGCGGAGTTGATGGACACCACCCGGGTCGCGAGCCTCGGGCAGATCACCGAGGCGCTCTTCGCGGTGGGCGGTCAGTATCGACGTTCGATGTGAGGCGAAGCGGCATAGCGTCGCAACGGCTTGCGAAGCGCTGCTCGCTATGCTGCCGGTGCGCGACGGGCGAATGAGCAATCGCGCGGGATCATCGCGGGAGGTTCGGCATGTCGGAACGGAAGGAGCGCGCGGATCTCGCCGCGTGGCGCGAAGAAGCAACACGCGAGCTACGCGGCAAGGATCCCGCGACGCTGACGCGTGACAGCGCCGAGGGAGTTCCGATCCGGGCGCTCTACACGGCCGTCGATCTCGACGGTCTCCCGTATCTCGACAGCGTTCCGGGCTGCTGGCCGTATCTGCGCGGTCCGCGCGCGACGATGTACGCGAATCGTCCCTGGACGATTCGCCAGTACGCCGGCTACTCGACGGCCGAAGAATCGAACGCCTTTTACCGGCGCAACCTCGCCGCCGGGCAGAAGGGCCTTTCGGTCGCGTTCGATCTTCCCACGCATCGCGGTTACGACAGCGATCATCCGCGCGTGGTCGGCGACGTCGGCAAGGCGGGCGTCGCGATCGATTCGGTCGAAGACATGAAGATCCTCTTCGACGAGATTCCGCTCGACGAGATGTCGGTTTCGATGACGATGAATGGCGCCGTATTGCCCGTGCTCGCCTGTTTCATCGTCGCGGGAGAAGAGCAGGGCGTGCCGGCGGAGAAACTCACCGGCACGATCCAGAACGACATCCTCAAAGAGTTCATGGTGCGGAACACGTACATCTATCCGCCCGGGCCGAGCATGCGCATCGTGGCCGACATCATCGAGTTCCCGGCGCGGCGGATGCCGCGCTTCAACTCGATTTCGATCAGCGGCTACCACATGCAGGAGGCCGGTGCGACGGCGGACGTCGAGCTCGCCTTCACGCTCGCGGACGGGCTCGAATACGTGCGCGCGGCGCTCTCGAAGGGGCTCGACCTCGATGCGTTCGCCGGTCGGCTTTCGTTTTTCTGGGCGATCGGCATGAACTTCTACATGGAGATCGCGAAGATGCGCGCAGCGCGTCTGCTCTGGGCCGAGCTGCTCGCGCCACTCGGGCCGAAGAAGCCCGAGAGCTCGATGCTGCGCACCCACTGCCAGACCTCGGGCTGGACGCTGACCGAACAGGATCCGATGAACAACATCGTGCGCACGACCGTGGAGGCGATGGCGGCCGTCTTCGGCGGGACGCAGTCGCTGCACACCAATGCCTACGACGAAGCGGTCGGCTTGCCGACCGACACCACGGCGCGCGTCGCCCGCAACACGCAACTGATCCTGCAGGAAGAGTCGGGCATCGCGCAGGTGATCGATCCGTGGGGCGGCTCGTACTTCATGGAATCGCTGACGCACGACCTCGCCGGAAAGGCGCGCACGATCCTCGCCGAGGTCGATGCTCTCGGCGGCATGGCGAAGGCGATCGAAGCCGGAATGCCGAAGCTGCGGATCGAAGAATGCGCGACGCGGCGGCAGGCGCGGATCGATCTCGGCGACGACGTGATCGTCGGCGTCAACAAATACCCGGCGCCGAACGAGGCGCCGCTCGACGTGCTTCAGATCGACAATACGGCGGTGCGCGAGGCGCAGATCCGGCGGCTCGACCGAATCCGGCGTGAGCGATCGACCGATGCCGCTCGCGACGCGCTCGCACGACTCGAAGCGCTGGCGCGGAGCGGTGACGGGAACCTGCTCGAAGCAGCGGTCGACGCCGCGCGCGCGCGGTGTACGGTGGGCGAAATTTCCGAAGCGCTCGAACGCGTCTATACGCGGCATCGCGCGGAGATTCGATCGGTGTCCGGGATCTACGGAGCGGTTCATTCGGGCGACGAAGCCTTCGAAGCCGTGCGGCGCGAGGTCGAAGCCTTCGGCCGCGAAGAAGGCCGCCGCCCGCGGATCCTCGTCGTCAAGCTCGGTCAGGACGGACACGACCGGGGCATGAAGGTGATCGCCACTGCGTTCGCCGATCTCGGGTTCGACGTCGACATCGGTCCCCTCTTTCAGATGCCGGAAGAGGCGGCCCGGCAGGCGATCGACAACGACGTGCACGTGGTGGGCGTCTCCAGCCAGGCCGCGGGCCATCGCACGCTGGTGCCGCAGCTGGTCGAAGCGCTGAAGGCGCAGGGTGCAGAGGATGTGCTGGTCGTCGTGGGCGGTGTGATTCCGCCCGGGGACTACGCCTTCCTGCGCGAGCACGGTGCGGCCGCGGTGTTCGGGCCCGGTACGCCGGTGCCGAAGGCGGCGCGCGAAGTGTTGCAGGCGAT
This sequence comes from uncultured Myxococcaceae bacterium, assembly GCA_964505355.1. GTDB lineage: Bacteria > Myxococcota_A > UBA9160 > UBA9160 > UBA9160 > CAZDHU01. Next base: position 5,868 of record CAZDHU010000104.1, on the reverse strand, counting down.
CCGGGCGAAGCGGGGATGACGCGACGGCCGGGCGCCGCGCTCGATCCGGCGGCGCTGGCGCAGTCGGTGCGTGCGGGAGATCGGCGCGCGCTGGCCCGCGCGATCACGCTGATCGAGAGCACGCGCGACGATCACCGCGTGGTCGCGCGTGAGTTGCTCGATCTTCTCGTCTCGGCGTCGGGCGGTGCGATTCGAATCGGCATCACCGGCGCGCCCGGGGTCGGTAAGAGCACGTTCATCGAGGCCTTTGGTCTCGCGCTGCTGGCGATGGGACAGCGGGTCGCCGTTCTGGCGGTGGATCCCTCCAGCCCCGTGACGGGGGGCAGCATACTCGGCGACAAGACACGGATGGAGCGACTCGCGCAGGAGCCGGGTGCCTTCATCCGGCCCTCGCCGTCGGGCGGGTCTCCGGGCGGCGTCGCGCATCGGACCCGTGAGGCCCTGCTGGTCTGCGAGGCCGCCGGCCACGACGTCGTGATCGTCGAGACGGTCGGCGTCGGGCAGTCGGAAGTCGCGGTGGCTTCGATGGTCGACAGCTTCGTCGTGTTGCTCCAACCCGGAGCGGGCGACGAGCTGCAGGGTGTAAAGAAAGGCGTGATCGAACTCGCGGACCTGATCGTGGTCAACAAGGCGGACGGCGAGAACGAGAAGGCCGCGGCACGGACGCGCCAGCAGTACCAGAACGCCCTCGACCTGCTGCGGGGGCATGCGGCCGGCTGGCGGCCGCGGGTGCTCTGCGCAAGTGCCCTGGCCGGAAGCGGGATCCGGCAGGTCTGGGAAACGATCGGAGCTCACCGGCGAGCGCTCGATGCTTCGGGCGAGTTCGCAGCGCGCCGCCGCCGGCAGGCGCGGAGCTGGATGTGGAGCCTGGTCGAGGAGGGCCTATCCGCGATGTTTCGGGCCACGCCCGCCGTCGCGGCGCAGGTGCCCGGGCTCGAACGTGACGTGGAAGCGCAGCAACTGACCCCGGCCGCGGCGGCCACCCGGTTGCTAGACGCGTTTCGATCCGCGGGCCGCTGACCGCGTTACCGAAAATGAGATCCACGAGATGCGGAGCCGGCGCCGGCAGGGCCACGCTGCTCTCCATGGCTCGCCGCGACCTCTCGGCCGCGGCTGCGCGTGGACTTCCGCTCCGCGTGGCCCTTGCCGGCGCGGCGTCGCGTTGTTGTCGGCAACCCTGTGAGCCGGTCCCCCGGGGTCGGCGGAGTGCGCTCATTCGCGACTGCTCCGCGCCGGCGCGGCTCAACGCCGCCGGGCGTCCGGCCGATCCTCCGGGCGAACCTGCTGCGCCCGGCGCGCGGGATGCCAGGATCGGGGGCGTTCGAAGCCGATGGTGCAGATCTCGATGACAGCCCGCGAGATCACCGTGAAGGTGGTCTATTACGGGCCTGCACTTTCTGGAAAGACGACCAATCTCCAGCAGCTCCACGAGCTGCTCGATCCCTCTGCGCGCGGCAAGCTGGTCGCGCTCGACACGGTCGACGATCGAACCCTCTACTTCGACTTTCTCCCCATCGAGTTCGGCACGGGCTCGGGGTTCACGGTCAAGATCAAAGTCTTCACGGTTCCCGGTCAGGTGATGCACAAGAGCACCCGCCGGGTCGTGCTTTCGGGTGCGGATGCCGTGGTCTTCGTCGCGGATTCTCAGCGGACGGCCGCGGCAGCCAACGCCTTCTCGTGGCGCGACATGGAAGCGAACCTGCGCTCGAACGGGATCGACTTTGCGCGTGTCCCGAAGGTCGTGCAGTTCAACAAGCGCGATCTGCAGGACGTGAAGCCGCTCGAAGAGATCCGCAACGCGTGGAAGGACGTGCCGACGTTTCCTGCGGTCGCGCTGCGCGGCGAAGGCGTCGTCGAGACCTTCCGCGAACTCTTGCGATTGCTCTACCGCTCGCTCGACACGAAGCACGACTTCGGACGCAAGTTCGGCATCACGGAAGAGAAGTTTCTCGCCGGCGTGCTCGCGCGCGTCGACAAACGGCGCAGCACGCCGACTCCGTGAGATCGCTGCCCCGGCCGCCCGGTCGCGTTGACGCTCCGATCAACGATTGATAGGTTGCGCCTCATCTGGGGGTGACGCCGGTCGACCGCGTCTTGTTCGGTGGATCGCGCGCCGTCCGATGGACGGCGGCCTATCCGGCGGACCGCCCCGCGCGGCCCGCAGGGAGAAACTCGATGCCCGCGGAACGCACCACCCCTCTTCCGAAAACCGTCCTGCCGAAGCCGCGCACCGCGCCGCACGAGGCATCGGATGTCGTGATCGGCATCGAGCAGGCCCTCGAGCAGATCCGCGCCGGGCGGATGGTGATTCTGGTCGACGACGAAGATCGCGAGAACGAGGGAGATCTCTGCATCGCGGCCGACGCGGTGACTCCGGACGCGATCAACTTCATGGCGAAGTGGGGCCGCGGTCTGGTCTGCCTCGCGCTGACCGAAGATCGCCTGCGTCAGCTCGATCTCGGCATGATGGTGCCCGACCACGACAACAACTCGCCGTTCGGGACCGCCTTCACCGTCTCGATCGAGGCGCGCAAGGGCGTCACGACGGGCATCTCGGCCGCCGATCGCGCGACGACGATTGCGGCCGCGCTCGCACCCGACGCGAAGCCGCGCGACCTGACCCGCCCCGGGCACATCTTCCCGCTGCGTGCTCGCGAAGGCGGGGTGCTGCGTCGTGCGGGCCAGACCGAAGGCTCCGTCGATCTCGCGCGCCTCGCGGGGCGCGCTCCCGCCGGCGTGATCTGCGAGATCATGAACGACGACGGAACGATGGCGCGAATGCCCGACCTGATCGCGTTCGCACGCACGCACGGTCTTTCGATCGTCACGATCGCCGACCTGATTCACTACCGGATGCGCAACGAGACGCTCGTGCGACGGGTGGGCGAGGCCGTGCTGCCGACCGCGCTGGCGGGCGAGTTCACCTCCTACGTCTACGAGAACGACATCGACCACGTCGACCACGTCGCGCTGGTCAAGGGTGAGATTCGCCCCGACGACGACGTGCTGGTGCGCGTGCACAGCGAGTGTCTGACCGGTGACGCGTTCGGTTCGATGCGCTGCGATTGCGGCGAACAGCTTCACGCAGCGATGAAGATGATCGAAGCCGAGGGCCGCGGGGTGATCCTCTACATGCGCCAGGAGGGCCGCGGGATCGGCCTCAAAAACAAGATTCGCGCCTACGGATTGCAGGATGCGGAGGGGCTCGACACGGTCGAAGCCAACGAACGACTCGGCTTCCCGCCCGACCTGCGCGACTACGGCGTCGGTGCCCAGATTCTCGTCGATCTCGGCGTGCGCCGGATGCGGCTGGTCACGAACAATCCCGGCAAACGCGCCGGCATCGAGGGCTACGGGCTGACCATCGTCGGGCGGGTTCCGCTCGAAATCAAACCGAACGCGCGCAATCTCGAGTATCTCCGGACCAAGAAGGAGAAGCTCGGTCACGTGCTCCACCTCATGAGCTAGCGCAGCGCGCAGCGCTCATGTGCGCCGCGGCCGGCCGGTCCGGATCGCGAGAGAGGACCGGCATGTTCGAATCGATCGAGAGCGTTCGTACGCGACTGCAGGACGAGGGCTACGTCTGCGACAAGAACATCGCGACGGTGGTCTTTCTGGCGGCGAAGCTGGGCAAGCCCGTGCTGGTCGAAGGGCCGGCCGGTGTCGGCAAAACCGAACTCGCGAAGGCCGTGGCGAGCGCGACGAATCGCGAACTCATCCGCCTGCAGTGTTACGAGGGTCTCGACGAGGCCAAAGCGCTTTACGAGTGGGAATACTCGAAACAGCTGCTCTACACGCAGATCCTGAAGGAGAAGTTCTCGGAGGCGATGGCCGGAACGCGCACACTGCGCGAGGCGGCGCAGCGCGTGGCCTCCGAGGACAGCATCTTCTTTTCCGAGAACTTCATCGTGCCGCGGCCGCTGCTGCGCGCGATCACCTCGACCTCGCCGACGCTGCTGTTGATCGACGAGGTCGACAAGTCCGACCCCGAGTTCGAGGCGTTCTTGCTCGAGGTGCTGTCGGACTTCCAGGTTTCGGTGCCCGAAATCGGCACCTTCGTCGCCGCGCATCGACCGATCGTCTTCCTGACTTCGAACGACGCGCGCGAGATGACCGACGCGCTGAAGCGGCGCTGCCTGCACCTCTACATCGACTTCCCGTCCGAAGAGCTCGAACGCCGGATTCTGGAGTCCCGCGTCCCGGGCATCGCGGATCGGCTGGCGGAAGAACTGGTCGGTGCGATGCAGCGGCTGCGCAAGCTCGACCTGAAGAAGACGCCCTCGATCAGCGAGACGATCGACTGGGCGCGTGCGCTGCTCGCGCTCAACGCGACACAGCTCGACGAAGCGCTGGTGCGCGACACGCTGAACGTGATTCTCAAGTACGAGGGTGACATTCGGAAGGCGCAGGCGGAACTCGGTCGCCTGATCGTGCGCAAGGCCGAAGAGAAGGCGGCGCCGGCGGCGAGTACCGAGTCTCCGGCGGCGGCCGAACCGCCCGCACCCGTGAAGAAGGGAATCCTCCACTGACGGGCCTGCCCGCGGTCGGGGAGGGGTGATGCAACGGAAGGTCCTCGAGTTCGCCAACCTGCTGCGCAAGAGCGGGCTGCGCGTTTCGGTCGCGGAGTCGATCGACGCCTTCACGGCGCTCGATGAACTTTCCCTCGATGACCGCGAGATCTTCAAGGACGCTCTGCGCGCGACCATGGTCAAGCGTTCGGACGACGTTCGAACCTACGATCAGCTCTTCGATCTCTTCTGGTCCGGTTTCTACGACGACCTGAAGCAGTCGTTCGAGCAGGTGGCCTCCGGCCTCGAGGGCGGCGAAGCGTCCTACGAAACGCTGATGAAGGCGATCGAACAGGCGATGCAGGGGATGGCGCCGGGAGACGTCGAGCTCTCCGATCTGGCGCGCGCGCTGCTGACCGCCGATCTCGCGAAACTCGAACAGTTGATCCGCGGCGCGGCGGATACGGCCGGCGTCCAACGGATCGAGAACCTGCTGCAGATCGGCTTTTTCAGTCGCCGCGCGATGGAGCAGATGAACGCGGAGGGGGCCGGGCGCGAGTTGCGAGATCTGGCCGGCCAGCTCGCCGCGGCCGGCCTTTCCGCCGAACAGGCGCAGGCACTGCGTGGTCTCGTCGATCGGCTGATGGAGGCGCTGCGCCAGAGCGTTCGAAATCTCACCGAGCGCGAGCTGCAGAAGCAGAACTTCGACTACATGGAGCGCTTTCGGCGCGAATCGCTGGTCGAGAAGAGCTTCTACCACCTGACCGAAGACGAGATCCGCCGGATGCAGGAAGTGGTGACGCGGCTCGCGCAGCGGATCAAGAACGTGCTCTCGATTCGGCGCCGGCGACTGCAAAAGGGGAAGCTCGACCTGCACCAGACGCTGCGGCAAAACATGGCGCGAGGCGGCGTCCCGTTCGAGCTTTCGTTCAAGCAACGCAAGAAGGACAGGCCGAAACTGGTGATTCTGTGCGACGTGTCGTCGTCGGTGGCGAACGTGTCGCGGTTCATGCTCCAGTTCATGTACGGGCTGCAGGAAGCCTTCACCAAGATTCGCTGCTTCGTCTTCGTGGCCGAGCTCGGGGAGGTCACGCAGGTCTTTCAGGATCACGAGATTCACGAGGCGATCGATCGTGCGCTCGACGGCGGCGACGCGATCAACGTCTACACGCGGTCGAACTTCGGCTTCGCCTTTCACGCGTTCTGGCGAGATCACCTCGCGGCGATCGACAAGCGGACGACGGTGCTCGTGCTGGGAGACGCGCGGAACAACTACAACGATCCGCGCGCGTGGTGCCTGCGCGACATGCACCAGAAGGCGAAGAACGTGGTCTGGCTGAACCCCGAGAGCCCCGGCGCC
>CAZDHU010000103.1:0-1567 GCA_964505355.1 uncultured Myxococcaceae bacterium | reverse complement strand
ACACGGCCGCGGGTCGGCCGAAGGAAGCGCGGGACGTGGTACATGATCGTCGTCTTTCCGGCGCCCGCGGGGCCCACGAGCGCGGTCACCTCGCCCAGCCGCGCCTCGAACGAGACGTCGCGCAGCGCGGGCGTGCCGTCGGGATAGGCGAAGTCGACGTTCTCGAAGCGCAGGCCGCGGCGCACGCGCGGGAGTGCCCGTGCGCCGTCGGGATCGCGCTCGGGCTCGAGGTCCATCAGCTGGAAGACCCGCTGCAGGCCCGGGGCAGCCGTCTGCAGCGCGAACCAGAGCGATCCGAACATCACCGCGAAGACGCCGATCTGCACGAAGTAGGTGAACAGCACCGAGAAATCCCCGAGGCTGATCGCGCCGCCGATCACCAGATCGACGATCTCGAGGAAGACCCAGCGCACGAGTGCGATGCCCGGCACGAACGCGGCCAGGATCGCGAGCATCGCGAGCGCGAGCACGCCGCGGTGCTGCGCGAAGGAGCGCTCGCTGTCGCGCTCGAAGCGCTCGCGCTCACGCACCTCGCCGCCCTGGGTCTGCACGGCCAGGATGTTGGCCATCCCCTCCTCGAGCGAGGTCGTCGTCGACGCGCCCGCTTCGCGGCTGCGCTTCCCCTGGCGCCGCAGCATGCGCGCGAACGGCCAGGTCGCCACGAATGCGAGCGGCGCGAACGCGAGCGCCGCGAGCGCGAGCCGCGGCTGGTCGAAGCTGTCCCAGATCGTGAAGGCGTAGGCCGCGATCGCGAACGGCACGAGCGTGGGAACGAGCAGGATCCGGTAGCAGGTCTGCGTGATCGACGGCGTGTCGTACATCAAGCGGTACAGGGCGTCGCCGATCCGCTCGTCGTCGAAAAGGTGCAGCGGCAGGTTCTGGATGCGCTCGAAGAGGCGCGCGCGATAGTGATGGTTCAGATCCTGCGTGAGCCGCAGCGTCCAGCCGAACTCGAACAGCCCGAACAGGCCCCCCGCGAAGCTGTAGCCGTAGTTCGCGGCGTTCTCCGTTTCGGTCGCGGTGTCGAAGCCCGACGACAGCCACGCCTCGGTCCGATCCCGATCGCCGCCGTCGGAGCCGATCTGCCCGATCACGACGAGCAGGAGCGCCTGCGCGGCGATCGTCCAGGCCAGGATCTCCGCGTAACCGGCGCCTTCGAGCAAGCGCACGAGCGGGCGCGCGAGCAGCGGATAGGAGTCGATGCGATCGGCGATCGAGAGGTCGCCGATCACGTGGTCGATCAGCAGCTTGACGGGAACCGGCAGCACCAGCATCGGCAGCAGCGAGAGCGCCGTCAGACCGAGCTTCACGCCGAAGCGCGCGCGGAGCGGCGCGACGAAACGGAGCGCACGCGTGAAGATCGCCAGCGTCTCGGAGGTCGAGAGCTCGCCGGCAGCCGGCCGCGCGCTCATGCCGTCCCGCCCGTGCCGATGCGCTCGGTCTCGACCAACGCGCGGTACGCGCCGCCCGGCCGCGCCATCAGCGCGTCGTGCGAGCCCGACTCCGCGACCTTGCCGCCGTCGAGATAGACGATCTGTGCAGCCATCCGGATCGTCGAGAGCCGGTG
>CAZDHU010000102.1:0-24114 GCA_964505355.1 uncultured Myxococcaceae bacterium | reverse complement strand
TCGCCGCGGTCGGCCATGATGTACGCCGTCGCGAGCGGCGCGTACGACCTCGTCATGGCGATCGGCGTCGAGAAGCTGAAGGACAGTGGCTTTTCGGGACTCGTGATGAGTGGCCCGGCGGGCGACGGCACCGATCCGACGCTGACGGCGCCGGCGACGTTCTCGTTGCTCGCTCCGGCGTACGCGAAGAAGTACGGCCTCGACGAGCAAACGCTGAAGGACGTGCTCTCGCGCATCGCCTGGAAGAACCACGTGAACGGCGCGAAGAATCCGCGCGCACAGTTCCGCAAGGAAGTTCCGCTCGAAGCCATCCACGCTTCTCCGAAAGTCGCCGGCTGCCTCGGCATCATGGACTGCTCGGGCGTGAGCGACGGATCGGCTGCCGCGATCGTGTGTCGCGCCGAAGATGCGCATCGCTATACGGATCGGCCGATCTTCGTGAAGGCACTCTCGTTCGTCGCCGGGCCGGCAGAAGGGCCGATGCGCCAGGACTACGACTTCACCAGCTTCTCGGAAGTCGTGGCCAGCGCCGAAGACGCTTACAAGCAGGCGGGCGTCACCGACCCGCGAAACGAGATCTCGATGGCCGAGGTGCACGACTGCTTCACACCGACCGAACTCGTGCTGATGGAAGATCTCGGCTTCTCTCCGCGGGGTCAGGCCTGGAAAGACGTGCTCGAAGGCCGCTTCGATCTCGGCGGCCCTCAGCCCGTGAACCCGGACGGCGGACTCAAGAGCTTCGGCCACCCGATCGGCGCGAGCGGTCTGCGCATGATGTTCGAGATGTGGCTGCAGCTGCGCGGTGAAGCCGCGGAGCGCCAGATCCGCGATCCGAAGCTGGGCCTGACTCACAACCTCGGCGGCGCACCGGGCCGATGCGTGAGCTTCGTCAGCGTGGTCGGGAAGTAGTCGGAACGGCGGCGCGCGACGCGTCGCGTGCGCCGGCGCGCAACGCGGAAATCACCCCGACGTCTCGCTGACCACCGAAGCATCGCGCCGGCGTTCCGGCGCGGATTTCGGGTCGTCGTCGGCCACCCCCGGCCCTGTCACGAAGGCGATCACACCGGCGAGGGTGATTGCGAGCCCGATCCATTCGCGAAGGCTCGGAACTTCGCCGAGGATCGCGAACCCGGCGGCGAAGGAGAGCACGGGGATCGAGGGAACGACGATCGACGTCGCCCGCGCGAGATCGAGACGAGCGATCGCGTTGTACCAGAGCAGGGTGCCCGCATAACTGAGAATGACGCCCTGCACGGCGAGCAGTGCGAGAAGGCGCGACCAGCCTTCGACTGCGCCGAGCCGCGACGGGCCGTCCTGCAGCAGCCAGAGCAGCATGAGCATGCCGCCGCCGTAGACGTAACGGGCTCCGGTCAGCACGTGCGGCGGCACACCGGGCAAGCCACGCAAGACGACGAGATGCGAGAGTTGCCAGACGAACGGCGTCGCGAGCAGCAGCCACACACCGGGCGATGCGCGTGCACGCTCGATGCCGATGGCGATCGCGATTCCAATCAGGATCGCGAGCGTCGCGATCACGCGTCGCCGGGTCGGTCGATGGCCGAGCGCGAGCCACGAGAGCGAGAGTGAATACGCCGGCTCGATCTGGATGCAGAGTGCGGTTTCGATGCCCGACGCACGTGAGGCGCCGCCATAGTAGAGCAGGAAGGCGAGACCGGTACCGAGTGCGCCGATCAGTGCGAGACCCGCGACGTGTTCGCGCGCGACGAGTCGACCGAGTTCGCCGCGTCCTCCGAGATGCACGATCGCGAAGGCAGCACCAAAGAGCGTGGTGGCCATGGCGACGAAGAGCGCGTCGGCCGCGCCGGTGGTGAGTTTCGCGAACGATGCGGCGAACGCTGCATCCGCGGCGCAGAGCCCGGCGAACAGAAGGCCGGCCCGTTCGTGTCGACGTTCGTTCATGAACGCCGCACGGACGAATCGCGGGACGTCGCGCTGGAAGCGATCCCCGCCCGCGAAGACGAAACGACCGCGGCACCGCCGGCGGCGGACTCCGATGCGGCATCTTCGCGCACGATTTCCGCGGCGAGCTTTGCCACCGAAAGCGGGGCCGAGCCTTCTGCCTTGTTGTTGACGATCACGATCGCGTCTCGCCCCCCGCCGGCCGCAGCGCGTGCAAGGCCCGCGATCGCGGCGCGCGACGCCGGGTCTTCCAGCGCGAGTGAAGAAAACGGCGAGAACCGGCGCGCGGCCTCTTCGTAGCGCAACCCCGCGTGCAGCATCCAGCGCACGACGAGGGGACGCGAGTCCGACACACGTCCGACGATCGCATGCTGCGCCGCGAGATCGGGCATCGCCGGATGGATCACGAACGCGTGCGTCGATTCCGTCTCGGCCAGTGCCGCGACGTAGTCGGCGCCGAGCAGCGACGGCGTGCGAAGCTCGACCGCGTAGAGAGGGCCACGCGGCAATGCGCCGAGAAACGATCGCAAACGGCTCGCAAACGCCGGCGGGTCGCCGAAGATTCCGTGCCGATCGGGGGTGAACTGAAACAGGATGGTTCCGAGTTTCGCGGCCAGCCCCTCGACCGCGGGCGAAATCACCTGCTCGGTCGCGAACACGGGATCGAGAAACTGCGGATTCGCGCTTCCGGAACGCGCTCCGTAGCGCTCGTGCCGCGGAAATCGTTCGAGCAGCAAACCCTCCCATGCCTTGACCAGAAATCGAAAATCACCGGGTACCGCCTTCGCGTATTCGGCAAAGGTCGCTGCGCGTACCGGCGCGTAGTACGTGCGATCGATCCCGGCCGCACGCAGCAGGGGATGCAGCGCCACCGCCTCGAGCCCGTACCGGGCGAGTTGCGATTCGCTGCAGGCGTTCCCGTAGACGATTCCGCGCCAGCCCGGAAATGACCACGAGGACGTTCCCATGCGAATCCTCGATGGAATCCGGTCGGCGAGAGATCGGAGTGCGGGATCCGGCAGTTCGGGCTGCACCGGCGAGGGACGGTTTCGCCTCCGCGATCGCAGACCGGGCGTCGATGCCCCGAAGAGATCGAGCTGATCGTCGCGCGCCACGCCGCCAGTATGCCCGTCACGCGCGGCTGGGGCGAATGCCCGATCGATCCGTTTTCGATGTGCGCCGATGCAGGGTTGCGTTCGAGAGGGAACGGAGGCGAGATGTTCTGGCGCAGGAAGACGGACGAGACCCCGCCCCCCGCAGAGAAGCCGAGGGCGCGTTCGATCTCGTCGGGGAACGAATCGGTCGAGGAGGATCTCGGTGCGGCAATCGACGCGCTGAGCTCGATCGTTCGCGTGTACGGGGAGCGTGCGTTCGACGTCGGTGAACTCGATGCGACCGTCCTGCTCGCGGAGTGCGCGGGCTGGGCGAAGCATCTACAGCTCCGTGTCGCGCCGCCCGGCCTGCCGGACGATCCCGAGGCCGGCCCGCACGATCGCGATTTCGCGGGTGTCGCGCGGTACATGAACGACCGGCGAACCACCGAGAGCGAAGCCGTTCGGCGCAGCCTCGGGGACCTGCGTGACGTGATCGGACGCTTCGTCGACGGTCTCGGCAACACCGTTCTCGCCGACCGCACGGCGGCCAGCCGGGTGGGCGTCCAGCTCTCGAAGCTTCGCGAGGCGGTCGACGGAAGCAGCACCGAGCGTCTGAAACGAGAGGCGGCCGCCGCCATCGTGCTGGTCGAGCAGGTGTCCGAAGAACGGCGCGAACGACAGCGCGCTCAGGTCGAGGACCTCGGCCAGCGGCTGCGCGCGATGCGCGGCGAGCTTCGCGTCGCACGCGAACGGATGCAGGTCGATGCGCTCACGCAGGTGTACAACCGGGCCGCGCTCGACGATCGCATCATGCGCCAGAGCGCACTCGGCGTCGTACTCGATCAGTCGGCCTGTTTGATGCTGGTGGACATCGATCACTTCAAATGGGCGAACGACAAGTTCGGGCATCCGACGGGCGACGCCGTCTTGAAAGAGCTGGGACGCTGTCTGTCTCGCTGCTTCCTGCGCAAGGAAGATTTCGTCGCCCGGTACGGCGGCGACGAGTTCGCGGTGGTGATCGCCGAGGACTCGATCGACACGGCACGGGTGCTCGGCGAACGCCTGCTGGATTCGATTCGCGACCTCGAAGTGCGCGTCGACGATACGCCGCTCAAGATCACGGCGTCGGTGGGCATCGCGCGGCTCGAGCCGGGCGAAGACGTGGCGAGCTGGCTCGAACGCGCAGATCGCGCGTTGTATCAGGCGAAAGAAGGCGGCCGGGATCGGCTCTGCGTCGACGGCGGGAGGCCAGGCACCCCGGCGTCGAACACGCCGGCTCGAGCCGCGGACGAACGGCGCGAGCACTGAACGACACGATTCCGGCGGCCGGTGATTCGGGTGGCGGTGCTGCGGACCGTCGGATCGTCCGGTGCGCGTCGCAAGTCGCGCCGTCAGCCGAGCAGCGCGTCGGTCTCCGCCATCACACTGGTTTCTGCGCGGGCGTCGCGCGCCCATTCTTGCATCGACAGCAACGCCTCGACCGCTTCGCAGTAGGTTCGTGACTCCGGCGCCAGCGCCACGGCGTACGTGCGAAAGCGCGTCACCACCGGCGCGAACATCGCGTCTGCGATGCCAAAGCGCCCGAAAAGAAACGGCCCGCCGCTTCCGTGCCGGGCGCGACACGCGTCCCAGATGCGCTCGACGCGCGCGATGTCGGATCGCACCGCGTCGGAGATCGCAGGCGGCCGCTTCGCCCTTCCGCGAACGTTCATCGGCATTGCGTGTCGGAGCGCCGAAAATCCGGCGTGCATCTCGCTCGACACCGCGCGCGCCAGCGCGCGCGCTTCGAACTCCGCCGGCCAGAGGCCGGCCTGCGGAGCGAGCTCGGCGGCGGTTTCGCAAATTGCGAGCGATTCGTGAATGGCCAGATCTCCGATCTTCAGCACGGGGACGCGTCCCGAGGGAGACAGGCGAGCGAGCGCGTCGGCAGAGCCGGCCACGTAGAGAGGCACGAGTTCTTCACGGAACGCGAGGCCCGCCTCTCGCAGGGCCAGCCACGGTCGCAGCGACCAGGACGAATAGTTCTTGTTGCCGATCACGAGCGTGAGCGAGGACATGCGTACCTCCTTCCGATGTCTGCATGGGTATCCGATCTCTCGATCCGGCGCGAAACACGCCCGGCGTCACACGCGTGCGCTTTCGTGCGACACTCGCGCGAGACGCGGCATTCGAACGCGGCGTCTCTTCCGACGGGGGCAGTTCTTGCTTCGATGCGTGCTCGCGCTGTGCTTCGTCTGTCTGTGCTCCAGCGCGGCCACGGCCGCGTGGACGCCGGACGGCGTCGACTTCACGCGGCCGCGCGTGTTGTTTCGGACGCACGAACTCGATGCGATTCGTGCGCGCCTCGACCGGGATCCCTATCGAATCTGGCTCGCGCGCATCGACGCGCAAATCGCCTCTTCGCGCGGCTGGAGTCTCGACGACGACTCGATTCCGGCCGGGCGCGAGAAGTCGAAGGCGGCGAAGAACGCGGCCTTCCTCTACGCCCTCGACCGAACGATCGTCGGATCGGCAGTCGCGCCGTTCCCGAGCCCGTCGGCGCGCCGGGCGATGGGCGACTACGCGCGAACGCTTCTGCTCTCGATGTACGAACGGAGCCGAATCCCGGCGCAGTTCGACGACGACATCAACACCAGCGAAGAGCTGATTTCGTACGCGACCGCGTACGACACGCTGGCCGGGGCGGGATACGACTTCGGAGGCGACGAGCCGGCGATCGTCGATCGCCTGTCGCGCCTCGCGACGGAGTTTCATCTGCACTTCGCGCATCCCGAGCTGCTCGGCGGCGATCCCTTCACGTCGACCGAACAACTGATCAACAACCATCTCTCGAAGTCGGCTTCCGCACTCGGCATCGCGGCGATCGTTCTCGCCGAGCACACGCCGGCTGCGGGCAGCGATCCCCACGCGGTCGGGGATCCCGCCGACTGGATGGCTTTTGCGCTCGAACGACTCGATCAGGTCTTGCGCTTCACCTACGTGACGGGAGACGGTGGCTACGCGGAAGGGCCCTACTACGCGCGCTATGCCGCGCAGAACCACCTGCCGTTTCTGCGTGCCTACGATGCGCTGGTCGGAGACGTCACCGTGCAGGCCCGCGGAGTCGCCGTCCCGAATCTCTGGCGTCACCCGCTCTTCGCACGACTGCAGCGCTGGCTCTTCGATCTCACGCTGCCGGACGGAACGCTGGCCGCGATCGACGACGGGAACCCCGGCAAGTCCTACTACTTCTCGCTGCTCACACATCTCGCCGAGGGTCCGACGTTCGCCTTTGCCGCGGCGAACACCGCGACTCCCTACGAGAGCGAGGGGTCGATCGACCTCGCCGCCGACATGATCTGCCGGTTCGACGACGGCGTGATTCCCGTGCGTCCACCTTCGGGAGTCGCGCGATTTCATCCCGAGGGCGGCGACGCGGTCTTCCGAAGTGATGCGTCGCGGGAGGCGATCGCGGTCGTCGTCAGTGCAGAGCACGGCACCGCGCTCGAGCTGGGCCGCGAACGCGACGGCCGGGGCCACGTCGGATCGGCGTCGCACGAACACCATGAACCCGGTTCGTTTCTGATGCAGGCGTTTGGTGAGAACGTCGTGCTCGACGCCGGCTATCTCTCCTACCCGCAGCGCGATCTCGTCAAAGACCCCGCACGCCATTCGATCATCGTGGTCGACGGGACGGGACCGGCGGATCCGTTTCTCGCCTCGATCCTCTGGGGATTCGTTCCCGGCGGATTTCTCGCGCCGCCACCGATCGACGGCGAAGCGAGCCTCCTCGACCCGCTCGACGGTTCCTTTCTCGACGCGGTTCGCGTCGTCGCGCGCTACGGAACGCCGGGCGCGCGCATCGATCGCCGGTTCCTGTTTCCGGATCATCGCTATCTCGTCGTCGCGGACGATGTGACCAGCAGCGACGGCGCCGCGCGATCCCTCGGCTGGTTGTTGCACGGAAACGGTGGTGGCACGAGCGGTGGTGCGTTCGAGATGACCGCTTCTGGCGCGCGCTGGACGAACGGGCGGGCCCGCGTCGACGGTGCGTGGGCGACCACGGTGAGTTCTTTCGCGGCGGATCATCTGCTGTCGAGTCACGAGGGACCGCCGAACGTGCTCGCATCGCACGATGTCCTGCGGATGCAGACCGCAGGTGCTCACGTGCGCAGCGCCATGCTCGTCTACCCCTCGCGTTCCTCCGCTTCACCGCCGGCAACGGCGCGACTCTCGATGCCCGGAACGGCTGCACTCGTTCTGCACGACGCCGCCGAGGATCGCCGTCTGCTGATCGCACACCGGGCGCTGCCGTCCGCGACGTTTTCGATTCTGCGCAGCCAAAGTGGCGTCACGGACGTGACGACCGACGGAACACTGCTGGTCGCGGACGCGCATGCAGACGGGGCTCTTCGGCTCGCGCATGCCGAGCGGGCGAGTCGGCTCGAGGCGGGCGGGCTGCGACTACGCGCCCTCGCAGGGGGGAATCTCGGCGTTCGTCCCGGCGCCCACGACGCGGACCTGCTCGCGCAGGTCGCAGATCGACGCGTCACGGTGTCGGGCCTCGCCTTCGTACCCCGCGCGGCCGATGGCGCCTGCGCGCTCGCGCCGGGAGCCACGACCGGAAGTTCGGTGTCTCTGCTGGCCGGGCGCGACGGACGCGTGCGTCTGCGTGATGACGCAGGAAACTCGTCGCCGGCGGCCGAGGCCGGCGAAACACGACGCGTTGCCGTCGGAGACGTCGTCACGCTCGACGCCACTTCGAGCTGCGATCTCGACGGCGACTCGCTCACGGCACGCTGGCAGCTCGTTTCGGCGCCGGCCGGGAGCGCCTTCGCGCTCGCACCCGATTCACCGCTGACCGCGCGGCTCACGGTCGATCGCGAGGGACCGTATCGCGTCGAGCTGGTGGTGAGCGACGCGCGAGGCGCGCACAGCCAGCCGATCGAGCTGTTGCTGCTCGCCGGAAGCCCCTGCGCGGACGGGATCGATGACGATCGAGATGGGCTCTTCGACGCGGCGGATCCGCAGTGTCTCCGTTCGGCGGGCGCGACCGAGTGCGGACTGCTCGGCATCGAACCGTTGCCGGTTCTACTCTGGGCGTTTCGGCGCAGCGCGGTTCGACGGCGCCAGCGGCACGGTCACCGGAACCCGGAACACGACGAAAGGGGCAGGCTCTGAACACCCGCGCCGCCTTCGTCCTCTCTCTCGTGATCTCCGTCCTGAGTACGGCGTCGCTGCGCGCGCAGCTCCTGCCGGCCGAACTCGAAGACTTCACGCTCGAAGACGCGATCGAGATCGTGGTCCTGCCGCACGAACTGCAAGCGGTCGACGGCGAGGGCGGTGGCCGAATCACGACGCGTCTCGAAATCGGCGAGGCCGTGGCGTGGAGCGAGGCCACCGGGCGTGTCGCCGTCGTGCTGACGGACCGAAGGCTGCTCGCGGCATCGACGCGATCCGGCGCGTGGCAGAGTGTGCGCTTCCGTCGCGGAGAGTTAGCGCCCGATCGTGTGCTGAGCGGAGGACGCGTCGCGGTCGCGTTCAGCAACAAGCGGGCGTTCGGATTCGACGGCGGAAGCGGAAACCTGATCGAAACGAGCCTCGGCCCGCGCGAGTTCGTGATCGACGCCGCGATCGGCCAGAACGTCGGTGTGGTGGTCACGAACCGCCGCGCGCTGGGACTCTCCGCTCGCGCCGGCGGCTTCTTCGAAATGCCGATCCGCGTGGGCGAAGAAGTGCTCTCGCTCTCGGCGAAGTCCGGCTTCGCCAGCATCTACACGACGGACCGCATCCTCACCTTTCGCGCCCTGCGCGGACGCTGGGAAGAAGAGCGCCCCGACCGGCGCTGAACCACGGTTCGACGAGTCACCGCACTCGGGCCGACCGCTGCGTCAGCGCGAGCGCCGCCGGGCCCGCACGCCGATCGAAGCGAGCCCGGCTGCGAGCAGCAAGAACGTCCCCGGTTCCGGCACCGAGCTGGTGATCGGGTCGAGGGTCGGGCGGGGTCGCAGCGCAGATCGCGACTCCAGCGGGGTGGGCCCTCCAGGATTCGAACCTGGGCACGTCCGGTTATGAGCCGGCTGCTCTGACCGCTGAGCTAAGGGCCCGCGCGGCCGAGGCTACCACGGCGAACGTGCACGCCTCCTCCTCTTCCGAGACCCCGCTCTTTTCGCGCCAGCAATCGCCGGCCGGCAGGTATTCTCCCGGCCGGTATGAGCACCCGCCCCTCGCGCAACAGCGTTTCCGCCGGCCCCGCGCACGTCGTCGCCGTGATCGGCGGCGCGACTGCCGGCGCAGAGGTCGCGGGACGGCTCGCGCAGCGCGGTGCGCAGGTCGTCGTCTTCGAACAGAACCCGCGTCCGTACGGCAAGATCGAGGACGGGCTCCCGCGCTGGCACCATGCGCTGCGTCTCAAGGAATACGAGACGATCGCGGGCAAACTCGGTCAGCCAGGCGTGCATTTCGTTCCGCTCACGCGCATCAGTCGCGATTTCGAGTTCGACGAAATCGCCCGGGGCATGGGCTTCAGCGCAACCGTACTGGCGATCGGTGCGTGGAAAGATCGCTCGCTCCCGATCGAAGGCGCGGACGACTGGCTCGGCCGTGGGCTCGTCTACCAGAACCCGTTCATCATCGCCTTCAATCACGCGCTCGATCCCGCATTCAGCGGCCCGCGCTTCGCGATCGAAGACGGTTCGCTCGTGGTCGGTGGCGGACTCGCTTCGATCGACGTCGCGAAGGTGCACATGCTCGAGACCACGCGCGCGGTGCTACGCGAACGAGGGATCGAGGTCTCGCTGCTCGAACTGGAAACGGGCGGCATCCCGAAGCTGCTCGCGAAGCACGGCCTCGCGTTCGAGCAACTGGGGCTCGCGGGTTGCACGCTTTTCTACCGCCGGCGAATCGAAGACATGCCGCTGATGGAAGCGCCCGACGGCGCGGATGCCGCGCGGATCGCAAAGGTCGAACAGGGCCGGCTGCGCATGCTCGAGAAGGCGATGGAGAAATATCGGTTTCGGATCGAGCCGCTCGCCGCACCGGAGGGGCTGCTGATCGAAGGAGATCGCCTCGTCGGGCTGCGTTTCCGGCGTAACCGGATCGACGGCGGACGACCGGTTCCGACGGACGAGACATTCGAACATCGAGGACGCTGCGTCATCAGTTCGATCGGCAGCGTGCCCGAACCAATGCGCGGCATTCCGATGAAGGGCGATCTCTTCGCCTTCAGCGATCTCGACCTCGGACGCCTGCCCGGGTACGAGAACGTCTTTTCGGCCGGAAACGTGGTCACCGGGAAGGGCAACGTCGTGGCGTCGCGCAAACACGCGACCCACGTCTCGCGAGATGCCGTCGAGCGGTTTCTCGGACTCGCCGAAGACGGACACGACGGAGAGGAAGCGTTGCTGGAGGCGCGCGATGCCGCGCTGCACGAGCATGCCCGCGTGCTGACCGAGGCGATCCACGCGCGAGCGCCTCTCGCGCCGGACCGCGTCGCCGCGATCCTCGAGCGCGTCCGGGAACGACAGCGTGCGGTCGGCTACGACGGCGACTTCGCCGCCTGGCTGGCGAAGCTTCCCCCGCCCGCCTCGGAGTGAGCCGAGGCGGCGTCAGCCGTCGATGAACCCCTTCAGCACGCGGCTGCGGCTCGGATGACGCAGCTTGCGCAGCGCTTTTGCTTCGATCTGACGGATTCGTTCGCGGGTCACGTCGAAATCGTTGCCCACTTCTTCGAGCGTGTGATTCGCACGCTCGCCGATGCCGAATCGCATCTTGAGGACGCGCTCTTCGCGCGGAGCCAGCGTGGCGAGCACGCGGCGCGTCTGGTCGGCGAGATTCGCGCTGATCATCGCGTCCTGCGGGTTCTGCACCCGCTTGTCTTCGATGAAGTCGCCGAGGTGGCTGTCCTCTTCTTCGCCCACCGGCGTTTCGAGACTGATCGGTTCGCGGGCGATCTTGAGCACGCCACGCACCTTGTCGACCGGCATCTCCAGCTTCTTCGACAGCTCCTCGGGAGTCGGCTCGCGGCCGTACGACTGCACGAGCTCTCGCGTCACCCGGTTCAGCTTGTGCAGGGTTTCGATCATGTGGACGGGGATGCGAATCGTTCGTGCCTGGTCGGCGATGGCGCGTGTGATCGCCTGCCGAATCCACCACGTCGCGTAGGTCGAAAACTTGTATCCCCGCTGATACTCGAACTTGTCGACCGCCTTCATCAGGCCGAGGTTCCCTTCCTGAATCAGGTCGAGAAACTGAAGCCCTCGGTTCGAGTATTTCTTCGCGATCGAAATCACGAGTCGAAGATTCGCCTCGATCAGCTCGCACTTCGCCTGATGCGTGTGTGCGGCCGCTTCTCGATGACGTTCGATCGTGGCGCGCACCTGCTCACTCGTCATGCCCGATTCGGTTTCGAGTCGCTCGATCTGTGCGTCGATCTCGGCGAGCCGTGAGCTCACGGCGGCGATTCGCGCAGGATCTCCGCCCAGCCGAAGCAGCGCTTCGTGCCCCGGACGACTGCGTCGCTGCGAAACCGTCGCGAGTTCGCGGAACTCGTCGGGACGAACGGCGAAGGGACGGGTCGCCTCGCAGCGCAGCGAGGCGAGGCGCGTGTGCTCATCGGCGAGTGACCGAACCGAAACGCGGATCTCGGCGAGCCGCCGGGCGGAGAATCGCACCGCGCGGAGGGCCACCACGATTTGTCGTGCCAGCGTCTCGATCTCGGAACTCGCGCGAAGACGAGCGGCCCTGCCCGCCCGGCCGGCGGACAGCGTTGCCTGGCGCCGCGCGATCTCCGCCTGGATCCGCTTCGCCTTCGACAGCGTGCCGAAGAGCTCTTTGCGCGCTTCTTCGGGAGTCCGCGTCGCCGCCTCGTCGTCGAGTCCGTCGACGAGATCGCGAATTTCGATTCGGCCTTTGCGCAGCGCATCTCCGAGACGCATCACTTCGCGCAGGCCGAACGAGCAGCCGACGATGGCCAGCACTTCGTCGTCTTCGCCGGCCTCGATGCGCTTCGCGATCTCGACCTCGCCCTCGCGCGTGAGCAGCGAGACCTGACCCATCTCGCGCAGGTAGACGCGGACGGGATCGTTCGTATGACCGACGTCGTCGTCCCGGCTCTCTCGTGCGACGACGTCGTTGCCTCGTCGCAAGGGAGGCCGATCGCCGTCCTGCACGGGAATCGAGTGGCCGGCAATCGCTTCGAGGACGCGATCCATCTGTTCCGCGGAGATCGCTTCGTCCGCGAAGGCGTCGTGGACTTCCTCGAGCGTGAGGTGACCGCGGCGGCGACCGGTCGCCAGCAGACGCTGGAGGATCCGAGCATGCAGCGTTGCGGTCTGTCGTCCGTCGGTCGGACGCGCCGCACTTCCGCCGTCGATGTGAAGCACGGTGGCGCCTTCACCCGGCGCAGATTCGTCTTGCGAGGTCGTACGGTCGTTCGTTCCACAAACGTCGATGGCATCCGTGCGGCGTTCGGGTCGACGCCCCGCCGGGCGCGAGCTTCGGGGAGGAGGGGTTGCCATGGGAGGACTCCTTGCCTGCTGCGTGCCACATCACTCGTCGCGTCGTTGCCCGAGCTCGTTTCGGGGAAAACGTTCTCTCGGTCAGCGCCGCGTTTCCAGCCTCGTCGTCCGCCAGATCTTCATCGTCGCGCGCGTGTTCACGGTGCCGCCGGGGTCGCGGACCCGATTCCAAGCGCCGCCTTTCGTCGCTCGATCTGTCGCTGTTTCTCGCGCAGCAGCGACCCGGCGTCCTGCGTCGCGACCTCGCGAAGCTGCTCGGTCACGAGCCGCCGTTCTTCTCGCATCCTGCGCAGTTCGAGACGCGAGAGCGTTTCTTCGAGTACGCGCTCCGCTTCGTGCGCGTCGAGTCGGGGAGCATCCTCGACCGACAGCGAGAGCAGCAGCGGCCGCAGGGTTTCGTCGAGTCGATCGACGAGACTCGCCGGCGTCGGATCCGTCCCGAGCTCGACCTGATCGAGAATGGCCAGCACGAGCGCTGCGTGCAGATTGTCCGGCAGCGCCTCGGGCCACTCGTCCGCACGCACTCGCGTCGCGAGCGACGGATGCGAGAGCAGCAGGCGCGCGAGCGAGCGCAGTGCACGATCGATCGGCGTCAGTGCCGAAACGGCCGCGGCCAGCGAGACACCGGCGGCCGCAACTTCGGCGTCGCGATCATCGCCCTTGCCGGCCGCCCGTACCGACAGCGCGACCTGTCGCTCGTCGACGCCCACCGCGAGCGCGAGGCGCCGCACCCAGTCGGCCCGCTCGACGCCGTCGGCGACGAGCGCGAGCAGCGGCGCCACGGTCGACACGGCATCCGCGCGGCCAAACGGCGTGCCGATGCCGCGCGCCACCGCGCGCTCGATCACCATCGCGAGCGCAGGACGCGCACGGTCGACCCGTTCGGCGAGTGCCTCGGCCCCCTCGCGCGCGAGAAACGTGTCGGGGTCGTCGCCGTCCGGCAGCACTGCTGCCATCACCCGCAACCCCTGCGGCAACAACTCTTCGAGCGCCGCCACCATCGCACGCTGTCCGGCGGCGTCTCCGTCGAAGAGCAACACCGTCTGCCGCGCTCGCCGTCGCAACTGTTCGGCATGCTCGCGTGACAGCGCGGTTCCGCAGGTCGCAACGCTTTCGGAGATTCCCGCGCGAACGAGCGCCAGCCGATCGAAGTAGCCTTCGACGACGACGAGACGGTCTCGGCGGCGCGCCGGCTCGATGGCCGCCGGCAACCCGAACAGCGTCTCGCGCTTGCGAAAGAGCGCCGTCTCCGGAGTGTTCAGGTATTTCGGTTCTTGACCGGGCTGGATGGCACGTCCGCCGAAGCCGATCACGCGCCCGCGCACGTCGTGAATCGGGAACGTCACGCGGGCGCGCAATCGATCGTAACAACGTCCGTTGTCGCGCCGCGCGAGAAGTCCCGCCCGCTCGCCGATCTCGTGCCCGACACCGGCCTCGCGAAGCGCCGACGACACCGCGTCCCAGCGATCGGGCGCGAAACCGATCTCGAAGCGCTCACTCGCGTCCGCGTCGAATCCGCGCCGCAGCAAATACTCGCGCGCGGCGGCCCCTTCGGCCGCGCGCAGCGCACGCCGATACACCTGCTGCGCAATCGCATTCGCTTCGAAGAGCGCGCGCGCCGTGTTCGACCCGTCGCTCGATGCGTCGTCGGGAATCTCGACACCGCACTCGCTCGCGAGCTGACGGACCGCTTCGACGAATGTCAGTCCGTCGCGTTTCATCAGGAAGGTGAAGACGTTTCCGCCGGCACCACAGCCGAAACAGTGGAAGATCTGCCGCTCGCGGTTGACGTGGAACGACGGCGTCTTCTCTTCGTGAAACGGGCACAGGCCCTTGAAGCTACGGCCGACCTGGCGGAGCGTTACATGGCGCGAGACGAGGTCGACGACGTCGACACGTTCCCGAATCTCTTCGATCGAGCGTTCGGGGATGCGTCTCACGACCGCTGCTCCTCTCGCTCAGCGCGCCATGCGCTTCAGCTTCTTCAACGCCCGCTTGCGCGCCGCCGCCGCCTTCTTCTTCTTCTTCACGCTCGGCTTGTCGTAGAACTCGCGGCGTCGCAGCTCGGTCAGGATTCCGGCCTTTTCGCAGGTCTTCTTGAAACGCTTCATCGCCTGCTCGAAGGACTCGTTCTCCTTGAGCTTGATCACGGGCATCCAGTCGATCCTTTCCGTTCCCTCACGCAGTCGGGCCCTCGAAGGGTCCGCGACGGAGGACGTCGCGGCTGACTGCGGCTTCGATGTTCACTGCCGCGCGAACCGCCCCATCTCGACGGCTCACGAGAGACCCGCCCGCAGACCCGACACACCCCGCCGCCCGTACAGGCCCTCAGGGATGTGTGGCCCGGCGGCGCGATGGGTGTCGCGGCGCCCTCTCCGGCGCCCGGCCGAACCGCGCGGCGACCCCGATCGAACCTCGTCCGGAATCAAAAACCGCTCGATTTGTCAACGAGTTACACTGCACCCGCAGAACTGTCGGGCACCCTAGCGCAGGCCCACCGGGCCATCAACGGAGGGCGGCCGGACGGAAACACCGAGTTCGAGCAGCCGGCGCTTGACGTCGCCGACCGTGAACTGTTTGAAGTGAAAGATCGACGCGGCGAGGGCGGCCTGCGCGTGGCCGCCGGCCGGCCCGTCGTCGAGGGCGGCCGCGAGATCTTCCGGACTGCCTCCGCCCCCGGACGCGATCACCGGAATCGAAACCGCGTCCGCCACCGCGCGAACGAACTCGAGGTCGTAGCCGCTGCGCGTGCCGTCGCGGTCCATGCTGGTGAGCAGGATCTCGCCCGCCCCGGCTTCTGCCATCCGCTGTGCCCACGCCACCGCATCGATCCCGGTGGCCCGGCGGCCGCCATGCGTGCAGACCTCCCAGCAGGCCGCGCGCTCCGTACCGGCACCCACCGCCGCGGGATCGCAGCGTCGCGCATCGATCGCGACCACCAGGTTGGCGCTACCGACCTTCGCCGCCGCATCGCTGACCAGCTCGGGGTGATGCACGGCCGCGGTCATGATCGACACCTTGTCGGCGCCGGCGTTCAGCAGATCTCGCACGTCCTGCAGCGTTCGAACACCACCACCGACCGTGAGCGGCATGAAGATCGATTCCGCCGTGCGCCCCACCACGTCGAGCAGGATCCGGCGTTCGTCGGAGCTGGCCGTGATGTCGAGAAACGTGATCTCGTCGGCTTCCTGCGCGTCGTAGATGCGGGCGACTTCGACCGGATCGCCCGCATCGACGTGGTCGACGTATTTCACACCCTTGACCACGCGGCCGCGATCGACGTCGAGGCAGGGAATGATGCGCTTCAGCAGCATGCGATGATCTCCAGCGCACGCGCGAGGTCGACCGCGCCGGTGTAGAGCGCGCGGCCGACGATGACGCCGGCCACACCGCGCGCGGCGAGCGCCGCGGTTCTGCGCAGATCCTCTTCGCTGCCGACGCCACCCGATGCGATCACGGGAATCCCGACGCAGCCGGCAAGGCGCGCAGTGGCCTCGAGGTTCGGCCCGCTCAGCATGCCGTCGCGCGCGATGTCCGTGAAGACGATCGCACACACTCCGGCATCCTCGAAGCGCCGCGCGATGTCCTCGGCCGTGATCTCGCTCGCTTCCGTCCAGCCTTCGACCGCGACGCGCCCGTCTCGTGCGTCGATTCCAACCGCGATGCGTCCAGGAAATCGGCGTGCACTCTCGCGTACGAGAGCTGGATCGCGCAGGGCCACGGTTCCGAGGATCACACGATCGAGCCCCAGCCCGAGCATCTCTTCGATCGCAGCGGACGAGCGAAGACCACCACCGAGCTGAACGCGAATCGCTCCCGCGGCTTCGACGATGGC
Organism: uncultured Myxococcaceae bacterium; assembly: GCA_964505355.1. Lineage (GTDB taxonomy): Bacteria > Myxococcota_A > UBA9160 > UBA9160 > UBA9160 > CAZDHU01. The sequence goes on along the minus strand of CAZDHU010000102.1, from coordinate 7,768 downwards.
GCGGACGGCGACGCCGTTGACCGGTCGTCCGGCCTTCGCACCGTCGAGGTCGACCACGTGCAGCCGCCGGATTGGATGCGCGGCGAAGCGGCGGGCTCGGCCGGCGGGATCATCGTCGTAGACCGTCGCCGCGTCATAGCGGCCCTGCGTGAGCCGGACGCAACGACCCTCCAGCAGATCGATCGCCGGGATCAGTTCGAACGCGGACATGGCAGCAGCTTCCACGGATCGCGCGTCACTCGCTGACGGGGAGCCGCTTCGCGACTTCGCCGGCGCCCCAGCGCACGAGCTCTTCGATCGTGAGCCAGCGCGTTCCCGCGCCGGGATAACGGAAGGCATTGAGCAGGTTGTCGCTGATCCCGTGCTGTGTTTCGTCGAAACTCGCCCGCCAGAGCGCCCCCCCCTGCGGTGCGGAGTGCAGCGTCACGTCGAAGCCGAGGCTCGCCGGCGAGGTGCTGCCAGCCGCTCCGCCGACCCGTGCGCGAACCCGATCGACGCGCCCCGAGAGCAGCGCCTGAGCGCCGAACTTCTCGGCCGCGATGCGCGCGAGCGCTTCCGGTGTTCCGGTCGCCGGTGAAGCAGCGTCGGTGCCGGCCGCCCGCGCAATGTCGCCCGGCGAGACGACATCGAGGCCGCGGGCCTGCAGCGCCTCGACGATCTCACGCGACACCAGCGCAGCATCGGCAGGCGTCACGCCGCGTTCGTTCGCAGCTCCGAACGGTGCGACGGCCACGCGCGTGATACGCGGATGCGATTCGGCGAGCGCGGGCAGCGCTTGCTCGCGCAGCGAACTCGCGCAGCCAGCAGCCGCCAGCGCCAGCGCCAGCAGCGAGCCGGCAAGGGACATCCGACTCAGCCGCATGACGCCACCCAGGCCGCGAAGGCGTCGAGCAACCGCTTGCCGGCCGCCTGACTTTTTTCGGGATGAAACTGCACGGCGAAGATCCTCTCGCTCGCCACGGCGGAAACGAACGTTTCCCCGTGGTCGGTGACGCCCACCACACACGCCGGATCCTCCGGCAGCACACGGTAGGAGTGCACGAAGTAGTAAACGTCCCGCGGCGGCAGGCGATCGAGGATCGGATGGGCTCCGCGGTAGCGGACTTCGTTCCACCCGATGTGCGGAACGAGCAAACGCTCGCCCGACGGAGTCGCCGGCGGAAACCGCTCGACCACGCCGCGCAACACACCGAGGCCCTTCGTCACGCCATGCTCACGTCCTTCGTCGAAGAGCAGCTGGAGCCCGAGGCAGAGGCCGAGGTACGGTTTCCCGTCGCCGATCGCGCGGCGAAGCGCATCGTCGAGACCTTTGGCGGCCAGACGCTCGGCCGCGTCACGAAATGCTCCGGCGCCCGGCAAGACGACCGCGTCGGCGCGATCGATCACGGCAGGATCCTGCGTGACGTCCGGCGAAAGCCCCGATCGTTCGAGGGCCTTCGCGACGCTGCGCAGGTTTCCCGAGCCGTAGTCGACGAGTGCGACTGCCGGCACGGCCTTTTTCACAACGCGCCTTTCACCGTCGGCAGCCCTTCGACGCGGGGATCGCGTTCGATCGCCACGCGCAGTGCGCGCGCGAGGCCCTTGAAGACGGCCTCGACCACGTGGTGCGGACTCTTCCCGTAACGAAGCTCGACGTGCAGATCGAGGCCCGCGTTCTGCGAGAACGCATGGAGAAAGTCCTCGACCAGCGAGGCGTCGAAGCCACCAATCCGGTCGTTCGCGAGTTCGACGCGATACACGAGATAAGGCCGGTTCGACACGTCGACGGCGGTTTCGACTTTCGCTTCGGCCATCGGCAGCAAACACTGTCCGTAACGCCGAATCCCTTCGGCACTGCCGAGGGCCTCGCGAAACGCCTGCCCCAGCGCGATCCCCACGTCTTCGACCGTGTGATGCAGATCGACCGCGAGGTCTCCCTTCGCCGCGAGCCGCAGATCGAACGACGCGTGCCGCGCAAACGATTCGAGCATGTGATCGAAGAAGGCGATCCCGGTCGACACCTCGTACTGCCCGCGCCCGTCGAGCGAAAGTTCGACCTCGATCTGCGTCTCTTTGGTTCGTCGCGCGATCTCCGCCCGACGGGGTCTGGTCGCCGTCACAGGTCGGCCTCCGCCTCGGCCGCATCGCGTGCGGCTTCACGTTCGCGCCGGGCGCGACGAATCTTCTGCAGCCGCAACTCGACCGATTCTCCGTGCGCGGTCAGGCCTTCGAGCGTCGCCAGCCGGATCACGTCGGCCCCGAGTTCGCGCAGTTTCGGCGCCTCGAAGCGGAGAATACTCATCCGCTTCATGAAATCCTCCACGCCGAGGGGCGAGAAGAATCGCGCCGTGCCTCCGGTCGGCAGCACGTGGTTCGGGCCCGCCAGATAGTCTCCAGCGGCGACCGGCGTGTAATGCCCGAGAAAGAGCGCTCCGGCATTGACGATGCGCTTCGCGATTGGATCCGGAAGATCCGCCGCCACGAGGCAGTGCTCGGGTGCGTAGCGGTTCGCGAGTTCGATCGCTTCGTCCATGTTGCGCGTCTGTACGATCGCACCCCGCGCGGCCAGCGCCGCCTTCGCGATCTTCGCCCGGTCGATCGTCTCCAGCAGCTTCGCGATCGCATCCTGAACCCGCGCGACGAGCGCTTTGGCCGGAGTCACCAGCACCGCGCACGCCAGCTCGTCGTGTTCCGCCTGCGAGACGAGATCGGCCGCCAGCCAGGCCGGGGTCGCGGTCTTGTCCGCGAGGATCAGCACCTCGCTCGGCCCCGCTTCGCTGTCGATGCCGACTTCGCCGAAGACCGCTCGTTTCGCCGCCGCGACCCAGACGCTTCCCGGCCCGACGATCTTGTCGACGCGCGGCACCGTCTCGGTACCGAAGGCAAACGCACCGACCGCGTGCGCGCCCCCCATCTTGAAGACGCGATGGGCTCCGGCGACACGCGCCGCCATCAGAACTTCCGGTGCCACGCTGCCGTCCGCGCGTGCCGGCGTCGCCATCAAGATTTCCGGCACTTCGACGACCGAGGCGGGAATCACGTTCATCACCACGGTCGAGGGATACGACGCTTTGCCGCCCGGCACGTACACGCCGACCCGTGTCAGCGCTCGCACGCGCTGCCCGAGCAATGCTCCGCCTTCCTCGCGCACTTCCCAGCTCGACGGAATGCGTCGCTTGTGGAAATCGCGAACCCTCATTGCGGCCTTGCCAATCGCCGCCCGATCGGCCGGATCGACCTTCGCGACGCCGGCATCCCATTCGTCGCGCTTGACCTCGATCGCCTGCACCTTCGCGCTGTCGTGTTTGTGGATCAGCGCCAGCAGCTCGCGATCCCCGCCGCTGCGCACCCGGTCGAGGATCTGCCGCACGGCCTTCTCGACCTTCTCGTCGGCGGCGACGTGGCGCCGCGACAGTTTCGCGAACGCCGCTTCGAAACCGGCCTCGTCCGTGCGCAGCACCGCCAGCGGGCTCTTTTCACTCGCGCGACTCGCCATGGGTCAGCCCTCCCGTCGAATCTCGGCACCGAGGCCGCGCAGCTTCTCTTCGATGCGCTCGTAGCCCCGGTCGATGTGATACACGCGATCGACCGTCGTCTCGCCTTCGGCCGCGAGCGCGGCCACCAGCAGCCCGGCGGACGCTCGTAGATCGGTCGCCATCACCGGCGCGGCCTGCAGGCGTCTCACACCACGCACGTGTGCCGATCGGCCATCGAGCGTGATGTCCGCGCCCATGCGCTGCAGCTCGGGAACGTGCATGAAGCGGTTCTCGAAGACCGTCTCCGTGACCAGGCTCGAGCCAGATCCGACGCAGAGCAGCGCCATCAGCTGCGCCTGCATGTCGGTGGCAAAGCCGGGATACGGCGCCGTGACCGCGCGAATCGCTTCCGGGCGGTCGTGCGCGAGCAGCCTGATCGAGCGACCTTCGACGTCGACTTCGGCACCGGTTTCGCGCAGCTTGTCGAGCGTGCTCTCGAGCGTCGACGCATCGACGCCGTCGATCACGACCTCGCCGCGCGTGATCGCACCGGCCGCGAGCAGCGTTCCCGCCTCGATCCGATCGCCCGCGACGTCGTGGGTCACGGCATGCAGTCGCTCGACGCCCTCGATCGTGATCCTGTCGCTGCCGGCTCCCTCGATGCGTGCACCCATCTCTACCAGCACGTCCGCGAGTTCGATCACTTCGGGTTCGCGCGCCGCGTTTTCCAGCACCGTTTCGCCGGCCGCGAGCGTGGCCGCCATCATCACGTTCTGGGTTCCGTTCACGGTCGTCAGATCGAAGACGATTCGCGCGCCGCGCAAACCGCCGGGCGCACTGCATTCGACGTAGCCGTGGTCGAGTCGCGTCGTCGCACCGAGCGCCTCGAGTCCTTTGAGATGCTGGTCCACCGGGCGCACGCCGATCGCGCAGCCTCCCGGCTCCGAAACGCGTCCGAGACCGAAGCGCGCGACCAGCGGACCGAGCACGAGAAACGAAGCGCGCATCTGGCGCACGAGGTCGTACGGCGCCTCGGCCTTCGTGACCTGCGACGTGATCCGCACGGCGTGCGGATCCTCGGGACAGAAATCGGCTCGCGCACCCAGCGCTTCGAGGATGTGCAGCATGGTCGCGACGTCTCGCACCCGCGGCACGTTTCGCAGCACGGTCTCGCCCTCGGCGAGCAGCGCAGACGCCATCAGTGCGAGGGTCGAGTTCTTCGATCCCGACACGCTCACCTTTCCTTCGAGTCTCGCGCCTCCCTGCACGACGATGCGATCCATCTAGTGCCCACCCCCCGACGCAATCGATACACCTTCCTCGCCCGCGCGCCGGCCCGCCACGACCCGCGGTCGGCCCGCGAGGTCTTCGTGGATGCGAATCTGCGCATAGCCGGCCGCGGCCAGCCATCCGGCCAGTGGACGCGCCTGCTCGGGACCGCATTCGAGCACGATCGCACCATCGGGTTCGAGCACGCCGGCCGCTTCGGCGACGAGCTGTCGCAGCCGATCCGTTCCGTCGACGCCCGCGAAGAGCGCGATGCCGGGCTCGTGCGCGAGTTCGGGGGGCAAACCGGCCGCGTCACGCTCGGCGACGTACGGCGGATTCGAAACCACGAGATCGAACCGCTCGCCGAGCGCCGGCTCGAACGCGTCACCACATCGAAAGCGAATCCGATGACTCAACCCGTGACGCTCCGCATTTGCCCGCGCCACCCCGAGAGCGGCCGGCGAAACGTCGGTCGCCAGCACGCGTGCCTTCGGCCGTTCGCTCGCGATCGCGAGCGCGATGGCGCCCGAGCCGGTTCCCACGTCGAGCACGCGAACCTCGCCCTCTCGCTCCGGAAAGAGTTCGAGCGCCGCGCTGACGACGCCCTCGGTCTCGGGTCGCGGAACCAGCACATCGGGCGTCACCGCGAGGCGCAGCGACCAGAACTCGCGCTCGCCAACCAGCTGCGCCACCGGCACGCGATCTCCGGCGCGGCGACGCACGAGCTCACGAAAACGCGCGCGTTCTTCGGCCTCGATCGGCTTCTCGAAGTCGAGATAGAGCCGGAGTCGATCGCAGGCGAGCGCAAACGCCAGCAGGCATTCGGCGTCGAGACGCGGATTCTCGATGCCACGCGATGCAAAATGCTGCGTGGTCCAGCGCAGCAGTTCGAGAACGGTCCAGGCGCGCCCTGCGCCGGCGGGCGGCACGGCCTCGGCCTCCGTTCGCGCACGCGGAGCCGCGGACGTCACGAGGCAGCCCCCCGTCGTTCGGCCTCTGCGCGCGCGAAGGCATCCACCGCATCGAGCAGCTCGTCGAGATCTCCCTGCAATACGCGGTCGAGCTGATGCAGCGTGACGCCCGCCCGGTGATCCGTCACGCGAGACTGCGGAAAGTTGTAGGTACGGATCCGTTCGCTGCGATCGCCCGTACCGACCTGGGCACGGCGATCACTGGCCCGCTCGGCGGCCTTCTTCTCCTGTTCCGCCTCCAGCAACCGCGCGCGCAGGATCTTGAGCGCCCGGGCCTTGTTCTTGTGCTGAGACTTCTCGTCCTGGCACTGCACCACGAGGCCGCTCGGAAGGTGCGTCACGCGAACCGCCGAGTCGGTCGTGTTGACGCTCTGTCCGCCCGGCCCGGAGGAACGAAAGACGTCGATTCGCAGATCCTTCTCGTTCAGGTCGATCTCGACCTCTTCGGCCTCGGGCAGGACCGCGACTGTGATCGTCGACGTATGGATCCGTCCCGCGGCCTCGGTCACCGGGACGCGCTGAACGCGGTGCACCCCGCGCTCGTGTTTGAGCCGGCCGAAGACGTGCTCGCCGCTGACGCTGGCGATCACCTCCCGGATGCCGCCGCCCTCGGTTTCGGAGATCGAGAGCGGTTCGACCTTCCACCCCCGCAGCTCGGCGTAGCGCGAATACATGCGAAACAGATCGCCCGCGAACAGGGCGGCCTCGTCGCCTCCCGCGCCGGCTCGGATTTCGAGGATCACGTCTTTGTCGTCATCGGGATCCTTCGGAACCAGCAGGTCCCGGATCCGCGCTTCGAGAGAGTCGCGTTCGGCCGCGAGCCGTTCGATTTCGCCGCGCGCCATCTCGCGCAGTTCGACGTCCTCGTCCGAGAGCAGGCCGCGGGCCCCCGCGAGATCGGCCAGCACCTGCCGGAGGCGGGATCCGGCTTCGAGAAGGGGCCGCAGCGCACCGAACTGTCTCGCCGTCTTCGCGAACTCGCCGGGGTTCGAAACGAGACCGGGGTCGGCGAGGCGCGCCTCGAGCGCACGCGCTTTCGCTTCGACCTCGGTCATCCGTTCGAGCAGTTCCGACATTGCGACGCCTCATGGAGGCTCGGGCCGGAACGCCCGGGTGCCCCGAAACCCACGGTAATGCACGATCCTGGCTCGCGACACGCGCGGTCGTTGCCAGTTCGCGAGGGGGAGGGGCCGGCTTCGCACGCACCCGTCGACGCGCGCGAAGCCTTTCGAATCGGACTCAGGAGTTCATCGAGGCCAGAAACTCGCTGTTCGAGTCGGTGGCCTTGATCTTCTCCATCAGAAACTCCATCGAGTCGACCGGCGAGAGAGGCGCGAGCACTTTGCGCAGGATGTACATGCGGTTCAGCGTCGCTTCGGGAAGTAGCAGCTCTTCGCGTCGGGTCGCCGACTTCGTGATGTCGATCGCGGGATAGGTTCGACGCTCGGCGAGCTTTCGATCCAGCACGATCTCGCTGTTTCCCGTTCCCTTGAACTCTTCGAAGATCACCTCGTCCATCCGCGATCCCGTGTCGATCAGGGCGGTGCCGATGATGGTCAGGCTGCCCCCTTCTTCGATGTTGCGGGCCGCGCCGAAGAATCGTTTCGGCTTGTGCATCGCGTTCGAGTCGACGCCGCCGGAAAGAATCTTTCCGGAGTGCGGCACCACGGTGTTGTGCGCGCGGGCGAGTCGCGTGATCGAATCGAGCAGAATCACCACGTCACGCTTGTGCTCGACGAGCCGCTTCGCCTTCTCGATCACCATGTCGGCCACCTGCACGTGGCGGGTGGCCGGCTCGTCGAAGGTCGACGAAATCACTTCCGCGTTCACGTTCCGCTGCATGTCGGTGACTTCTTCGGGCCGCTCGTCGATCAGCAGCACGATCAGATAGACCTCGGGATGGTTCTCGCTGATCGCGTTGGCGAAGTCTTTGAGAATCATCGTCTTGCCCGCCTTCGGCGGCGACGTGATCAGCGCTCGCTGGCCTTTGCCGATCGGCGCGATCAGATCGATGATCCGGTGCGTGGAATCCTTGCGGAAGGCCGGATGGTTCGACATGCCGCGGTCGCCGCG